>NZ_JBVVPW010000026.1:0-106362 GCF_055811385.1 Mesorhizobium sp. WSM4849
AGGCCGGGTGTGGAAGAGCGGCAACGCTTGAAGCTTACCGGTACTAATAGTTCGATCGGCTTGATCGTTCTCATTCCTTATGCCCATCGTGAAACACGATGGTCTTACCAGCGCTCACGCATGAGCGGCCCTTACGGGCCTATGCTCCGCGAGGGCGCCGGACGACCGGCGACGTGCAGTCGCACTTGCGGGCTTCGCCCGTAACGGACTGCAATGTTGCCTTGGCACAAAAACAGCTTCTCGAGCAACGTGCGCTTTGCCGACCTGGTGGTTATGGCGGAGCGGCTGCACCCGATCCCATTCCGAACTCGGCCGTGAAACGCTCCAGCGCTGATGGTACTTCGTCTCAAGACGCGGGAGAGTAGGTCGCTGCCAGGTCTGCAAAACGCACGTCGCAAAAATCCAAATCTTCTCCTTACCAACAGGCCCGCCAAACGGGAGCTCGGGCCGCGCAAGCGGCCCTTTCAGTTGGCGCAAGCTTGAATCCAGTGAGCCAAGGCTTACTTCTGAAGTTGACGCGGGGTGGAGCAGCGCCCCGTCCGCCCGCAAAGGCCGAAGGCCTCGAGGACGGACAAAACAAAAAGTCCGGGCTGCCCGGCCGGCATTCGCCGTCAAGTTGACGCGGGGTGGAGCAGCCCGGTAGCTCGTCAGGCTCATAACCTGAAGGTCACAGGTTCAAATCCTGTCCCCGCAACCAAATACACAAAACGGCCCGCCTCAGTGCGGGCCGTTTTGCGTTTGCGGCCTGGCGCGGCCAGTTTTGATCCTCGTCGGCGCCCGCAGAGGCAACTGGACAGAGAATGTCAGATCCTGTCCCGGCAATCAGTTTAACCCGCCGAACAAGAACCCGATTATCTTTTGGTGAAATCCAAGTTGAGTTATGGTGGCACTAGGGAAGAGCGCGATGCTCCGGTCAATTCTCCTCGCCACCATTCTTGCTGCCGCCACAGCGCCGGCCGCAGCCTACTCCAACGCCGCGAAATACCTGATCGCCGAACAGATCGCTTCGGCTTGCGAGGGCAATGTGGGAAAGATTGCCCCCGGCTCCGTGATCGAGCGCGATCTTACCGGCGACGGCAAGGCCGATCTCATCCTAAGCCATGAGGGCATAAGCTGTTCAGCAGGCGGGTCAACGAGCCGGAGCAGTTTTTGCGGTGCGCAGATATGCGCGGTGAACCCCTATGTGCGGCGGGGCGCGCTTCTGGAGCTCAAGACTGAAATGCTCGGGGCGCGCGTAAGCGTCGGCGAAGGGCAGGTCCCGCAAATCCGGATGCACGGGCATGGGGGCGGAGCGGCGACGCTCAAATGGGATGGGCGGGAGTTTCGGCTAAGGGGAGGCAACTGATGCGTGCTGGAATGCTCTTATGGATATGTTTCTGTTTGATTCCGCTGACATCACAGGCGGCAGCCATTCATGACGCTGCCAAGAAGGGCGATATGGCTGCCATTACGGCGGCCCTCGATGCAGGCGCAAATGTCAACGACCCTGATGGGTTTGCAACGCCGCTCTACTATGCAGTCAGCAGGCAGCATCTCGATGCGGCCAAATTGCTGATCGACCGCGGCGCAGATGTCAACGCCGGATCGAAGATAGGCGGTCCGCCCCTGAAGGTGGCCGTAGCGAAAAACAAGCTCGAACTCATCACGCTGCTGTTGGCGCATGGCGCCGACCCGAACTCAGCTGTAGGAGATCAGACTGTTCTTCACGAGGCCGTCCGGCACGGCTGCCTGGATTGCGTCAAGGCGCTGGTCGAAGCGGGCGCCGATCTCAACGCCCGAACAGCGGACTCCTTCGCCCGGACACCGCTCCATCTCGCCAGATTTAACGAATATTCCGAGATATCCGACTATCTCGTGGCGCATGGCGCCGCGCTACCTAAGCCCGCACCGATTGCCACAAACTTGGCTGCTGCCGATGTCGAGAAGGGCCGGATTTATTTCGGCAAAAATTGTGACGGGTGCCACAACAACGAACCAGGCAAGGGCAGCAAGACTGGTCCGAACTTGTGGGAGGTCGTCGGCCGCGACAAGGCATCGGTGCCGGAGTTCGGTTATTCCAAGACTTTGCGGGATTGGGAGGGCGCGTGGACTTACGAGGATCTGAACACCTTTTTCTATGATCCCGTCCTCACCACTCCCGGTGTCCGCATGGAAATTTCCGGCGTTCCCGATGAGACCGAGCGTGTTAATCTGATTGCCTATTTGCGTACGCTAAGCGACAAGCCGATCCCTCTGCCCTAAGTCCCGGCTGATGCGCGAGCGCGGCATGCAACTCGATGTGCTTCCACAGCTCCGCTTCGGTCTGCGTGACTCCAAAGAGCGTTCGCCGCGACCTCGCCGCTCCGGCCCCTTCACATGGGACCGGTCATGGCATCATTTTGGGATTGGCTAGCCCGAGTCCCCGGCGCATCGAAGAGTAGGTTAGCGCGGCTGCAGCGCAATCTGTTCGACCTGCCGCACGAGTTCGACCGTCCGGGCACCCGACGGCCGCTCTGCTTACCGGCCGCAAGGACAAGACGGTTGCGCGTCCCCGCAACCAAATATCAAAACGGCCCGCCTCGCGCGGGCCGCTTTGGCATTTGGGCCTAGCACGCTCGCCTTCCCGGCACGGAAGCAATCATGCCGTCGGGGTCAGACCGCGCCCTACCGCAGGCTTTCCAGCTCGCGGATGCGTTTGGCGCCGTCGGCCTCGAGCTGCCGGGTGACGGCGCCGATCAGCGTTTCGGCAACGACGAAAAGGGCCGCGGAGGAGTCCCAGGCCGAGGGTACGGCGGTGCGCCCGGCGATGACATGGCGGGCAAAGCGGGCGATCGGCGACAGCCACTGGTCGGTGAACAGCACGATCTGCACGCCGCGCTGATGCGCCGTCTCGGCGAAACGGACCAGGCTGTCCTGGTAGCGCCTGATGTCGAAGATCACCAGCACGTCGCGCTTGCCCATGTCGATCAGCCGGTCGCGCCAGACGCTTTCCTGTCCGGCGAGGTGAAAGACGTTGGGCTGGACGATGGCGAGGTGGGCGGCCATGTAGCGTGCCAGCGGGTCGGTGAAGCGGCCGCCGATCAGGAATGTCTTGCCGCGCCGGTCGGCAAGCTTTGCGACGATGTCGGCAAGCTGCTTGTCGGACAGATGCCTGAACGTCTCGCGCATGTTGTCGAGCGTCGCTTCCAGCATCGGCGACACCGCGCCGCCGTTCGGCGACGGCGGATTGAGCGTCCGTGACGCCGGCGACTGCAATTGCGCCGCCAGCTCGTCCTGCAGCGTCGACTGGAACTCCGGGTAATTCTGGAAGCCGAGCCGGGCGACGAAACGCAGGATCGTCGGCGAGGAGACGCCGGCGGCAGCTGAGAACTCGGCGACCGTCTTCAGGCCGATCAGCGGGTAGTTGGCGATCAGCGTGTGTGCGGCGCGACGCTCGCCTGCCGGCATCGTGCCGATGCGGTCCGAGATCAGTTCGGCAATGCTGGATATCATCTTTTCCCCACCCTGGCTGTTTTGCCGAAATCGCATTTGACCCGAAATCGCGTTGACAAAGCCGGTCAAACTGTATGAAATCATCCGCAGGGACGCAATGATGCAAAATACGTAACATACGATACAGCGCTCCCCGGGGACTGCAGACAATGGAGACAGCACGGCCCGCCAGCCTTGCATCGCCTGAAGCCGTGAGGGTGACGAACCCGGGCGGATCAAGCCCTTTCGTGCTGACCTGCGACCACGCCTCCAACTTCCTGCCGCCGGAATTCGGAACGCTCGGCCTTGCTGCCGAAGAGCTTTCCCGCCACATCGCCTGGGATCCCGGCGCGCTGCCGGTCGCCCGCCGCATGGCCGAGACGCTTGACGCGACGCTGGTCGAGACCCGCATTTCGCGCCTTGTCATCGACTGCAACCGGCCGCTGGATGCGCCGGACCTGGTGCCGCCGGTCAGCGAAACCACTGCCATACCCGGGAATGCCGGCTTGTCGGAAAAGCAGCGCGCCGCGCGCATTGCGCTGTCGTGGCAGCCCTTCCATGACGCGGTCGAGCGCATCATCGACAAAAGGCTGGCGCGCGGGCTGGAGACACGGCTGGTTTCGATCCATTCCTTCACCCCGGTTTATCATGGCAAGAGCCGGCCCTGGCATATCGGCATCATCCATGACGAGGACCGTCGGCTGGCCGCACCGCTGATCGCCGCGCTGCAGCGGCTCGCCGGCGTCACGGTCGGCATCAACGAACCCTATTCGCCGGCCGACCGCGTCTATTTCACGCTGGAACGGCACGCGCGCTCGCGGGCGCTGCCCTGCGCGATGATCGAAATCCGCAACGACGAGATCTCCGGCGCTGCCGGGCAGCGGAAATGGGCGGATCTGCTCACAGGCATTTTCACCGATCTCGGACTGGAAGAGGACCAAAAGGAGATCCGACAGCCGGCGACTGGTCATCCGGTTCAGCCGGTCAACTGACAGAGGGAAAAACAATGGCAGACGAAGCAAAAAAGCATGAAGGGGGCGTGTCCTATCACATCCCCGGTTCTGAATATTTCGAAAAACGCGGGCTGAAACGTCACGCCGGCGTCTTCTCGCTTTGGGCACTCGGCGTCGGAGCCGTCATCTCGGGCGACTTTTCAGGTTGGAACCTCGGCTTCGCCGTCGGCGGCTGGGGCGGCATGTTCATCGGGACCGTGCTGATCGCCATCATGTATCTCGGCCTGACCTATTCCATTGCCGAGATGAGCCCGGCGCTGCCACATACCGGTGGTGCCTATTCCTTCGCGCGCACGGCGTTCGGTCCGTGGGGCGGCTTCATCACCGGCATAGCGGAAAACATCGAATATGTGCTCACGCCGGCGGTCGTCGTCTATTTCATTGGCACCTACATGACGGCCATCACCGGCACCCCGGATGCCTGGCAGCCGATCTGGTGGCTCGTTGGCTATCTGGTCTTCGTCGGGTTGAACGTGCGTGGCGTCGCGCTTTCATTTGGAGTGACCGTGGTCGTCACGCTCATCGCTTTGGCGATCCTGGTTTTCTTCTTCGTCAGTGCATTGGCGTCAGGACAATTCGACTTCGCCAAGAATGCGATGAATATCGGAATCGGACCGGACGGGGCGGCAATGGCGCTGCCGGACGGGCACGGGCCGTTCCTGCCGTTCGGTCTCAGGGGCATTTTCGCGGCGATGCCGTTCGCGGTCTGGCTGTTCCTCGCCATTGAGCAATTGCCGCTTGCCGCCGAGGAATCGGTGGATCCCAAGCGCGATATGCCCAAAGGCATCATGCTCGGCATGTTCACCTTGCTCGCCACGGGTTTCCTGATCCTGATCATCAACCCGGCATTGCCCGACGGCGCGTTTGCGTACGGAACGTCCGGCGAGCCGATACTGGACGGCTTCAGGACGATCTACGGAGCGGGCTGGGCGAAAGTCCTCGCGCTGTTCGCCGTCGCCGGGCTGGTGGCGAGCTTCCACGCGATCATCTTCGCCTACGGGCGGCAGATCTATTCGCTCAGCCGCGCGGGCTATTTCCCGCATTTCCTCTCGGTGACCCATGGCGAGCACAAGACGCCCAACGTGGCGCTTGCCGCGGGATCGCTGGTCGGCTTCCTGGTGATGGTGGTGATCTGGTTCACCCAGGGCGGCGGGGCCGCTGGCACTTACATCGGCGGCACTCTTCTGAACATGGCCGTGTTCGGCGCCATGTTCTCCTATCTGCTGCAGGGGCTGACCTTCCTGCAACTGCGCCGCCGTTTCCCGCATATCGAGCGGCCCTACGAGAGCCCCTTCGGCGTGCTGGGCGCATGGCTGACCGTGATCATCGCCTTGATCACCATCGCCTTCCAGCTCACCGATCCGCTCTACCGGCAGGGCATCATCGGGGTGGCGGTCTGGTACGCGCTGGCGATCATCTATTTCGGCGCCTATGGCCGCAAAACGCTGGTCTACTCGCCGGAGGAGGAATTCGCCGTCAAGCAACGCGAAGGCGCTGCCTCTTTATAGGGTCCTTCCAACAACACGATACGACCCGGCCATATCCCACGGCCGGGTCGCCATTTTGAAATCCCAAAGTGTCCCCGAAAAGACGACGGAGTGCCAAAGGAATGGCCGGAAATTTCTCGTTCGATCAGTTGAAGAAAGCGGTCTCCAGTGGCGAGGTCGACACGGTGCTGGCCTGCATTGTCGACATGCAGGGGCGGCTGGCGGGAAAGCGGTTCCTGGCCCAGTATTTCGTCGATTCCGCCCATGACGAGACGCATGGCTGCAACTATCTCTTGGCCGCCGACATCGATATGGAACCGGTGCCCGGCTACAAGGCGGCGAGCTGGTCGAAGGGTTACGGCGACTTCGTCATGAAGCCCGATCTGTCGACGCTGCGGCGCATTCCTTGGCTGGAAAAGACGGCGCTGGTGATCTGCGACGTGCTCGACCACCACACCCATGACGACCTGCCGCATTCGCCGCGCGCCATCCTGAAGAAGCAGGTCAAGCGGCTGAGCGAGCGCGGCTATATCGGCTATTTCGCCTCCGAGCTCGAATTCTATCTGTTCAGCGAAACCTACGATTCCGCTCGCAAGAAGCATTGGCAAGGCCTCGACACGGCCTCGCCCTATATCGGCGACTACCAGATCGGCATTACCACCAAGGAAGAAGGCGTCATGCGCCGGCTGCGCAACGAGATGCAGGCGGCCGGCATTCCGATCGAGAACTCCAAGGGCGAGTGGGGACCCGGTCAGGAAGAAATCAATGTCCGCTATGCCGAGGCCCTCGAGATGGCCGACCGCCACGTCATCCTGAAGAACGGCGCCAAGGAGATCGCCGAGTCCGAAGGCAAGGCGATTTCGTTCATGGCCAAGTACAATTACGGGCTCGCCGGCAATTCCAGCCACATCCACAATTCGCTGTGGAGCGCCGACGGCGAGACGCCGCTTTTCTACGACAAGAAGGCCGACTGGACACTGTCGACGCTCGGCCAGCAATGGGCGGCGGGCCAGCTCAAATACGCCAAGGAATTCACCTGGTTTCTGGCGCCCTACGTCAACTCCTACAAGCGCTTCCAGGCCGGCACCTTCGCGCCGACCAAGATCATGTGGAGCGAGGACAACCGCACCGCCGGTTTCCGCCTGTGCGGCGAGGGCACCAAGGGCATCCGCATGGAATGCCGCATCGGGGGCGCCGACCTCAACCCCTATCTCGCCTTCGCCGCGCTGATTGCGGCCGGGCTTGCCGGCATCGACGAAAAGCTTGAACTGCAAAAACCCTTCGTCGGCGATGCCTATCAAGCCTCGCAGCTGCCGGAAATTCCGAAGACGCTGCGTGATGCCACCGAGACGCTGGCGAAATCGGAGATGCTGAAGCAGGCGCTCGGCGACGGCGTGCTCGAGCATTATGTCCATACGGCGCACTGGGAGCAGTTCGAATACGACCGCCGCATTACCGATTGGGAACTGCACAGGGGGTTTGAGCGGTACTAAACTACGCCAGCGTCGCCGTTCAGCTTTGCTGCCGGACGGGCGGGCGGCTCAAAACCGAGATTGTCATAAATTGCGAGGACCCAAGGAATGACCGAAACGGTCAAGATAAAATCTCCCGTCGATGGTTCGATCTATGCCGAACGGCCTGTGGCCACGGATCAGGCGATCAATGCAGCGGTCGAGCGTGCCAAGGCGGCGCAGGAGAAATGGGCTGAGACGCCGATCGTCGAGCGCGGCAAATACATGCTTGCCATGCTGGAAGCGCTGGTCGCCATGACCGACGAGATCGTGCCGGAGATCGCCTGGCAGATGGGTCGTCCGGTGCGCTATGGCGGCGAGTTCGGCGGCGTCAGGGAACGTACCAGCTACATGGTCGAGATCGCCGAAGCGGCACTCAAGCCGGTGATGGCCTCCGATCCCAAGGACGGGTTTCGCCGCTATGTGAAGAAGGTGCCGCTCGGCGTGGTCATGGTGATTGCGCCGTGGAACTATCCCTATCTCACCGCCGTCAACACCATCGTGCCGGCGCTGATGGCCGGCAGTGCCGTCATCCTCAAGCATGCGGCGCAGACGCTGCTGGTCGGCGAACGTTTTCAACAGGCCTTCGACAAAGCCGGCCTGCCAAAAGGCCTGTTTCAGAACCTCGTCATGAACCACGCCCAGACCGAAAAACTGCTCGGCTCGGGCAAGATCGACCATGTCAATTTCACCGGCTCGGTCGCCGGCGGCCGCGCCATCGAGAGAGCCGCGGCAGGCACCTTCATGACGCTCGGCCTCGAACTCGGCGGCAAGGACCCGGCCTATGTGCTGGCCGATGCCAAGATGGATCATGCCGTCGCCAACCTGGTCGACGGCGCCTTCTACAATTCCGGCCAGTGCTGCTGCGGCATCGAACGCGTCTATGTCCATGAGAAGGTCTATGACGAGTTCGTCGAAGGCTTCATCGCCGAAACCAAGAACTACGTCGTCGGCAACCCGCTCGATCAGGCGACGACGATGGGGCCGATGGCCCAGGCGCGCTTTGCCGACCTGATCCGCGAGCAGAAGGCCGAGGCGCTGCGCAAGGGCGCCAGGGCACACATCAACATGAAGGTGGCCAACGACGAGCAAGGCCCGCCTTACCTGGCGCCGGAAGTGCTGACCGGGGTCGACCACCAGATGAGCGTCATGCGCGAGGAGAGCTTTGGGCCGATCGTCGGCATCATGAAGGTGCGCAACGACGAAGAGGCGATCGCGCTGATGAACGACAGCCCCTACGGGCTGACGGCCTCGATCTGGACGCGCGACACCGACCATGCTGCGGCTCTCGGCGATCGCATCGAGACCGGCACCGTGTTCATGAACCGCTGCGACTATCTCGATCCGGCGCTGGTCTGGACCGGCGTCAAGGACACCGGCAAGGGCGCTGCCCTGTCGGCCATCGGCTACGACAATCTGACGAGGCCGAAGTCATATCACCTGCGTGAAGCCATCTGATTTTCTGAAAGATAAAAATGACAAAATTGATTTCCAAATGGAACTACCCGACAACCGTGCGCTTCGGCGCGGGGCGCATCAAGGAATTGCCTGATGTGCTTGATGCGACCGGCATCAAACGACCGCTCTTCGTTACCGATCCGGGGCTGGCCAAACTTCCGGTCGTCGCGTCTACGTTGAAGATCCTTGACGACGCCAAGGTACCCTATGGCGTGTTTTCCGAGGTCAAGCCGAACCCGGTGGACTCCAACCTGACCGCCGGCATTGCCGTGTTCAAGAAGGGCAAGCATGACGGCGTCATCGCCTTCGGCGGCGGCTCGGCGCTCGACCTCGGCAAGCTGATCGCCTTCCAGGCCGGCCAGGCGCGGCCGGTCTGGGATTTCGAAGATGTCGGTGACTGGTGGACGCGCGCCAACTCCGATGCGATCGCGCCGATCATCGCCGTGCCGACCACCGCCGGCACCGGATCGGAAGTTGGCCGCGCCGGCGTCATCACCAATGAAGCGACCCACACCAAGAAGGTCATCTTCCATCCGAAGCTTTTGCCGGCCATCGTCATCGCCGATCCGGAACTGTCGGTCGGCATGCCCGGCTTCATCACCGCCGGCACCGGCATGGACGCGCTTGCTCACTGCCTCGAGGCCTATTGCGCGCCGGGCTATCATCCGATGGCCGACGGCATCGCCGTCGAAGGCGTGCGGCTTGTCTTCGAGAACCTGCCGAAGGCCTTTGCCAACGGCAAGGATCTCGTCGCCCGCGCCCACATGATGAGTGCGGCCGCGATGGGCGCCGCCGCCTTCCAGAAGGGGTTGGGCGCCATCCACTCGCTGTCGCATCCGATCGGCGCGCTCTACGACACCCATCACGGCATGACCAACGCCGTGTTCATGCCTTATGTGCTGGCCTTCAACCGCGACGCCATCGAGGCGCGCATCGCCCGGCTCGCGGCTTATTGCGGCATCAAGGGCGGCTTCGACGGCTTCGCCAAGGCCGTCATCAAGCTGCGCAAGGAATTGAAGGTGCCGCACGCGCTGCCGGGCCTGATCAAGGGGCTCGAAATGGACAAG
Source organism: Mesorhizobium sp. WSM4849 (assembly GCF_055811385.1). Classification (NCBI taxonomy): domain Bacteria; kingdom Pseudomonadati; phylum Pseudomonadota; class Alphaproteobacteria; order Hyphomicrobiales; family Phyllobacteriaceae; genus Mesorhizobium; species Mesorhizobium sp. WSM4849. The sequence goes on from NZ_JBVVPW010000026.1 coordinate 9,987, forward strand.
AAGCGCAAGGGCCTGATCGCCGACATGGCGGTGGTCGATCCGACCGCCGGCGGCAACCCGGTCAAGCTGACCAGGAAGGCGGCGCTGACGCTGCTCGACAACGCCATTGCCGGCACCGTCTGAGACGGTTTTTTGCGCCGAAAATTGATCTGGGAAATGAGGGCAAAGAAAGGGGAAGGGATGAAAGGTAAGACCGAAATTCGTTAGCCGGAAAAACAATCGCGGAGCGATTGCTACAGCCGGTTAAAAAGAGTTTACTTTTTCGTACTGCAGGGCGTCGCTTTCACGAAGCTTTCATCGGGCTGTCACACGAAAACGATACCGCATCGCAGGCGTCCAACGGCGTCAGTTCAACGGAGAGAACACATGTTCAAATTCACGGGAAAAGTGCTTTCCCTTACGGCCGTCGCCCTGATGGCGACCTCTGCCATCTCGTCGGCGCAGTCCATGGATGAACTGGTCGCCGCCGCCAAGGCGGAAGGCCAGCTCACCACCATCGCGCTGCCGCACAGCTGGTGCGGCTATGGCGACGTCATCGCCGGCTTCAAGGCGAAGTATCCGGAAATCACCATCAACGAGCTCAATCCCGATGCCGGTTCAGGCGACGAGATCGAGGCGATCAAGGCCAACAAGGACAACAAGGGCCCGCAGGCGCCTGATGTCATCGACGTCGGCCTGTCTTTTGGCCCGTCCGCCAAGGCAGACAGCCTGATCCAGCCCTACAAGGTGTCGACCTGGGATACGATTCCTGACAGCGCCAAGGATGCCGACGGCTACTGGTACGGCGACTACTACGGCGTGCTCGCCTTCGGCGTGAACAAGGCCGTCGTGCAGAACGCACCACAGGACTGGGCTGACCTGCAGAAGCCGGAATACGCCAACTCGGTGGCGCTCGCCGGTGACCCGCGCACGTCGAACAACGCCGTCATGTCGGTTTACGCTTCGGGCCTCGCGGCTCGCGGTACCGGCGGCCAGGACGCCGCAGCCAAGGGTCTGCAGTTCTTCAAGCAGCTCAACGATGCCGGCAACTTCGTGCCGGTCGACGGTGAAGCGGCAGCTGTCGCCCAGGGCACGACACCCATCGTGATGAACTGGGACTACAACCTGCTTGCCATGCGCGACAAGATGGCCGGCAATCCGGAAATCGAAATCGTCGTGCCAAAGGGAGCAGTGGTCGCAGGCGTCTATGTCCAGGCGATCAGCGCCTATGCACCGCATCCGAACGCCGCCAAGCTTTGGATGGAGTATCTCTATTCGGACGAAGGCCAGCTCGGCTGGCTGAAGGGCTACTGCCACCCGATCCGCTTCAATGATCTCGCCAAGAAGGGCGTGATCCCGAAGGAGATGCTGGACAAGCTGCCGGCCGCCGAAAACTACGAAAAAGCGGTTTTCCCAACCTTGGAGGAACAGAACGCTGCCAAGAAGGAAATCAGCACGAACTGGGATGCCATCGTTGGCGCCCTATGCCAGCTTCGGGAATTCCATGGCAGACTCCACAATATCCCAGACAGCCCGCGTCAGTCCTGGCGCGCCGGAGATCAGCCGCCTTCGGCTGCCACTGCATTGGTTAGGCGTAACTCCGTTCTTCGTTTTCGCCCTGGTCTTTCTGATCTTGCCCACGGTAGGGCTGATCGCGGGCGCGTTCAAAAATGCAGCCGGCGACTATACGTTCGACAACATCATAGCGTTGTCGCAACCCAAGCTCGCCGCGGCCTATTGGGTATCCATTCAGATCAGCTTTGTCTCTGCGGTCCTTGGCGCCTTGATCGGCCTGGCAATGGCGGTGGCAGTGGTTCGCGGAGGCTTGCCGCCGTGGTTACGCTCGGCAACCTTGACCTTCTCGGGCGTCGCCTCGAATTTTGCCGGCGTACCGCTGGCATTCTCGTTTATCGCGACGCTAGGTCGGCTCGGAGTGGCGACGATCCTGTTGCGAGACATTTTCGGCATTAACATCTATTCGCTCGGCTTCAGTATCTTTTCGTTTTGGGGCCTGATCCTCACCTACCTCTATTTCCAGATTCCGTTGATGATCGTCATCATCACGCCGGCGGTCGATGGGTTGAAGAAGGAATGGGGCGAAGCTGCCGCGACGCTCGGGGCAACCAATTGGCAATATTGGCGCATGGTGGTCATCCCGGTGTTATGGCCGAGTTTTCTCGGTACGACGGTCCTCCTCTTTGCCAACGCGTTCGGGGCGGTCGCGACGGCCTATGCACTGACGGGGCCGTCACTCAACATCGTGCCAATCCAGCTGTTCGCGCAGATTCGCGGCGACGTGCTTTACAATCCGAATCTAGGCTACGCACTTGCATTCGGCATGATCGTCATCACCGGCCTGGCCAACCTCTTCTATATCTTGTTCCAACGGCGAGCCGAACGGTGGCTGAAATGAAGCAAGGCAACCGCTTTTGGGCCTGGCTCGTTTTTGGCGTGGGAACCACTTATTTCGTCCTGCCGCTTGTGGCGACCTTTGAATTCTCCTTGCGTAAGCGGCGAGGGGAATACTCCTTTGACGCCTACCGCTCGGTCTTCGAAGATCCGAATTTCCAGGCGACATTTACCTATTCCGTCGTTGTGGCGGTATTCACCATCCTTTTGGGCGTGCTCCTCGTCGTGCCGACGGCTTACTGGATACGGCTGCGGCTACCGCATCTGCGGCCGGTCGTAGAGTTCATCACGCTGCTGCCGCTGGTTATCCCCGCTATCGTCATCGTCTTCGGCTACATCAGAATGTTCGGTTCGAATTCAACGCTGCCTTTTCTGGCGACAGCGCGCGGCACCGATGCTCTGCTGGTCATCGGCTATGCAGTGCTGGCGCTGCCCTATATGTACCGGGCGGTCGATACCGGTCTCAGGACCATCGACGTCAGAACGCTCACCGAAGCCGCACAAATCCTCGGCGCCGGCTGGACCACCATCATCGCCCGCATCATCCTGCCGAACGTACTGATCGCTGTCTTATCCGGCGCTTTCCTGAGTTTTGCCATCGTCATCGGCGAGTTCACCATGGCCTCGCTGCTGAATCGCCCGGCCTTCGGCCCCTATCTGCAGAACATCGGCGCCAACAGTGCCTATGAGCCGTCGGCACTGGCGCTTATTTCGTTCGCCATCACCTGGGGCTGCATGTCGCTGATCCAGATCCTGTCGCGTTTTGCGCCGCGATCGGCGAACCGGCCAAACTGATCGAAAAAGTACTGACCGAAAGAAAAGCCATGGCCGAGCCATTCCTCTCCATCCAGCAGGTTCGAAAAGCCTTCGGCGCCACCACCGTCGTCCAGGACTTCAATCTCGACGTCGAGCCGGGCGAATTCGTCTCGTTCCTCGGGCCGTCGGGCTGCGGCAAGACGACGGTGCTGCGCATGGTCGCCGGCTTCGAGGAGCCGAGCGCCGGCAAGATCGTCGTGGCCGGCAAGGACATCACCCGGCTCAAGCCCAACCAGCGCAATGTCGGCATGGTGTTCCAGGCCTACGCGCTGTTTCCGAACCTGACCGTAGCGCAGAACATCGGCTTCGGGCTGAAGGTCGCGGGCATGCCCAAGGCCGATGCCGACAGGCGCGTTGCCGAGATGCTCGACCTCATCAAGCTGCCGCAGATGGGCGACCGCTATCCCTACCAGCTCTCCGGCGGCCAGCAGCAGCGTATCGCGCTGGCGCGGGCGATTGCGCCGAAGCCGAAGCTCCTGCTGCTCGACGAGCCGCTGTCGGCGCTCGACGCCAAGGTGCGCGTGTCGCTGCGCGAGGAAATCCGCTCGATCCAGAAGAAGCTCGGCATCACCACTGTCTTCGTCACCCACGACCAGGAAGAGGCGCTGTCGATCTCCGACCGCATCGCCGTCATGTATGGCGGTAAGGCCGAGCAGGTCGGCACGCCGTTCGAGATCTACAACCGGCCGGCAACCAAGTTCGTCGCCAATTTCGTCGGCACACTGAACGTGCTCGAAGGTACCGTCACCGACGCGGCGTCGGGCAAGGTACGCGTCAACGCGCAAGAGATCTCGCTGCAGGGAAAGCTCAACGGCTCCAAGTCCGGCGACACGCTGTCGCTGGCACTGCGGCCCGAGGCGATTTCGCTCGGCCGCCATCCCGGCCGCGACGCGAGTCTTTCGGGCGAGATCACTGAAGTGCATTTCCTCGGCTCGGTGATCCGGGTTCGCGTTGGCATCGGCGGCAGCACGGTGTCGCTCGACACGTTCAACAGCCCGGCTGCCCCGCCGCCCGCCGTCGGCGAAAAGGCCGAGATTTCGTTCTCGTCGGGCGACATGCTGGTGCTGCATTAAAGCGGCAGACACCGGGATTTGGATCGCCGATCTATTCGGCGGGGCAACGGCCCCAAATGAACGGCATTCCAAGGTCGAAATCGACCTCAAGCAGGGTATTGGGTGTCATCATCAGCAATGCACTCGTCCCATTGGCATTTCTCAGAATTTGTTTGCCGTTTCCCCCTAACGTCCCGAGGACTTCCATTTGCTGTTGGATGTTCCATCGGTAGTTGTAGGACATTCCCGTTTTGAAAATATACTCTTTGTGGATCGCCTGCTTCGCCCGGGGAACGATAGGCGCGATGATTTCGAAGGAATAATCGGTCAATTTCTTGAAGGACTCTCCATACTTGAGACAGTATTTCTTCATACTGTCTTCGCTGGTCAGATCGGAATATCCAAGATCAACCCATTTCCCTTCTATGATGGAGAGCAATCTCTCATTCGTCTGCTGCGCCCAGAGTCCCATCCCTGGGTCCGGCCTCGAAGTTCCCAAAAGTTTGATCTTTGCCGCCAGCAATTCGTCGTATAGCGCGGAAGCCTTGGCGGCAGGTGAACAGAGTATCAACGCGCACAATGCTATGAATAGTCTTGGCACTGGGAGCTCCTCGCGCGGCTAAAAACCGGTATAAAGATTTGAATTCGGTGTCTGGTAGTAAACGACTGGTGTCATCGACAGGTCAAGCCGGCGGGATGAAAGGCTGCGAGATCGCCTGAAAGACAGGCAGTGCTTCCATCCGTTCGGCATGGGCGCCGAGCGCCGGGAAGGCGGCGAGCGAAGCCAGTCCGGGATGCGCCTCGCCAAGGAAGCGGAGCACGGCGGCAACCGCGATGTCGGCGTGACCGATGCGATCGCCGAACCAGTAGGTTTCAGGCTTTGTGCTGCGATCGGCTTCCAGTACAGCCATCACGCCTTCTATCTGCTTGCGGCAGCGCTCGACCCAGAGGTCGGAGACCGGCTGGTGGAGTAGCTTCTCGTAGAACAGGCTGACCGCCTTGTCGCCCAGCCCGGTTGCCAAGGCGGCGATCTTCAGCGCTTGGCGGCGCGCCGGCTCGTCGGTCGGAAACATCCTGCGATCGGCCGCTACAAGGCTGTCCAGATGGTCCAGCATGGCGTGGCTTTCGATCAGCACCTCGCCATCGTCCAGCACCAGGGTTGGCACGCGCGTCAATGGATTATAGGGCCTGATCTTGTCCGCATCGCTGAAAGTCGACCAGGGACGATGTTCAAACGGCAGGTTGTACAGGGTCAGCGCAATGCCGACGCGACGGACGAAGGGCGAGTCATATTGGCCGATGAGGATCATGACCCAAGCTTATACGCAGACAACCGCCTCAACGCATACTGCCAAGTCACGGTATACCGCCAAGTCAGGGCACCACGGCCAATCAACAGCAGCTTGTGGTTTTTGCGACTGCCAATAATCGCGCTTCGCCGCTACGATAACGCATGGCGCTTTTCGAGCTGACCCTTGTTCTCCTGCTGATCGCCGTCGCGCTGACGGCGTTGTCGCGACGGCTGGAGGTTCCTTATCCGTCCCTGCTGGCTCTGGCCGGGGTTGGGATTGCCTTCGTGCCCGGTGCACCGACCATCGAGATCGACCCGGAACTGGCTCTTGCCCTATTCATCGCGCCGGTGCTTCTCGATGCCGCCTATGACACCTCGTTGCGCGACCTGAAGCGCTACCGGCTGTCGCTGGCGCTGCTGGCGCTTGGCGCCGTTGTCTTCACCACTGGGGTCGTTGCAGTCGTGGGCTGGAAGATGGCCGGTCTGCCGATCGCGGCGGCGATCGCGCTCGGCGCCATCGTCGCACCGCCGGACGCGGTGGCGGCAAGCGCCGTGCTCGGGCAGTTCAAGGTGCCGCACCGCCTCACCGCCATCCTGCAGGGCGAGAGTTTGCTCAACGATGCCACTGCGCTGTTGATCTACCGAATCGCGGTTTCGGCTGCCATCGGCTCGGTCATGCTGAAGGACGCTGTACCTGTAATCCTGCTGTCAACGGTTGGCAGCGTTGTCGCCGGCTATCTGTTCGGCCGCTTCTCGCTGCTGACGCTCTCGCGCATCGAGGATGCGGCAAGCAGCACGGTGGTGCAGTTTGCCGGAACCTTTGCCGTCTGGATCATTGCCGACAAGCTCGGCCTTTCAGCCATTATCACCATCGTCGTCTACGCCATCACCATCGCGCGCAGGGCGCCGCGCCGCATGTCGGCCAGAAGGCGCGTCAGCACCTATTCAGTCTGGGAGTCGGCGGTGTTCGTGCTCAACGTGCTGGCTTTCGTGCTGATGGGCCTGCAGGCCCGATCGATCGTCGGCCGGCTCTCCGGCGAAGGGCAAGGCGATGCATTTCTCTTCGCCGCAACGGTACTCGTAGTCGTCATCGTCGCGCGCCTCGTCTGGGTAACGAGTTACGTTGCGATCATAAGATGGTTTGCCCGCTTCGACGGCGAAGACAAAAGGCAAGATATGCCGACGTTTCGCGGCGCCGTGCTCGTCGGTTGGTGCGGCATGCGGGGGCTGGTGACGCTGGTGGTGGCCATTGCACTGCCGGCCGACTTCCCCGGCCGCGATCCGATCGTGCTTGCCGCCTTCGCCGTCGTGCTCGGCACGCTGGTGCTGCAAGGCATGACGCTGAAGCCGCTGCTGCGCCTGCTCAACTTCGATCCAGACACGACAGTCGATCGCGAAGTGGCGCAGGCGCGTGTCGCCATCATGCAGGCCGCGCTCAACGTGCTGAGCGGCAAGACATCGAATGCCGCTGCCGCCGTGCGCGAGCAATATACGGCCCAGCGCACGATCGCCGAAAACCCTGGGAACGCGCAGGCGGCGACGGAGTATGACCGGCTGCGCCTCTATGCCATCAACAGCCAGCGCGATGCACTGGAGGAACTGCGCCGGAACGGGACGATCGGTGACGAAGCCTATCATCGCCTGGAGGAAGAGATCGACTGGTCGGAACTGGCGGCGTCGCCGGCCGGGCGGTTCCAGCCGCTGACGACCTAGGGTGTGCTGATATTCAGGTGATGTCGGCCTGACCTGAATCTGAACACACCCTGGCCGGGGAGGGAAGCTGATTGCTGACTATCCGTGCTTGGCCCATACCCACCACCGTAGCGGTCCATTGCCAGGCTGCCGCCGTACCACTACTGCCACATCGAAATTGAGCCGGGTAAGCAATGAAGCTGGTCAGCTACAACATCCAGTACGGCTTCGGCAGCGACGGCCGCTACGATCTCGCGCGCGCGGCACGCGTCGTGGCCGGCGCCGACATCATCGCCTTGCAGGAAGTGGAGCGGCACTGGCAGCGCAGCAACGATGTCGACCAGCCGGAACTTCTTTCGCGACTGCTGCCCGAATACTATTGGGTTTATGGGCCGGCCTTCGACATGGACGCCAGCGAGCGGCGTGACGGCCGCATCGTCAACCGGCGGCGGCAATTCGGCACCATGGTGCTGTCCAAGCTGCCGATCGTCTGGTCGCGCCTGCACACGCTGCCGCTGCGCCGCACCGTGCGTCCGCTCAACACCCGCAACGCAGCGCTGGAATGCATGATCCACACCCCTGCCGGTCCGGTGCGGGTGCTGTCGCTGCATCTCGCGCATATCGCCGCCGAAGAGCGGCTGGAGCAGATCGACTATCTGCTCGCCGAGCATCGCCGGGCGCCGTCCGACGGCGGCCCGTGGAGCGGCGCCGACGATGAGCCCGTGCGCAACTGGAGCAATGGCCAGCCGGAGCCGGAAAACCCGCTGGCGGCGATCTGGATGGGCGATTTCAACATGGAGCCAGGCAGCGTCGAGTACCGGCGCATCGTCGGCAGCACGCCCTATCATCGCGGTGCCGCCTATCTCGACGGTTTCGTCGATGCCGCCGCCGTCGCCGGCGAACCAACGTCGGATTTCCACACCCATGTGAAAACCATCGACGGCAGGCTGACAAAGCGCCGGCTCGATCATTGCTTCGTCGGCGGGATGTTGGCGGGACGCGTGCGCTCGGTCAGCGCCGATATCGGCGAAGTCGCTTCGGATCATTTTCCGCTGCGGGTCGACATCGACATGGAAACGCCGTTCGCGACAGGGATCGGAGGCGCATGAGCCACCGATGACCCTGTCCGTCTTCTTCGCGGTGCTTGCCGCCGCTGCCATGCACGCGATCTGGAACGCGCTGGTCAAGGTCCATCTCGACCGCTTCCTGTCGATCACGCTGATGACGCTCGGCATGGGCGCCGTGGCGCTTCTGGCGCTGCCTTTCGTCGAGGTGCCGAGGGCGGAAGTGTGGCCGTACATCATCGCCTCGGTGATCTTCCATATGGGCTATAGGACGTTTCTGATCGGCGCCTACAAGGCCGGCGATTTCGCCCAGACCTATCCACTGGCGCGCGGCACGGCGCCACTGCTGGCTGCACTTGGCGGCATGGTGGTCGTCGCCGAAGTTCCGGCGCCGCTCGCCATTCTCGGCATTGTTCTCCTGTCGGCCGGCACGCTGGTGCTGTCGTTTCGCGGCGGCGCGCGCTTAGAAAGGCTGAACCTGCGCGCGGTCGGCTTTGCGCTTGGCACCTCGATCTTCATCGCCGGCTATACGCTTTCCGACGGCAGCGGCGCGCGGCTGGCCGCGACGGCGTCCAGCTATGCCGCATGGTTGTTCGTCTGCGATGCCCTGTGGGCGCTGGTGCTGTGCCTGATCTTTCGCGGACCAAAGGCGCTGCCGGTGCTGGCGCACGACTGGAAGGCGGGCGTGTACACCGGCGTGCTCAGCGGCGCCGCCTACTGGATCGTGATGTGGGCGATGACCAAGGCGCCGATCGCCTCGGTCGCGGCGCTGCGCGAAACCTCGATCCTGTTCGCCATGATGATCTCGGTGTTTGCGCTCGGCGAGAAGATGACGGGATGGCGGGGTGCCGCCGTGCTCAGCATTGTTGCCGGCGTCGTCGCGCTGAGGCTTGGATAGGCTAAGCGCCTATCTCGAGGTCGAACACCATCAGCCCGTCGGTTCCGCCTTCAAGCGCCGCGACCAGCCGAGCGCCGGCTCGGCTGTGAGCCTCATGCGCCAGGTAGGCGTCGCGTGCGGCGGCATCGCGGAAGTCGATGGTGAAGCCGTGCGTGAAGCCGCGCGCGAACGGCTCTGGGCTGGTGTTGGCGCTGAATTCGACCTTGCCAATACCGTCGATCACCCGCCGCAGCGCCTCAAGATCGGCATGGATTGCCGCGCGCTCGGTGGCGTCGACGTCATTGCGGAATCGAACGAAAACACAGTGCCTGATCATTCTTGCGATCTCATGCCGCTTGGTTGGTGGAAAACACGGCCGGCGGCAGTGGTTCGCGGCCAAGGATCAGATCGGCGCCCTTTTCTCCGACCATGATCGTCGGCGCATTGGTGTTGGATGAGGGGATGCGCGGCATCACCGAGGCGTCGCAGACGCGCAACCCTTCGATACCACGCAGCCTGAGATCCGGCGTCACCACGCTCATCGCATCATGGCCCATACGGCAGGTGCCGACAGGGTGGTGGTCGGTCTTGGAACTGCGGCAGGCATAGTCGAACAGCTCGTCGCCGCTGGTGAGTGTCGGTCCCGGCAGCACCTCGCGCAGCACGTAAGGGGCAAGCGCCTTCTGCCGCATGATCTCGCGTGCCAGCCTGAGCCCCTTGATCGACATGTCGCGATCGTAGGGGTCGGACCAGTAATTCGGATCGATCAGCGGGCTGTCGGCCGGGTCGGCGCTGTTCAGCCGCACCGTGCCGCGCGAATGAGGGCGCAGGAAGGCCGAGTTCAGCGTCACGCCCGGATTTTTCAGTTTCTCGACACCGGCCTCGATGCCGGAGCCGAGGCCGAGATGGAGCTGGATATCGGGCGAGGCGGCGGTCGGGTCGGCGTACCAGAAGCCGCCGGTCTCGAACAGGCTGGAGGCAACCGGGCCTTTTTTCAACAGCAGGTACTGCAGGCCGGCCCACACCGTCCGGTGCAGCTTGGCGTAGTTGTCGTAGGTGTGGTCCCCGGTGCATTCGGCAATGACGAACAGGTCGAGATGATCCTGCAGGTTGGAGCCGACGCCGGGCAGGTCGTGGACTGGCGTCACGCCGACCGACTTCAGATGATCGGCCGGGCCGATGCCCGATTGCATCAAGAGCTTCGGCGAGCCGATGGCGCCTGACGAGACGATCACTTCGCGCTCGGCACGCAGGGTCGTCGGCTGGCCGCCCGGCCTGTCGACGATCTCGACACCGACGGCGCGGCCTTTCTCGACGACGATGCGCGTCACCAGCACGCCGGTCCTGACGGTCAGGTTCTTGCGCTCGCGGATCGGTCTGAGATAGGCGACCGAGGCGGAGGAGCGTCTCGCGTCCTTCTGCGTCAATTGGTAATAACCGACGCCTTGTTGGGCTATTCCGTTGAAGTCCGGATTGAAGGGTATGCCCATCTCCTGTCCGGCGCGGAAATAAGCCTCGCAGATCGGCAGCGGCGCAATCGGGTTCGACACGCCGAGCGGACCCTGGTCGCCGTGAAAATCGTTGGCGTAGCGCTGGTTGTTCTCGGCCCGCTTGAAATAGGGCAGCACGTCGCGATAGCCCCAGCCGGCAAGGCCCTCTTCCTTCTCCCAGGCGTCGTAATCGCGGGCGTTGCCGCGTGTATAGATCTGGGCGTTGATGGAGGAGCCGCCGCCGATCACCTTGGCCTGTGTGTACCGGAAGACGCGGTCCTTCATGTGCTTTTGCGGCACGGTCGACCAGCCCCAGGCGGCGATGCCCCTGGTCATCTTGGCGAAACCGGCCGGCATGTGGATCAGCGGGTGCCAGTCCTTGCCGCCGGCCTCGAGCAGCAGCACCTGATGCGACGGATCTTCGCTCAGCCGGTTGGCCAGGACGCAGCCGGCCGGGCCGGCGCCGACGATGATGTAGTCGGTCATGGCGTCACCTGTTCACAGCCTCGGCACCGACAGCGCACCGTCGACATTGATGATCGAGCCGGTCGAAAAACCGAGCTTGCCGCCGGCGAGTGCCGCCACCGCGGCCCCGACATCGGCGGCTTCGCCCCAGCGCTTCGCCGGCACCAGACCGCCGTCGATCAGCGCGTCGTATTTGGCGGTGACGCCTGATGTCATGTCGGTGCGGATGATGCCCGGCCGCACCTCGAACACGCCGATATTTTCGGCGGCGAGCCGCAACCCCAGGGTCTTTACCCACATCGAAAGTCCGGCCTTGGAGATGCAATAGTCGGCACGTTCCGGCGAGGCCATTTCGGCGCTGACCGAGGTGATGGTGATGATCGATTTTGCACGATCGGCCGGTTGGCCGACCATCGCCTTGGCAACGGCCTGGCTGAGGAAGACGGTGCCGCGCAGGTTGATGCCCAGGATCCGGTCGAAGTTCTCCGGTTTCAATTCCAGTAGGTCGCCGCGTATGACGGCGCCGATGCCGGCATTGTTGACCAGGCAGTCGATGCGGCCGAAGGCGCTTATCGCGGCATCGACCAGTGCTGCATGGCGGTCGAGATCGGCGATGTCGCCGCAATGATAGGCGAATTTCGCGCCGCGGGCGGTGATGTCAGCGGCAAGCCCGTCGCCGGCTTTTTCGGCAAGGTCCACGACAAGGATATCGAAGCCCGCATCGGCCAGCGCTTCGGCGCAAGCAAGGCCGATGCCGCGCGCGCCGCCGGTAACGATGGCTGCCGGGCGGCTCATGCGACAAGCTCCGTCTTGCGGATGTGATCGGCGACGCGCAGCGCTTGTGCTGCGATCGACAGTGCCGGATTGACCGCGGCCGAGTTCGGCAGGAAGCTAGCGTCGACGACAAACAGGTTGTGGTGGTCGAACGAGCGGCAGAACGGGTCGAGCGGCGAGGTTGCCGGATCGTCGCCCATCTTGACCGTGCCGCACTGGTGCGATGGCGTGCGCTTGTCGAAAGGCCGCGACAGGACGATCGGATAGCCGCAGGCGCGGAAATTCTCGCGCATCACCTTGGTCAGCCCGTCGAGCGACTGCATATTGGAGCGCCGCCACTGCATGACGATGTCCTTGCCGTCGACCATGAAGCGGCTTTCGGGATCGGGCAGGTCCTCGCACATCAGGTACCAGTCGACGGCGTGGCCGGCCAGGAAATCCAGCGCGAATTTGGGTGCAAGCTTGACGTTGGCCCTCAGGATATAACCGTCGATCTTACCGAGAAGCTGGACGTTACCGAGCGGCTTGCCACCCTTGCCATCGGACAGGTAGTAATCGTTGAGCATCAGCGTCTTCTGGTAGACAGATGTGTTCCTGCGGCGCGGGTCGATCGCCAGCATGGCGCTCGAATTGTGGTTCATGAAGTTGCGGCCGACCTGGTCGGAACGGTTGGCGAGGCCCTTGCCGTCGTGAGATGGCGAGCGCAGCAGGATGACCGCCGAATTGACCGCGCCGGCCGAGAGGATGACCAGCTTCGGCGTCACTTTCTTCAGCGTGCCATTCTGGCGATAGTGAACGGCGGCGATCGTCCTGGCATCCGATGCCGCTTCGAGATATTCGACATGGGCACCGGTCTCGAGCTTGATGTTCCGGTCGGTAAGTGCCGCCGCGAGCGGCCCCGTTTGGGCGTCGACCTTGCCGGTCCCGGTGTTGGGAAACGCGTCCCAGCCTGTCTTGCCGTCCTTTAGCCAGGCATCGATGTCGACGCCGAGCGGCAGCGATGCCGGGTGCAGGCCGAGCCCCTTGAGTTCGGCGCGGGCGCGGGCGATCGGCGGCTCGTCGGGCACCGGCCCGAAGGGATAGGGGATCGAGTGGAACGGCTCGGTCGGGTCTTCGCCGAGTGCGCCGCGCACGCGAAAAAGCTGCTCGGCCTTGGAATACCAAGGCTCGAATTCCTCATAGGAGAACGGCCAGGCCGGCGAGACGCCGCCATAGTGCTCCATGGCCGAAAAGTCTTCCCTGCGGTAGCGGATCAGCACCGCGCCATAGAATTTCGAATTGCCGCCGACATAGTAGTAGTTGCCGGGATTGAACGCAGCACCCCCGGCCTCGAGCCACATTTCCTTCGGCCGATAGTGGCCGTCGACGAAGATGGCGCGCGTGTCGCGCGTATGCGGCGTCGCCGGCAGCGGTTCGCCGCGCTCCAGCATCAGGATCGAGGCGCCACTGCCGGCAAGGCCGGAAGCGATCGTGGCGCCGCCGATGCCGGAGCCGATGATGACGATGTCCGGGTTTGTCATGGCTGTCAGAGGATACGGTTCTCGGTCGCCGGATCGAAGAACACCGCCTTGGTCAGGTTGAAGGCGAGCGGCGTGACCGTGCCCGGCTGGATATTGGCGTCGGCGCGCAGCCGCGCCACCACCGCCTTGCCGCCGAGATTGGTGACGGCGAAGGTATCGGAGCCGGCCGGTTCCACGACTTCGATGTGACAGTCGGCGGTGGCGATGTTCGATGCGTTGCGTTCGGCTCCTTCAGGATCGGTCAGGGCCTCGGGGCGGACGCCGAAGATTATCGGCTTGCTGTGGAATGCCGACAGACCCGTCGGCGCATCGGCCAGCGGCAGCGAGATCGGCTCGCGCGCCTCGCGCTGCAGCACCACGGAAAGCGCATTGCCATTGCCGCCGATCGTCGCCGGAATCAGATTCATCGCCGGCGAGCCCATGAAGTCGGCAACAAACAGGTTAGTCGGGTTGTTATAGATTTCGGCCGGCGTGCCGAACTGCTGCACCTCGCCGTCGCGCATCACCGCGATCTTGGTGGCCAGCGTCATCGCTTCGATCTGGTCGTGGGTGACATAGACGATTGTCGTGCCGGTGGTCGCGTGCAGCCGCTTGATCTCGATGCGCATGTCGACGCGCAGCTTGGCGTCGAGATTGGACAGCGGCTCGTCGAAGAGAAAGAGCTTGGGGTCGCGCACCAGCGCGCGGCCCATGGCGACGCGCTGGCGCTGGCCGCCGGAAAGCTGGCTCGGCTTGCGCTGCAGGAGGTGGCCGATCTGCAGCACCTTCGCCACCTTGTCGATCGCCTTCTGGCGCTCCGCTGCCGGCACGCCGCGCATCTCCATGCCGAAGGCAATGTTCCCCGCGACGGTCATGTTCGGATAGAGCGCGTAGCTCTGGAACACCATGGCGATGTCGCGTTTCGAGGGGTGGAGATCGTTGATCGTCCGTCCATCGACACGGATTTCGCCTTCGGTGATGGTTTCGAGGCCGGCGATGGTGTTGAGCAAGGTCGACTTGCCGCAGCCGGACGGGCCAACCAGCACCAGGAAGCCGCCCTTTTCGAGATCGACGTCGATGCCCTTCAGGATCTCGACCGATCCGAACCGCTTCCTCAGCCCATTAATTTCGAGAAAAGCCATTCGATTATCCTTTGACGGCGCCGGCCATCAGGCCGCGCACAAAATAGCGGCCAGCGACCACATAGACGAGAAGGGTCGGCAGTGCGGCGATCATCGCTGCCGCCATGTTGACGTTGTATTCGACGACACCGGTCGAGGTATTGACGACGTTGTTCAGCGCCACGGTCATCGGCATCGCGTCACCGGTGCCGGCATAGGCCGAGGCGAACAGGAAGTCGTTCCAGATGTTGGTGAACTGGTAGATGACGGTGACGACGAAGATCGGCATCGAATTCGGCAGCATGATGCGCCGGAAGATCTGGAAGAAGCTGGCTCCGTCGACCTGTGCCGCCTTGACCAGTTCGGTCGGGAACGCCTCGTAATAATTGCGGAAGAACAAAGTGGTGAAGCCGAGCCCATAGACGACGTGGACAAAGACCAAGTTGACTGTCGGATTGCCCAAGCCGAATGAAAATCCCGTGGCGTTTCGCAGCGTCACGCCGAAGCGGCCGAGGCTGCCGAGGATCGTTGCCATCGGCAACAGCACCGACTGGAACGGAATGAAGCAGGCAAACAGCATCAGCCCGAAGACCAGCGTGTGGCCGCGGAAGCGCCATTTGGTCAGGACATAGCCGTTGAGCGCGCCGAGCAGCGTCGAGATCAGCACCGCCGGAACCACCATCTTGATGGAATTCCAGAAATAGCCCTTGATGCCGGCGCAGGTCAGGCCGACGCAGGTCTCGCCCCACGCCTTCAGCCACGGCTCGAAGGTCGGCGCCTGCGGCAGCGCCAGCATGTTGCCGTTCTGGATCTCGTCCATCGTCTTGAACGAAGTCACCAGCATGACGAACAGCGGCATCAGGTAGAACAGCGCGAACAGCGCCAGCAGGCCGTAGATGACGATGCGGTTGACGGTCCTGGCGCTGATGCCGCCAGTGCGAGCGGGCGAGGCAATGACGCTCATCGCGGTCGCTCCCTGAGCTCGGAATAGAGATAGGGCACGATGATCGCGGTGATGGTCATCAGCATGATCACGGCGCTGGCCGAGCCGACGGCCATTTCGTTGCGCTTGAAGGTGTACTCATACATGAAGTTCGACGGCAGCCAAGCTGAGCCGCCCGGCCCGCCGCTGGTCAGTGCTACGACCAGATCGTAGGACTTGATGGCGAGGTGCGCGAGCACGATGAAGGCCGAGAGGAACACCGGCCGCAGCAGCGGGATGACGATGCGGCGATAGAGCTGGAACGTGGTTGCGCCGTCGATCTGCGCCGCCTTCATGATCTCCCCGTCGATGCCGCGAAGGCCGGCGAGGAACATCGCCATGACGAAGCCCGAGGCCTGCCAGACGCCGGCGATCACCACGGTGTAGATGACGAAATCCTTGTTCTTGATCCAATCGAAATGGAAGCTCGTCCAGCCCCACTGGTGCAGCGTTTGCTCGAGGCCGAGGCCGGGATCGAGGAACCATTTCCAGGCGACGCCGGTGACGATGAAGGATAGCGCCATCGGATAGAGATAGATCGGCCTCAACATGCCTTCGCCGCGGATCTTCTGGTCGAGCAGGATGGCCAGGAAAAGGCCGAGCGCCAGGCAGATGAAGATGTAGAGAAAGCCGAAAATGCCCATATTGGTGATCGACGTGTACCAGCTCGACGGCGGGTCGCTCTCGAAAGTCCAGCGCCATAGCCGCTGATAGGCCCGCGGCCCGGTGAGCGCATAGGACGGGAAGGTCTTGGAATTGGTGAACGACAGATAGACCGTCCACAGGATGAAGCCGTAGACGAAGACGATTGTGATCGCAAAGCTTGGCGCCAGTACGATCTTCGGCAGCGCGTCCTGCAGGCGCGAACGCATGGAGACACCCGGGCGGGCATTATGCTCCGGCGTCAGCTTGATCTGGGTCGCGACCGTAGTCATGGGCTCCTCCCTCTCGGGTCCCTTCACCGCCAGGCGGGGAAGGATAGCCCCGTCGAGACGGGGCGTGTTGGTTGATCGCCGGCGCCATTCCGACCAGAGGCCGACCATCCTGGCTTGGTGGAACCTTCCCCACCGGAGCGGGGAAGGGTCCTTTCATGCCGGTTCTTATTTGGCGTCTTCGATTGCGTTAACCAGCTGGGTCACGGCCTCGTCCGAGGTCTTGATCTGGCCGTGGACGAACTTCGAGACGACGTCCTTATAGGCATTGGCGACAGCCGGCGGCGCGCCATAGCCTTGCGCCAGCGAACCGAACAGCGTGCCGCCTTCGTTGGCGGCCTTCAGGTCGGCCATGCCCTTCTTGCCGCAAGCGTCGAAGTCGGTGTCGGGCACGTCGGTGCGGGCCGGGACCGAGCCCTTGACGACGTTGAAAGCCGACTGGAAGCTCTTCGACAAAGTGGCGGTGGCCAAGGCGGCCTGAGCGGCCTTGCGGTCCTCCGGAACGTCGAACATGCCGAACATGTCGGAGTTGTAGACCACGCTGCCGTCGGTGCCCGGGAAGCGGTAGCACAGGAAGTCGGTGCCCGGGGTCTTCTTGGCGGCGTTGAATTCGCCCTTGGCCCAGTCGCCCATGACCTGCACCAGCGCATCGCCCTTGATGACCATGGCGGTGGCAAGGTTCCAGTCGCGGCCGGAGAAGTTCGGGTCGACATAGGTGACGAGCTTGGCAAGGTTGTCGAACGACTTCTTCATCGTGTCGGACTTCAGCTGCTCCTCGTCGAGGTCGTTGAAGGCCTTCTTGTAGAACTCAGGTCCGCCGGTCGACAGCACGACCGAATCGAACATGGTGGCTTCCTGCCAGTTCTGGCCGCCGAGCGCGAGCGGGATGACGCCCGCCGCCTTGGCCTTGTCGAGCAGCGCGATGAATTCGTCGAAGGTCTTGGGCTCGGTGCCGCCGATCTTGTCCATCACCGCCTTGTTGATCCACAGCCAGTTGACGGAGTGGACGTTGACCGGAGCCGCGACCCACTTGCCGTCATAGACCGAGAATTTCTGCAGGGCGGCCGGAACGGATTTGTCCCAGCCTTCCTTTACCGCCGTCTCGGTCAGGTCGCCCATCACGCCGGCCGCGGCATAATCGAGCACGGTATAGCCGAGCATCTGGGAGGCGGTCGGGTAGTTGCCGGCCGCGACCATCGCCTTCAGCGCGGTCATGGCGGCGTCGCCGCCGCCGCCGGCCACGGGCACGTCCTTCCAGGCAAAGCCTTGCTTGGCCAGATCCTCCTTGAGCACGTTCAAGGCAGCCGCTTCGCCGCCAGACGTCCACCAATGCAGCATCTCGACTTCCTTGACGTCCTGGGCATGGGCTGCGAACGCAAGACCCGAGCCGAGAGCCGTTCCGATAAGCAATTTGCGCAACATGTACTTCCTCCCTTGTTGCAGCTACACGACCGGCGATTGTCCGCCGGGTTCTTCCCAACTCAGCCGACCCACCATCCGGTGCGCTGGCCGCGATGAAACTGGATTGTCTTTTCTTCGGTATAGTCCTCAACGGCGCGCTTGCCGAGTTCGCGTCCGAGACCGGACTGCTTGTAGCCTCCGAAAGGCAGCTCGGGATAACCTTCCATGAACGTGTTCACCCAAACGGTTCCCGAACGCGCATTCCGCGCCACCGACATGCAGGTGTCGATGCTGGCGCTCCACACGCCCGCCGATAGACCATAAGGCGTGTTGTTGGCGATGCGCAACGCCTCTTCAATCGATCCAAACGTCAGCACCGACAGCACCGGTCCAAACACTTCTTCACGCGCAATGGCCATGTCTTCGGTGACGCCGCGAAGGATGGTCGGATCGAGATATTGACCGGCACTGGAGGCGATTTGCTTGCCGCCGCTATAGATGCTGCTGCCGTCGTTTGCCGCCGCCGCCACGTAGCCGGTCACCTTGGAAAGGTGCTCGGAAGAGATCATCGCGCCGACCTTGGTGCTGATATCGAGCGGATCGCCGACGGTGACCCGTGCGGTGAGCGCCTTCACTGCGCCGAGGAAGTCGTCGGCTATCGCCTCGTGGACGATTAGCCGGCTGCCGGCGTTGCAGCATTCGCCAGCGTTGAAAAAGCCGCCGAACACCGCCGCGTCGGCGGCGGCATCGAGGTCGGCGTCTGGAAAGACGATCTGGCCGTTCTTGCCGCCGAGCTCCATCGAGACTTTCTTCAGCGAGTTCGCAGCCGACGCCATGGTCATCTTGCCGACCCGGGTGGAGCCGGTGAACGACACCATCTCGACCAGCGGATGGCTGACCATTGCGGCGCCGACATCGGCGCCCAGACCAGCGAGGATGTTGACAACGCCATCCGGCAAGCCGGCCTGCATCAGGATGTCGCCGAGCACGAAGGTGGAGGCCGAGGTCATCTCGCTCGGCTTGACCACCGCCGTGCAGCCGGCGGCGAGCGCGAACGGTAGTTTCTGGCTGACGATGAGGAAGGGAAAATTCCACGGCGTGATGATCGAGACGACGCCGATCGGTTCACGCAGCACGACGCCCAGCATGGCGTCGCCGAGGTTGGCGTAGGTTTCGCCATGGAGCGTGCGGGCAAGCGCCGCGGCATAGCGCCAGATGTCGACGGCGCCGCCGATCTCGCCGCGCGCCTGGGCGATCGGCTTGCCGGATTCCAGCGCGTCGAGCCGGGCAATCTCCTCGAGCCGCGCCTCGATCAGGTCCGCCGCCTTGAGCAGGATCGCTGCGCGCTCTGCTGCCTTCATGCGCGGCCAAGGGCCGGTCTCAAAAGCCTTGTGCGCGGCGGTCACCGCCGCCTCGACTTCGGCCGCGCCGGCTTGTGCATAGCGCGAAACGGTGAAGCCGTGGCCGGGGCTGTTGCGCTCCAGTGTGCGGCCGTCGCGCGCATCGACGAACTTGCCGTCGATTAGCAGCCGGTAGGTCTTCGGCGTCGCGGCTGCCTCGGCGGGCATGGCGATGGTGAGGGGCAAGTTCATGTGATTTCCAGGTTCCGCTCGCATTCTATGATCTTGAAAACGCTGGTTTCTGCTTGGCCTTGAAAGCGTCGACACCAGCCTTGAGATCGCCGGTCAGCGCGATGAAGCCACTGGCCAGCGCCTCTGTCGCGGCAGCACTTTCCTCGCCCTCGGCGACCGCGATCATCAGCTTGGCGGCCTGCGTTGCCAGCGGGCCGCGCTCGGAGATCTTGCCGGCCCAGGCCTTGGCCTCGATGAACGCCTTGCCCGTGTCGACCACCCGGTCGACGATGCCCAGAGCGAGTGCTTCGGCCGCCACGAACGTCTCGCCGCCGATTGCCATGCGCCGCACCGTCTGCGCGCCGAAGCGGCGCACCGCGCGCTGCGTGCCGGACCAGCCGGGCACCACGCCGATCGAGGTTTCCGGGAAGCCTAATTTCACCTGCGCCTCGGCGACCCGGAAGTCGCAGGCGACCGCCAGTTCAAGCCCGCCGCCCAGCGCATGGCCGGACAGCACGGCGATGGTCGGCTGCCGTAGCCGCGCCAGCCGGTCGAAGACGCGGTGGCCATAGCGCACCCATTGCACCTGGAAATCGGCGGCACTCATTCGCGACCACGCTTCGACGTCGCCGCCGGCGCAAAAGCCCTTGCCTTCGCCACACAGCAGCACGACGCGGACGCCGTCCGCGGCCTCGGCCGTATCGAGCGCGGCTTCCAGCGCGCGCAGCATCGGGATGTCGAGCGCGTTGAATTTCTCCGGCCGGCGAAGCGTGACGATGCCGAGGTCGCCGTCGGTTTCAAAGGTGACGAGACGCTCAGCCATGCGCGCCTCCAAGCGAGGCGCCGCCATTGAGCGACAGTCCGATCGGCCGGTCACGGTAGAGCGCGTCCGGCGTGACTTTCAGGTCGTTGGCGACGGCGAGCGGAATCTCGGCCTGCGCCAGCACGTCGCGCTGAAGATCGATACCGGGTGCCAGCTCAGTCACCATCAGCCCATCCGGCGTCAGCTTCATCACGCAGCGTTCGGTGACATAGGTGATGTCCTGTCCTTGCGCGACCGCGCGCTTGCCCGAGAAGGAGATGTGCTCGACCTCGCCGACCACTTTCTTGACCTTGCCTTCCCCGTCGATACTGATGCCGCCATCGGCCAGCGACAGCTTGGCGCCGGCATTGAAGAAGCCGGAAAACACGATCTTCTTCGCTCGCGCAGTGATGTCGACAAAGCCGCCGGCGCCGGCGGTGACATGCGGCCTCGCCGAAAGCTTCGACACGTTGACCGAGCCGTGGCGGTCGATCTGCAGGAAGGACAGCAGCGAGGCGTCGAAACCGCCGCCCTGGAAGTAGATGAACTGGTGTGGCGAAGGCATGAACGCGTCGGCGTTCGACGAGCAGCCGAACTTGAAGTCGAGCAGCGGCACGCCGCCGACCGCGCCCTGTTCGATTACCCAGGTGACCTTGCCGTGCTGGCCTTCCTCGATAAGGATGCGCGGCACGTTGGCCGAGATGCCGAAGCCGATATTGACGGCCATGCCGTCGGCAAGCTCCATCGCGACGCGCCGCGCGATCACCTTCTGGACGCTCATCTCGGCATTGCGGAAGGTCGACAGCGGCCGGAAGATCTCGCCCGAGATCGCCGGATCGTAGGGCGTCAGCGTCGTCTGCAACTGGTCGGGCGCCACCACGATATGGTCGACCAGCACACCGGGCACGCGCACGTCATGCGGCTTCAGCGTGCCGTTCTCGACGACGCGCTTGACTTGCGCGATGACGATGCCGCCATTGTTGCGAGCGGCGAGCGCCTGTTCCAGCCCACCGAGATAGGCGCCCTCATGCTCATAGGTGAGGTTGCCGCGCTCGTCGGCTGTTGTCGCCCGGATGATTGAGACGTCAGGCACGATAGAGCGGAAGTAGAGCCATTCCTCGCCGTCGAACTGCTGCACCGAAACGATCGGCTCGCCGGCCGCCGCATTCATGGCGCAGCCCTGGTGACGCGGGTCGGCGAACGTGTCGAGGCCGACCTTGGTCAGCACGCCGGGGCGCTTGGCGGCGGCTTCGCGGTGCATGTCGAACAGGATGCCGGAGGGCACGTTGTAGGCGGCGACCGAATTGTCGCCGATCATCTTCCATATCTGCGGCGGTTCCGAAGAGGACGGGCCGGACGGATAGGAGCCGCACAGCGTGCGCTTCAACAGGCCGGGCTTGGCCAGATGGTCGATACCCCTAATGCCGTACATGTCGCCGGCGGCGATTGGATGCAGCGTCGTGATGTCCTTGGGATGGCCTTCCGCTTCGAAGCGCTCACCGATGGAGGCGAGCACCGCATCCGGGCAGCCGAGGCCGCTCGACGACGACACGGAAACGACCATGCCGTCCCTGATCAGGCTGGCGGCTTGCGCTGCGGAGACGAGCTTGCTCACCCTGCGCCCCTTAGATTCGGATCGATCGGGGTTTCGGATCGATCGCGGCTGATTTGCCGGACTTGGCGGATTGCAATGCCGCCTCGGCTGATGTCAGCGACCAGACGCCGTCCTCGCCAGTGGCCGACGGCTGGCCTTCGCCACGGATTGCCGCATGGAACTGGCGCAAGGACCTGACATAGAGATCTTCGCGGTCGAAGCTCAATTCCTCCTCGCCTTTTGCCGTGCGCAGCAGCACAGAGCCGATCGGCTTCTGCGTCATCACATCTTTTGCGATCAGGGAGCCTTCGCTGCCATGCACCTCGAAGCCGGTACCGGCGAATTTGGTGGTGAAGCCCTCATGCGACTGGGCGATGATGCCCGATTTGAAGCGCCAGATGCACATGGCGCCGTCCTCCAGGCCGCCGGCGGCCATGCCAGCGGCCTGGGTGAACGCCGAAACCTCGAGCGGATCGTCATCGAGCACGAAACGCAGCGTGTCGGCATCGTGCACGGTGATGTCGAGCACGACGCCGCCGCCGGCTTCCGGCCTGGTGATGCGCCAACCCTGCAAATTCTCAGGCAGATAGACGGAGTGAAAGACGCGCGCAGCGATCGGCTTGCCGATGCGGCCGGCGGCGATGGCTTCGCGCATCGCCCGGTGCGAGCCGGCATTGCGCAAATGATGGTTGGTGCCGAGCACGACGCCGGCCGCCTTGGCGACGGCGACCATCTTGCGCGCATCGGCGCTGGTCAGCGCGAGAGGCTTTTCGCACAGCACATGTTTTCCCGCCCTGATGGCGGCTAGTGCCTGTTCGAGATGCAGTTCGTTGGTGGTCGAGATGTAGACGGCGTCGATGTCGGAGCCGAGCAATTCATCGAGTGTCGAGACGGCAAGCGGAATGCCGTTCTCCCTGGCATAGGAAGTGGCGCGCTCCGTGCTGGAACTCATCACCGCCGTGATCTCGCTGTTCGGTTGCGCGCGGATGGCATTGATCATGAATTGCCTGGCGATCGTGCTTGCGCCGATCAGTCCCCATTTGACGGTCATGCCGCGTCTCCCATTCCAGCGCGGCGATCAGGACCGCAACTGTCCCTGACGACGAGGTTGACGGCGCCGATATGATCCTCGGCGCGCGTGGTGCGCGACTGGATCATCTTCAGCATGACATGGGCGGCGCGCTCGCCCAGGCCTGCCGAATCCACCGCGACGCTGGTCAGCGCCGGCATGTAATGCTGGGCTTCGATCACGTCGTCGAAGCCGACGACGGCGAAATCCGCGCCGGGCTCGAGGCCGCGCTTGCGCAGCGCCAGCATGACGCCGAAGGCGACCGCATCGTTGAAGCACAGCGCCGCGGTCGGGGGCTCGGCCATGGCGAGGGCCGTCTCCAGGCAGGCAATGCCGCCCTTGCGGCTGGTTTCGCCTTCGACGACGAGCGTATCGCGTTTGGCGATGCCGAGCCCCTCGCAGGCCTCGCGAAAACCGCCCAGCCGCTCGTGATAGACCACCAGATCCGATGAGCCGCCGAAGAAGGCCAGCCGGCGATGCCCTTTGCCGATCAGATGGGCGGTGGCGAGCCAGGCGCCGCGATGATTGTCAGGCGCGATCACCGGGATGCGGCTTTCAGGAAGCCGTCGCATGGTGAAGACGATCGGAAGCCCCGCCGTCTCGATGCGGCGGAAAGCACCAGGGGTCGTGCCGCGCGCCGGCGACACGATCAGCCCGGCGACACCTTGCTCCATCAGCGATTTCAGCACCTCTTCCTGGCGCACCGGGTTCTCCGCCGTGTTGGCGATGAACGGCACGATGCCCGCCGACTGGAAGACACGCTCCATGCCGACCGCCATTTCGGCGAAAAACGGGTTGGTAAGGTCGTTGATGACCATGCCGATGACGTTGGAATGGGCCTTGCGCAGATTGGCGGCGCCGCGGTTGTAGACATAGCCGACATCCTCGATCGCCTTGCGAACCTTCAGCGCGGTCTCAGGCCGGATCAAGCCGCTGCCCTGCAGCACGAGCGACACCGTCGACTTGGACACGCCCGCCTCACGGGCAATGTCGAGTATCGTCGCCTTGGGCCTGCTGGCCATCCCGATCGTCCTCCGGTATTTTCTGGTCGAATTTATTGGAACGTTCTAATTCCGTGCTGCATTTGAGTCAATCAGGATTTTCTCGAATCCAGAAAGCGAGTACCCCGCAGCTGAAGGCGGTGCACTCAAAGGGCTTTGTCACTGCGAGGCAGCATTTCGGGGCATGGATTGAGAATCAAAAGGTTCTTGATTTATTGGAACGTTCCATTTATAGGCGCGATCAAAGGGAGAGACCGATGGACATTGCCTTGCCCGGGGAGGGCGGTCGCAGCACTCGCTACCGCCTTGTCGGCCAGCCGGCACAGCCGGTGATCGGCGCGCGGTTTTCGCGCATCGCATATGCCGCCGCCCATGTCGTTGCCGATCCCCTTGAGATGACCGATCCATGGGCTCATCCAGCGGTCGACTGGGAGCGCACGATGGCGTTTCGCAATCATCTGTGGCGGCTCGGCTTCCGCATCGCCGAGGCGATGGATACCGCACAGCGTGGCATGGGTTTCGACTGGACAAACGCCAGGGAATTGATCCGCCGCTCGATCGCCGAGGCGCGAACCGTCGAGGGCGCCGACCTCGCCTCAGGTGCCGGAACAGACCATCTGGCGCCAGGCGCCGTCAGGACACTCGACGATGTCATTGCGGCCTATGAGGAGCAGTTCGATTTCATCGAAGGCCTGGGCGGCACGGCGATCATGATGGCCAGCCGCGCGCTGGCGGCTGTCGCCAAGGGTCCCGACGACTATATAAGCGTCTATGATCGCATCCTGTGCCAGGCATCCGGCAAGGTCATCCTGCACTGGCTGGGCGGCATGTTCGATCCGGCGCTGAAGGGTTATTGGGGCAGCCATGATTTCGACACCGCGCTCGACACGGTCGTCGCCATCATCGAACGCCACGCCGGCAAGGTCGAGGGGATCAAGATATCGCTGCTCGATGCCGGCAAAGAGGTTGCCCTGCGCAACCGGCTGCCGGAAGGGGTCGTCATGTTCACCGGCGACGACTTTAACTACCCCGAGCTGATCGCCGGCGACGGCGAAAGACATTCGCATGCGCTGCTCGGGATTTTCGACGCCATTGCGCCGGTCGCCAATGCCGCGCTGGCGAGGCTGGCCGACGGCGACCGCGCCGGTTATGACGCGCTGATGGCGCCGACGGTATCTCTGTCGCGGAAAATCTTCGAGGCGCCGACCGAGTACTACAAGGCCGGTATCGTCCTCATGGCCTGGCTGAACGGCCACCAGGACCATTTCTCGATGATCGGCGGCATGCAGTCGGCGCGCGGCATTAGCCACTATGCGGATGTGTTCCGTCTTGCCGACCAGGCCGGATTGCTGGCCGACCCGGAACTTGCCGTCGCAAGAATGAAGAACCTGTGCGCCGTGGCGGGCGTCTGAGCGCCAACCGCAAGAAGAGCTCGCCCGAATCTCCGATTTGCCTTGTCCGGGCAAATCTGTATGCGCTATGCGTCCGACGCAGGACCATCTGGCGCGGCGACGCCAGTGGTCATAGCGACCGTTCTGCATAGGGATACGCCAATGGACTTCGACCTAAGGGGCAAGCGCGTTTTCGTGGCCGGGCATCGCGGCATGGTCGGATCGGCCATATTGCGCAGGCTGGCGGACGAGGACTGCGAGGTCCTGACCGCATCCCGCGATGAACTCGACCTGATGGACCAGGCCGGCGTGCGGCGCTGGATGGCAGACCACAGGCCGGATGCGGTGGTGATGGCGGCGGCCAAGGTCGGCGGTATCCTGGCAAACAACAGGTTGCCGGTCGATTTTCTGCAGGACAATCTCATCATGCAGACCAATGTCATCGAGAGCGCTTTTCGCAACGAGGTGCAGAAATTGCTGTTTCTCGGTTCGTCCTGCATCTATCCGAAGTTTGCGGCACAGCCGATCTCCGAGGACGCTTTGCTGACCGGTCCGCTCGAACCGACCAACGAATGGTACGCGATCGCCAAGATCGCTGGGCTGAAACTGTGCCAGGCCTATCGGCGCCAATACGGTGTCGAGTACATCTCGGCGATGCCGACCAACCTCTATGGCCCCGGCGACAATTTCGACCTCTCCACCAGCCATGTCGTACCAGCCCTTATGCGCAAGGCGCACAAGGCCAAGCGGGCCGGCGACAAAACCCTGGAGGTCTGGGGATCGGGCACGCCGATGCGCGAGTTTCTGCATGTCGACGACGCCGCCGACTCTCTGGTCTGGCTGCTGAAAAACTATGCCGGCGACAGCCACGTCAATGTCGGCTCGGGCGAAGACATCACCATTGCCGAACTGGCCCGCACCATGCTCTCCGTCGTCGGAGCCGAGGCGGTGCTCACATTCGATGCGACGAAGCCGGACGGCACGCCGCGCAAGCTGATGGACGTGTCGCGCCTGTTTGCCACGGGCTGGCGCCCGCGGTACTCGCTTCAGAGCGGATTGGAGCAGACCTATGCGTGGTTTCTCCAGCATATTGAGACAGGTGATCTCCGCCTCGGCGCAGCCTGATCTCAATCGACGCTGATTGCTGCCAGCAGACATGACGGCTTGGGCGGCCGTCTCTTGGCCGTGTCCAATGCAAAATCGCTCGCCGACACGCTTGGTTTAGCGTTTCGGATTCACCTGGAGGAGCGATGCCCCCCACCAAATTTCATGATTTCATGTCGTCGATGCGGTCGAAAAGATATTCTCTGCCGACTTCATTGAGAAGCATTGGCTGGGCAAGAAAATCGAGGCGTCCGATTTTGGCATTCTCGAAAATGCGGCATTCACGCGGTCCAGCTTGGACGCGCCCGTAAATCTGCCGGTACGAGAGACGGCGGATTGTCTGGATGGTGGGCGTGACAGGGATTGAACCTGTGACCCCTGCAATGTCAATGCAGTGCTCTCCCGCTGAGCTACACGCCCATCCGAAGCCGCGCATACACCATTTTTGCCACGGCGCGTCAATAGGAGGAAAAGGGAAAGAACGGTTCGCCTCGCCACGCCGCTGAAGGGGTGCCGAAGGCCTGCCAGAATCGGTTCAGGCCGCCTGCAGCATCTTTTCGACTTCGTTGACGAGGTCACGCAGATGGAACGGCTTCGACAGCACCTTGGCGTCTTTCGGCGCCTTGGAATCCGGATTGAGCGCAACGGCGGCGAAGCCGGTGATGAACATGACCTTGAGGTCGGGATCGATCTCGGTGGCGCGGCGGGCGAGTTCTATGCCGTCCATCTCCGGCATGACGATGTCGGTCAAGAGCAGCGAGAAAGGCTCTTCGCGCAGCCGCTCATAGGCGCTGGCACCATTGTCGAAGTCGCTGACCTGGTAGCCGGCACGCTCCAGCGCCTTGACGAGGAACCGGCGCATGTCATCGTCGTCTTCCGCCAGTAGAATGCGTGCCATCTTATCCCGTCCGAATCACCCGTCCGAGACTGCCGTGGGGCAGCCCGTTAACCATCCTGTATATGAGGAGGTGACGGTAAACATCAAGTGAACGATAAAGGCCCGATCGGCCTTTAACAAAGCGGTCCGGACGCCGAAACGCTGGACATGCGGCCGGGGAGGTGGCACCTTTCCAACCATGATGCATTGGTGTTTCCGGATTCGTTCAAATTGAAAACGGCAGCCGAGGATTTTTCGGTCGTTCCCCCCTTCGAAATCCGGTCGGGCGCCGAACAGCGCGTCCCCTTCCTCTTCAACTCGCCGCATAGCGGTCGTCACTATCCGGACCGGTTCCTGGCCATGGCAAGGCTGGACCGAAACGCCATCCGCCGCTCCGAAGATTGCTATGTCGACGAATTGTTCGGCGGCGCCGTCGCGCTCGGCGCGCCGATGCTGGCGGCAAACTTCCCGCGCGCCTATCTCGACGTCAACCGGGAGCCGTGGGAACTCGATCCGCGGATGTTCGCCGAACCCGTGCCGTCGTTCTGCAACATCCGCTCGGCGCGCGTAGCCGGCGGGCTTGGCACCGTGCCCAAGCTGGTGGGAGAGGGGCTCGAAATCTATGCCGGCCGCTTGCCGCTGGCGGAAGCTGTCGCGCGCATCGAGGCTGTCTACAAGCCTTATCACGAGACGCTAAAACGGCTTTTGACCAGGACCCATGCGCGGTTCGGCTTTGCCGTGCTGATCGATTGCCACTCGATGCCGGCGAGCATCAGGGTCGGCGACAGCGGTGTCAGGCCCGACTTCATCGTCGGCGACCGTTTCGGCATCTCCGCCTCGGCAGCGTTGACCGAGACGGCGATCGGCCTGCTGATCGGCATGGGCTACACCGTCGCCCACAACAAACCCTATGCCGGAGGCTTCATCACCGAGCATTATGGCCGCCCCGTGCGCCATCTTCATGCACTGCAGATCGAGGTCAATCGCGGGCTTTACATGAACGAGCGGACGTTCCAGAAATCCGCCGGCTTCGATGCGCTCGCCGACGATCTGGCGCAATTCTCGGCCGACCTGATGGCGATGCCCGACCACAATTTTGTCGATCTGCCGCTTGCCGCCGAATGATGCCGAAAATCGGAAGCGATTTTTACGTGGGATTCTGCGCGTGCGGGTCGGGGACGCGCGATCGGCTGGATGCTGCGCTGAAAAAAAGACCGCATCGTTTGCACGACACGGTCGAAGTCTAGGGAGGAAACGCCCAAGGAGGGCATGGACAGGAAAGCCTGTCCGAGAACAAATCTATTGTGCGATGCACAAATGTCAAGCCGTCGACCGGCGTTTTTAATTCACTATGATGTGGAAACTGAATTCGAGGGCGCCAGCGTTGCATTCGAGCAACAGTTGACGATGCGCAAAAGTTCCGCACGCCCTTGTTTTGGCGGAAAACCACAGGCAAACGACTGTTCCAGCACCGTACAACGCGGGAGAATCAGTTGGACATCAGCATCGATTTCATGCGGCGCATTGCGCATGCCGCCGCAGCCGAAACCTTGCCGCGCTTCCGCAGCCAAGGCGCGGTCGCCAACAAGGAGCAAGGCAGCTTCGACCCGGTCACCGAGGCCGACCGCGAGGCCGAGCGGGTCATCCGGGCGCTTATATCAGCGGAATATCCCGATCATGGCATCCTCGGCGAGGAGCATGGCAGCGAGAACATTTCCAGCAGGCATGTCTGGGTGATCGATCCGATCGACGGCACCCGTGCCTTCATTTCCGGCCTGCCGGTGTGGGGAACATTGGTCGGGCTGACGGTCGACGGCGATGCCGTTGCCGGCATGATGTCGCAGCCCTTCACCGGCGAGCTTTTCTATGCCAACGCGTCCGGTGCCCATTATGAAGGCCCGGGCGGACCGCGAAGGCTGACGACACGCAAGACGGCAAGCCTCGCCGAGGCGACGCTGTTCACCACCACGCCGGCACTGTTCAAGGGAGACGCGCGCCTGCGCTACGACCAGTTCGAGCAGCAGGTCCAGCTCGCCCGCTACGGCACCGACTGCTATGCCTTCGCCATGGTCGCGGCGGGAAGCGTCGACATCGTCGCCGACCCCGGTTTAAAACCCTACGATATCGTCGCGCTGATCCCAATCATCGAGAAGGCCGGCGGCGTCGTCACCACCTTCGAAGGGGGACCGGCGGAAAGAGGCGGCGACATCCTGGCTGCGGCAACGCCGGAGCTTCATGCCGCCGCGATGGCGGCGCTGCGTGGCTGAACCGGCTGGGCAACTGGCCATTACGGACCAGGGTGCCCACGGGCGATGTAGCCCACGCTCCTGACAGGAGGATGTCAGCAGCTCTCCGCTATGCAGATGATGTCACGGGAGGGATTCACATGCCAACGCTATCAACAACCAGCCAATCCGAAGATGCGCCGGCAGAAAATGCTCCAGCAGACGGCCGGGCCGATTTCGATTTCTTCTTCGGACGCTGGAACGTCAGCCATCGAAGGTTGCAGAAGCGCCTGCAAGGCGACACGAACTGGGACGTGTTTGGCGGGACGTGCGAAGTGCGCCCGATCCTTGGCGGCCTCGGCAATGTCGACGACAATGTGATTGAATTGCCCGGCGGCGCCTATCGCGCCGCCACGCTGCGGACGTTCGATCCGGCGACGAGACAATGGTCGATCTGGTGGATCGACGGCCGCAACCCGGCGACCATCGATATTCCGATGCGCGGCACCTTCGAAGCAGCTGTCGGCACGTTCCTGTGCGAAGACGTCTTCGACGGACGCCATATCCAGGTTCGCTTCCTATGGTCGCGGATCACTGAAAAATCGGCGCGCTGGGAGCAGGCTTTTTCACCGGATGGCGGCAAGACCTGGGAGACCAACTGGATCATGGATTTCGCCCGGCAGGGATAGGCCGACGATCGAGGTTGGCAGGCATTTTTCAAGCCAAGGGGCATGGACTTCAATGACTTGGAGCGCTCTTGGAGCGTCCGGAGGGAGTGCGGCACTCAATCAGGCCGTGTCGTCGCTTCCCGGGATGAAGGCATCGAAGGCGGCAAAGAACTGCTCGCGATAGAAGTCGGCTTCCTGCAATATTTCATGGCGTGCGCCATCGATCACCAGCAGCGAACCGAGGCGGAGACGTCTAGTGTAGGTTTCCACCGCCTTGGTCGAGACGACCTGGTCGGCACCGGCGGCGATCACCAGCAAGGGTACCTGGATCCTGGCCATGAAGTCGGGATCGCTGATGGCCTCGGAGGCCTGCGCCGCCGCTTTCAGCCAGCGTATCGTCGGGCCGCCGAGCGCCAGTTGCGGGTAGGTTTCGTAGATCAGCGTGTTGCGTCGATACCGCTCTGGATCTGATGTCACCATGTTGGCGGCAAACGGAATGATTCTTCTGGGCCGCGGACCCCAGGCGGCATAAAGCTTGCCAAGGCCCAGCAGACAGAACAGCGAGCACAGGCGGCGAACGGTGGTTGTCGAGACCGGCAGGTCGGGAACGGCCAGGAATGGCGCGATCAGCACCATGCGCCGTACGCGGTTCACCATCGACGGTGCGGCAAGCAGCGTAATCACCGCCCCGGCCGAATGGGCCAAGATATAATACGGCCCCCGGCAGTCGGGCAGCACGATCTCCTCGAAGAACTGTTCCAGGTCGCCGGTATAGTCGAAGAAGCTCCGGACATAGCCGCGCTCGCGGTCGCTGATCAGCCGGTCGGAACCGCCCTGGCCGCGCCAGTCGAGGGTGGCGACGCCGAAGCCGCGATCGGCAAGGTTGCGGATGGTCTCGAAATATTTTTCGATGCACTCGTTGCGGCCGGTCAAGACGACCACGGTGCCCTTCATCGGGCGGGCAACGGCGGGAAAGAGGCCGTAGCGGATCTTCTTGCCATCGCGCGTCGTAAAGAAACCACCGGCCGCATTTTCCGGTAGCGGATTGCCCGGAATTTCGCGGAAGAGGGGAATTTCGTTGAGGAGGTCCGTCATTCGGCGCTGCGTTTGTGTGTCGCTGCCTGCATGGCGCAAGCTTTGGTAGGCATAGACGCCCATGCAGCAAAAGCAAAGGAATTCCGGACGCGTTGGAAAGGCTGAACGAGGCAGCCAGCGAGTGAGGCCGAAAGCAGCTTGCGGCATGCTTCCGGCCCCCCGTCGATCCGGGAGGAAGGGACGTTACACCCGGTCGGCCCCGTTGCGGCATCTCGCACGTGACCCCGAAAATCGGACCCGATTTTCGCTGTGAATCATGCGCAATCAAAGTGTTACAGCGTCCTTTGCGTGTCCGAGAGGACGCGCGACGCCGTAACCGCCGCCTGTTCCTTGATCCTGGAAGCAGTCTAGCTCCGCTTAGCTGAACGCCCGCCGAAGCCGCGGTTCATCTGCCGTTCATCGAAAATCTTGAAATGCTTTCACGTGTTCCCCAAATGTCTGCTGCGGCCGCCAATGTCGGGGCCGCTGGCCTATTCGGAACGCCGTCACGGGTTTCGCACCGGCCACACGCAAACCTTGTTGCTCAACAGGAGAACACACTATGCGTCACGTTGATTTTTCCCCGCTCTATCGTTCGACCGTCGGTTTCGACCGGCTGTTCACCATGCTCGATTCGCTTGCGCAGCCCGAAAGCGCGCAGACCTATCCGCCCTACAACATCGAGCGCACCGGCGAGGATGCTTATCGCATCTCGATGGCGGTGGCCGGCTTCTCGGACGACGAGCTCTCGATCGAAGCTCACCGCAATGTGCTGACCGTCAAGGGTGAGCGCAAGGAAGAGGGTAATGGCGAAGGCTCCGAACTGCTCTATCGCGGTATCGCGTCACGCGCCTTCGAGCGCCGCTTCCAGCTTGCCGATCACGTCGACGTCGTCGGCGCCACGCTTAAGAATGGCCTGCTCTTCGTCGACCTCAAGCGGAACATTCCCGAGGAGCTGAAGCCCCGCAAGATCGCGATCACCGCGGCTTCGGCGAAGGCCAAGCAGATCGAGGCCAAGACCGCTGCTTGACCTCAGCAACTAAAAGCCCATCTCCTCCTAGACGAGAGCGGCGCCGAAAGGCGCCGCTTTTTGTTTGCCTGTGCCATCCAGGACCACAGGTCCTGGCTCTTTCGTGGCAAGCGGCGCTGCGTCATCCTGCGGCCTGAGCCATCTCGATCGCCGAGACCATCAAGGACGCGATGTCTGATTTTTCTTTGACGCTGACAGGCACAATCGCCACCACCTTCCTGCTGGCCGGTATCGTCAAGGGCGTCACCGGCATGGGGTTGCCGACGCTGGTGATGGGGCTGCTGGGTACGATCATGCCACCGGTCGCCGCCGCCTCGCTGCTTGTTGTTCCGTCCTTCGCGACCAATGTCTGGCAGTTGTTCGCCGGCCCGAGTTTTGCGTCGATCCTGCGCCGGCTGTGGCTGATGATGATGGGCATCTTGATCGGCACCGTGGCGGGCTCATGGCTGCTGGCCAGTGACAACGTCAAGTGGACGACCGCCGGTCTTGGTGCCGCTTTGATCGCGTATGGCGCCTACACCTTGCTGGCCCCGCCAATTGACCGTCCCGGTGCCAGCCGAGGGCTGGTCGTCACCCGCAGTCGGTTTCATCACCGGCATTGTCACGGGCGGCACGGGGGTCTTCGTGGTTCCCGCCGTCCCCTATATCCAGGCATTGGGACTGGGCAAGGATGACCTGATCCAGGCGCTCGGTCTTTCCTTTACCGTGTCGACCATTGCGCTAGCGGTCGGCCTAGCCTCGCATGGGGCGTTCCAGCTTGAGCATATCGCGATGTCTTCGCTGGCCGTTGCTCCAGCCTTGCTTGGCATGTGGCTCGGGCAGGTCCTCAGGCAACGGATCAACCCAAAAACCTTCCGGCGCTGGTTTCTGATTTTTCTGATCCTGCTCGGCTTCGAGCTTCTGGTGCGGCCCTTCCTGGCTTAGCCCTGAACGGACTACGCGCCGATCAAGGCCTCGAATTGCGCTATGTCCTCATCCGTGGTCGCGAAGCTGGTGACGAAGCGATGGATAGCCTCATTCTCGCTGAGATGGCCGTCGAAACCGTGCGGTACTCCCCATTCGTAGAATTTGGCGCCGGCGGCCTGCAACCGTTCGGCATTGTTGCGGCTGAGGATTGCGAAGACTTCATTGGCCTGGGGAAGCCAGGCGAGCCGGGCCGAAGCAGAATCCTCAATTGCTGCCGCCAGCCGAGCCGACATGGCGTTGGCGTGTCGCGCGGTTTCCAGCCACAGATTGTTGGCGAAATAGGCTTCGAACTGGGCCGAGATGAAGCGCGACTTGGAAAAGTTCTGGGCGGCGCGCTGGCGCAGCAGGCGCAAATCATGCCCCAGGTCTTGATTAAGAACCACGACTGCGTCGGCCATCCAGCAGCCGTTCTTGGTGCCGCCAAAGGAGACGATGTCGACGCCGCTCTTCCAGGTCATTTCCGCCACACTGGTGTCTATCGCGGCAATCGCGTTGGCGAAGCGCGCGCCGTCCATATGCAGAGGCAACCCGTGACGGTGGCTCACTTCGGAGATGGCTGTGATCTCGGCGACGGTGTAGACGGTGCCGACTTCAGTCGCCTGCGTGATCGTGACCGCCATCGGTTGGCCGGCGGGAGCCAGGTCTTGGGAATAGCGCATGATGGCCCGGTCGAGCGCCTGCGGATTGATGCGCCCCAATGGACCCGGCACCGGCGACATGCGCGCCCCTCCGGTGTAGAAGCCCGCCGCGCCGAATTCATCGACGGTCATATGCGCTTCGGAATGGCAGAAGGCGACGCCGCCAATTCGGTTGCACGCGCTCATGGAGAGGGCGTTGGCCGCCGTACCGGTTGCGACGAAGAACACTGCAACCTCGCGTTCGAAAATTTCGCTGAAGCGCCGATAGATGGCGCGGTCCAGGTCGCTGTCGCCGTAAGCAGTGGCAGCACCTGCGGCATGCCGGGATAAATTGGCTGAGATGTCGGGATGGGCGCCTGCCCAATTGTCGGAAGCGAAATTCATGCGTTTGCCTGTGCTGGGAAAATCGATGCACCTTGGCCGCTTTCGCATGCCGCTCGCAAGTGCCAAGCGCCGGAAAAGCGGTAAAGCCAGTGAGAGCGGAGAACCGGCGATACGATCGAAGGTTGCGTTTTGGCGTAGCTGTGCGTAATTTTCTGTCGCGAACAGCCCAAGATTGTTGTGAATCGGTCTTGTGCGCATCCCCAATTTCTGTCATAAAAATTTAGGACAGTAGTGCTGTCTTATTTTGTCGCACAAAACAGGCTGGATTGGCGTATCATTGGGCCTCTCCGGCCGTTGCCGCGAGCGACAGGTAGACAGCCCGACTCTGGCCTGTACGATTGCCGGTGCGAACCAGGCCGCCTGGTTCGGCAAGGATTTCGCAAGACGTGCCGCAAGGATGAGAGGGAAGCCCAGGCGCTTCCCGACGGAAACCAGCGCCCTGAGGGGCGCGGAACGGAGGACAGGATGATGACGGAAATGACGCCATCTGCGACGAACGGCCCGGCCGCGCAGACGAATGCGCCAGCCGTCAAAAATCCGTCCCTGACCAAGATTGGGCGAACCCATACCGGCTTCGCCGCCCACGGCCTTTACGATCCCCGCAACGAGCACGATGCCTGCGGCGTCGGCTTCATCGTCAACATGAAAGGCGTGAAGTCGCATCAGATCGTCAAGGACGGCCTTGCGGTGCTCGAAAACCTGACGCATCGCGGCGCCGTCGGCGCCGATCCGCTGATGGGCGACGGCGCCGGCGTGCTGGTGCAGCTTCCCGACCGCTTCTTCCGCGAGGAGATGGCCAGCCAGGGCGTCGAACTGCCCAAGCCCGGCCATTACGCCGTCGGCCATGTGTTCATGCCGCGCGATCCTCAGCTTCAGGCGCATATCGAAGGCATCATCGCCGAGGTGGCGCAGCTTGAAGGCCAGCCGCTGCTCGGCTTTCGCGATGTGCCGGTCGACAATTCATTGCTGTCAAAGGCACCTGATATCGCTGCTTCCGAACCGGTCCAGCGGCAGGTGTTTTTGGGTCGTGGCGCCGAGATCGAGAGCGACGATGATTACGAGCGGCGGCTCTACATCCTGCGCAAAGTCATTTCCGGTCGTATCCATGAAGAGACCAAGGGCGTCGACAATGGCTTCTACGTCGTGTCGATGTCATCGCGGACCATCGTCTACAAGGGCATGTTCCTGGCCTATCAGGTCGGCGCCTATTACAAGGATCTGACCGATCCGCGTTTCGAGACGGCGCTGATCCTCGTCCACCAGCGTTTCTCGACCAACACCTTCCCGTCGTGGAAGCTGGCGCATCCTTATCGCATGGTCGCCCATAATGGCGAGATCAATACGCTGCGCGGCAACGTCAACTGGATGGCGGCGCGGCAGGCCTCGGTCGATTCCGAATTGTTCGGCAACGACATCTCCAAGCTGTGGCCGATCTCCTATGAGGGGCAGTCGGACACCGCATGTTTCGACAACGCGCTCGAATTCCTGACGCAGGGCGGCTACTCGCTCGCCCATGCGATGATGATGCTGATCCCGGAAGCCTGGGCCGGCAACAAGTTGATGGATCAGGATCGCAAGGCCTTTTACGAATACCACGCCGCTCTGATGGAGCCGTGGGACGGACCGGCCGCAGTAGCTTTTACCGACGGCCGCCAGATCGGCGCTACGCTCGACCGCAACGGGCTGCGCCCGGCGCGCTACATCGTCACCGACGACGATCGCGTCATCATGGCTTCGGAAGCCGGCGTGCTGCCGGTGCCCGAGGAAAGGATTGTCAAGAAGTGGCGGCTGCAGCCCGGCCGCATGCTGTTGATCGACCTGGAGAAGGGCCGCATCGTTTCCGATGAGGAGATCAAGTCGGAGATCGCGACCAGGCATCCCTACAAGAGTTGGCTCGCCAACACCCAACTCATCCTTGAAGACCTGAAGCCGGTCGAGCCGCGCGCGCTGCGCAGGGACGTCAGCCTGCTCGATCGCCAGCAGGCGTTCGGCTACACCCAGGAAGACACCAAGCTGTTGATGTCGCCGATGGCAACCACCGGCCAGGAAGCGGTCGGCTCGATGGGCACCGACACGCCGATTTCGGCGATGTCGGACAGATCGAAGCTGCTCTACACCTATTTCAAGCAGAACTTCGCCCAGGTCACCAACCCGCCGATCGACCCGATCCGCGAGGAACTGGTGATGAGCCTGGTGTCCTTCATCGGGCCGAGGCCCAACATCTTCGACCTCGTCGGCAATTCGCGTCGCAAGCGGCTCGAAGTGCGCCAGCCGATCCTGACCAATGGCGATCTGGAGAAGATCCGCTCCATCGGTCACACCGAGGACCGTTTCGACACCAAGACGATCGACATCACCTATGCTTCGAACGAAGGCGCGGCCGGCATGCAGGGCGCCATCGACCGGCTGTGCGAGCGCGCTGAAGCGGCGGTCGCCGGCGGCTACAACATCATCATCCTGTCCGACCGTCAGCTCGGGCCGGACCGCATCGCCATTCCGGCACTTCTGGCCACGGCGGCGGTCCACCATCATCTGATCCGCAAGGGATTGCGCACGTCGGTGGGGCTCGTCGTCGAGTCCGGCGAGCCGCGTGAGGTGCATCATTTCTGCTGCCTTGCCGGCTACGGCGCCGAGGCGATCAACCCCTATCTCGCCTTCGACACGCTGCTCGACATGCACAAGCGCGGCGAGCTGCCGGCCGAGGTCGACGCCTACGAGGTCGTCTCCCGCTACATCAAGTCGATCGGCAAGGGCATTCTCAAGGTGATGTCGAAGATGGGCATCTCGACCTACCAGTCCTATTGCGGCGCGCAGATCTTCGACGCGATCGGGCTGAAGACCGATTTCGTGCAGAAGTATTTCACCGGCACCGCGACGCTGATCGAAGGCGTCGGGCTGGAAGAGATCGCGGCCGAGACGGTCAGCCGCCACGCCGACGGCTTCGGCAACGACCCGGTGCTGCGCAACAGTCTCGAGGTCGGCGGCGAATACATGTTCCGCATGCGCGGCGAAGCGCATATCTGGTCACCCGATGCCGTGGCCACCCTCCAGCACGCCGTGCGCCAAGGATCGTGGGAGACGTTCAAGGACTATTCCGCTCAGATCGACAGCGAGGCGGCGCGGGCGCAGAGCATTCGCGGCCTGTTCAAGATCAGGTTCGCCGAAGAAACCGGCCGCAAGAAGGTCGCGCTCGACGAGGTCATGTCGGCGGCCGATATCGTCAAGCGGTTCTCGACCGGTGCGATGTCCTTCGGCTCGATTTCCAGGGAAGCGCACACCACGCTGGCGCGCGCCATGAACACGATCGGCGGCAAGTCGAACACCGGCGAGGGCGGCGAAGAGGCCGACCGCTACCTGCCGCTGCCGGGCGGCGGCAAGAACCCCGAGCGGTCGGCGATCAAGCAGGTCGCTTCCGGGCGGTTCGGCGTGACGGCGGAATATCTGG
Organism: Mesorhizobium sp. WSM4849; assembly: GCF_055811385.1. Taxonomy (NCBI): domain Bacteria; kingdom Pseudomonadati; phylum Pseudomonadota; class Alphaproteobacteria; order Hyphomicrobiales; family Phyllobacteriaceae; genus Mesorhizobium; species Mesorhizobium sp. WSM4849. Next base: position 47,670 of record NZ_JBVVPW010000026.1, read on the forward strand.
TGAATTCCGATGTGATGCAGATCAAGGTCGCGCAAGGCGCAAAGCCCGGCGAGGGCGGTCAGCTGCCCGGCCACAAGGTCGATGCCACCATTGCCAAGGTCAGGCATTCGACGCCCGGCGTCGGCCTGATCTCGCCGCCGCCGCACCACGACATCTATTCGATCGAGGATCTGGCGCAGCTGATCTTCGATCTCAAGAACGTCAATCCGGCGGCTGATGTCTCGGTCAAGCTGGTGTCCGAAGTCGGCGTCGGCACGGTTGCGGCCGGCGTCGCCAAGGCGCGCGCCGATCACATCACCATTTCCGGCTATGACGGCGGCACCGGCGCATCGCCGCTGACCTCGCTCAAGCACGCCGGCAGCCCGTGGGAAATGGGCCTTGCCGAGACGCACCAGACGCTGGTGCTCAACGGCCTCAGGTCGCGCGTTGCGTTGCAGGTCGATGGCGGCCTGCGCACCGGTCGTGACGTCGTCATCGGTGCATTGCTTGGCGCCGACGAATTCGGCTTCTCGACCGCGCCGCTTATCGCGGCCGGCTGCATCATGATGCGCAAGTGCCATCTCAACACCTGCCCGGTCGGCGTAGCGACGCAGGATCCGGTGTTGCGCAAGCGTTTCAAGGGCACGCCGGAACACGTCATCAACTTCTTCTTCTATGTGGCGGAAGAGGTGCGGGCGCTGCTCGCCGAGATGGGCTACACCCATCTTGACCAGATCATCGGCGACACCGAACTCTTGGAGAAGCGGGCGCTGATCCAGCACTGGAAGGCGCGGGGGCTCGATTTCAGCAAGATGTTCTTCAAGCCGGATGCCCCGCATGAGGCGGTGCACTGGACCGAGCGGCAGAAGCATCCGATCGACGACGTGCTCGACCGCAGGCTGATCGAGTTGGCCAAGCCGGCGCTCGAGGCCAGGCAGCCGGTCAGCATCGAGCTGCCGATCCGCAATGTCGACCGTTCCACCGGCGCCATGCTGTCCGGTGAAGTGGCAAAGCGCTTCAAGCACAAGGGCCTGCGTGAGGACACGATCTCGGTGAAGCTCACCGGCACCGCCGGCCAGTCCTTTGGCGCCTTCCTGGCGCGGGGGGTTTCGTTCGAACTGATTGGCGCCGGCAACGACTATGTCGGCAAGGGCCTGTCGGGTGGACGCATCGTCATCCGCCCACCGGAGAACACGAAGATCGTCGCAGCGGAGTCGATTATCGTCGGCAACACGGTGCTCTACGGCGCGACCGAGGGCGAGGCCTATTTCTGCGGCGTCGCCGGCGAGCGTTTTGCAGTTCGCAATTCGGGCGTGGCCGCCGTCGTCGAAGGCGTTGGCGACCATGGCTGCGAGTACATGACCGGCGGCATTGTCGTCGTCATCGGCCAGACCGGCCGCAACTTCGCCGCCGGCATGTCGGGCGGCGTCGCCTATGTGCTCGACGAGGAAGGTGATTTCGCCGAGCGCTGCAACATGGCGATGGTCGAACTGGAACCCGTTCCCGAAGAAGACGACCTGATGGAGAAACTGCTCCATCATGGCGGCGACCTCGACCACAAAGGCCGCGTCGACGTGTCCGGCGACATGACCAGCCATGACGAGGAGCGGCTCTATCAGCTGATCTCGAACCACGTCCATTACACGGGTTCGGTGCGCGGCCGCGAGATCCTCGACAACTGGGCGACTTTCCGGCCGAAATTCCGGAAGATCATGCCGGTCGAATACCGCCGCGCGCTGATCGAAATGGAACGCATGCGCATGAGCGTGGCGGCGGAATAGGCTTTGGGAGTTGCCGGGAAGCCAGGCTTCCCGTCGGCGCCTTCATCAACAATCCTGGCCTCGGACTGAAGGTTGCCATGGCTGCCTTATGAGGTTAACGGGTGCGTCGTCGAGCGCGCCATCTGGACAGCAGGGACTGGACTATGGGCAAGGTAACAGGGTTTCTCGAGATCGACCGCCAGGTGCACAAGTACCAGCCGGCTTCCGACCGCATCCGGCATTTTCGCGAGTTCACGCTGCCGATGTCGGATAAGGAGGTCGAGAAACAGGCCGCGCGCTGTATGGATTGCGGCATTCCGTACTGCCACGGGCCGACCGGCTGCCCGGTCCACAACCAGATCCCGGACTGGAACGACCTCGTCTACAATGGCGACTGGGACAATGCGATCCGCAACCTGCACTCGACCAACAATTTCCCGGAATTCACCGGCCGCATCTGTCCGGCACCTTGCGAGGAAGCCTGCACGCTGAACCTTGAGGACATTCCGGTCGCCATCAAGACGATCGAGCAGGCGATCGCCGACAAGGCCTATGAAACCGGTCATATCCGGCCCTACCCGCCGGAAAAGAAGACCGGCAGGCGCGTCGCCGTCATTGGCTCGGGGCCGGCCGGCATGGCCGCCGCCCAGCAGCTTGGCCGCGCCGGCCACGACGTCCACGTCTTTGAGCGCGAGAGCCGGCCGGGCGGGCTGATGCGCTACGGCATCCCTGACTTCAAGATCGAGAAGCACTATATCGACCGCCGGATCGAGCAGATGCAAGGCGAGGGCGTGAGCTTCCATTGCGGCGTCAATGTCGGCGTCGACAAACCGGTAGCGGAGCTGCTCGCCGAATACGATGCGGTGCTCTATTGCGGCGGTTCGGAAACGCCGCGCCCGGCCAACATTCCCGGCGACGATCTCGACGGCGTGCATGACGCGATGCCCTATCTGGTGCAGCAGAACAAGCGCATCGGCGGCGAGCCGATCCAGTCGGTGGCGTGGCCCTCACCGCCGATCGTCGCCGGCGGCCAGCATGTCGTCGTCGTCGGCGGCGGCGACACCGCATCCGACTGCGTCGGCACCGCCTTCCGCCAGGGCGCCGTTCGTGTCACCCAGCTCGACATCCGGCCGCAGCCGCCGGAAAAGGAAGACAAGCTTTCGGTCTGGCCCTACTGGGCAACGAAGATGCGCACCTCGTCCTCGCAGGCGGAAGGCGCCGAGCGCGAGTTCCAGGTGGCGACGCTCGAATTCATCGGCGAGGACGGCGCGTTGACCGGCGTCAAATGCTGCGAGGTCGATGAAAAGCGCAAGCCGATCGCCGGCACGGATTTCGTCATCCGCGCGGATCTCGCCTTCATCGCCATCGGCTTTGCCGGGCCGGCTACCGTCGGCCCCGTGTCGGAGCTGGCTGGCCAGATGAAGGTCGCCATCGACAGCCGCCGCTCGAACAACGTCGAGGCCAATGACCGCGACTACAAGACCAGCGTCGAAAAGCTCTATGCGGCGGGCGATGTGCGCCGCGGTCAATCGCTGGTCGTCTGGGCGATCCGCGAGGGCCGTCAGGCAGCGCGTTCGATCGACGAGACGCTGATGGGATCGAGCGTGCTGCCGCGCTGAGACTGTCTCGATCGCTACTCCTGCGGCTATCTGAAGGCGCTTTCTGCCCTTCCGGTGCCCGGGGCAGGTTTACGGAGTGATCGCCGTGGTCGTTTCGGGTGCCGCCGCCGCCGCAGGCTGCTTCCTTGGCGGCCAGGAAAAATCGTCGGCGCGGCCGGGCGAAGCAGCTGATGCCTTGCCCTCGACGACGAGTTTTTCGCCGGGCCCGTCCGCCTTTGCCGGCGCTGCGGCGCCGAGAAGTTCCGAGCCGCCGTCGAGTGCCGGATCGTTGAGCAGCATCGGCACGGTGCGATCGACGGCCATGGGTGTCGGCGCCGGCGCCCCGACGGGAGCGCCGGCTGGCGCATAAGCTGCCAGTGTGCCAGGGGGAGCGGTCATTCCAAGGATCTTCATCAAGGGTTTTTCGGCATAGAAGGCGAGCTTGCGTTTGCCGGCTTTCGAGACATAGATGCCGTCGTCGGTGCGCAGGCGCACCGGCTGGCCGTTGATATCAGGCCCGCTGGTGACAAAGGCGCCGTCCTCGTCGACGAAACCGTCCCAGATGTCGATGAATTCGCCGCCGTGACTTTCGGCCGTCGAGCGGTAGATGTCGTTGAAAGCCAGCATGTCGGAGGTCATCTTCGGCGCCTTGAAGGCCGGCACGCCGACCCACAGATATGGCACCTTGGCCGACGCAATGGCCTTGCCGAACGATTCGGTGCGGCGCTCGTATTCCTTGGTCCAGGCTTCGGACCGCGGCTGTTCGCGTTCACCGTTCACGCGCATTTGCTGCCGATCGTTGGAGCCCAGCATGACGATCACGGCCGCGGGCTTTTCGGTCTCGATCAGCGACTTGATCTGTTCGGGCCAGTTGTAGAAATCGTCACGCACGAAACCCGACGAACCGTTGCTGCGGACGACGATCCTGACCTTGGTGTTTTCGGCAAAGGCGGTGTCGAGACCTTCGGCGAGGCCGCTCGCCATGAAATCGCCGACCACCAGAACGGTGCGGGCATCCGGCGCCTTCTCGACAATCGGGGTTGCCGGCTCAGCCGGCCGGCGCGGCGCGGCGCGGGGCTTTCTTGCTTTTGGCTTCCGTGGCCCGATCCTCTGAATCCGTCGCGGCTGAATCAGTCGCGGCGGTTCCACCCGCTCGCTTCGGCGCAGAAACAACAAGTCGCGCAGCGACCAGCCACGCCTTTGTTCTTCCTGCGCCATGGCCGGCGCCTGAAAGACGGCGGCAGTGCTGACGGCCAGAACGGCAATAGCCAGAATCAGGATCGGCACGCGACGAAGGATCACACGGATACGCGCAGCCGAAACCAATTACCGTCTCCATCCCTTAAGAGCGCCGGACCCTCAAATCCAACCGTGCCGCCGCTCTATCTTTTTTTGAGCATCGGATTCCCCAAAACCGGTTTGGGTCCGATGCTCCAGGTCAGCCCCTATGCGAGGCTAGTTCTGCCTGAGCCATTTGAGCACTTCCATGCTCGGATGTCCGTCCTGGGTCAAGCCAGCCTTCGCCTGGAAGGCCATGATGGCGGCTTTCGATCCCTCGCCGATCTTGCCGTCGAACTTGCCGTCATAGTAGCCGTACTGGGAAAGCCGCTGCTGAAGCTCTTGCCTCTCCTCGAAGGAGAGCTTCGTGAAAGGCCGCTTCCAGTCCTGCACAAGCCCACCATAGCCGGCGATTCCGTCGGCAAGAAGGCCAACAGCAACCGCGTATTTGTCGGCATTGTTGTACCGCTTGATGACCGAAAAATTCTTGATCATCAGGAAAGCCGGGCCGCCGCGGCCGCCTGGCACCTTCAGCGTGGCCTTCTCCGCGCTATTCTTGAACGGCTTGCCGTTGACACGCGTGACACCCAGCGCTTGCCATTGCGATAGTGACTTCGATCCGGCCGGGAACTTCTTTCCGTCGGGAAGGCTGACTTCATAGCCCCAGGTCTTGCCGGCCTGCCAGCCGTTCTTCTTGAGCAGATTGGCGGCCGTTGCCAATGCATCGGGAATCGAATTCCAGATGTCGCGCTTGCCATCGCCGTCCATATCGACCGCATAGGCCTGATAGCTGGTGGGAATGAATTGGGTATGGCCCATGGCGCCGGCCCATGAGCCGCTGAGGTGGCTTTTGTCGATGTCGCCCCTTTGCAGGATTTTCAGCGCCGCGATCAACTGAGTGCGGGCAAACTTCGATCGTCTCGAATCGGCATAGCCAAGTGTTGCCAGCGAACGCACGACATTGCGCATGACATCGTCGCGCTTGAGGATTTCGCCGTAATTCGATTCCATCGACCAGATGGCCAGCAGGATGTGACGGTCGACGCCGTATCTTGCCTCGATCCTGTCTAGCCACGGCTTCCACTTCCTTGCCATCTGCTGGCCAACAGCGACCGACTGGTCGTGGACGCGGTTGTCGAAATAGTCCCAGGCGGGCGCGGTGAATTCGGGTTGATAACGCGCTTTTTCCAGCACGACCGGGTCGGCATCGCTGATGCCCTCGAATGCCCGGTCGTAAACGGCGCCGGAAACGCCGCTCCGCACCGCGGTGGCGCGGAAACTCGCCACCCATTGCCGGAAACCGGCGTCGGCAAAAGCCGATCCGGTGGGCAACAGCAAGGCAAGCGACAGGCTGGCGGCCGCAACGAAGCTTGTGAAGCGCGTTGCGGCGTTGCGAACGGTCATCTTTTCCTCCTTCTTCATCACAGGAAGATCATTCATCGCCGAACCCGGTTAGCATTTAGTTTACCATAGGTGCCGTTGGGAACGAAAAGGCGGGTTGGTGCTTTACGGACTACAAATTTTTTTCTGACCAGCCGTTCCATAATCCTAGATTCCGGCACGAAAATGTCTCGAGGCGGGATTGCCGAACAGGCTTAGAAGCGGATAATTGACAGCATGAAGAGAGTTCGCAAGGCAGTTTTCCCGGTCGCCGGTCTCGGCACGCGTTTTCTCCCGGCCACCAAGGCCATACCCAAGGAAATGCTGACGGTCGTCGACAGGCCAGTCATCCAGTATGTGGTCGACGAGGCACGCGAAGCCGGCATCGAGCATTTCATCTTCGTGACCGGCCGCAACAAGGCGGTCATCGAGGACCATTTCGACGTCCAGTTCGAACTCTATGACACGCTCGCCCAGCGCGGCAAGGACGACGAGCTCGCCCGCCTGCAGCGGCTGCAACCCTCGCCGGGGCAGACCAGCTTCACGCGCCAGCAGGTACCGCTTGGCCTCGGCCATGCCGTCTGGTGCGCCCGCGAGCTGGTCGGCGACGAGCCCTTCGCGCTGCTTTTGCCTGACATGATCATGCAGTCGGAAAAAAGCTGCATGAAGGAGATGGTCGAGCTTTATGCCGAGACCGGCAACAACATCGTCGCGGTTCAGGAATGCGACCCCGCCGAGGCCCATAAATATGGCATCGTCGGCCGTGGCGAGGATACGCATCACGGTTTCCGCATCACCGGCATGGTGGAGAAGCCGAAGGCCGGCACGGCGCCCTCCAACCTATACATCAACGGGCGCTACATCCTGCAGCCGGAGATATTTGGGATTCTCGAGGGCCAGGAGAAGGGCGCCGGCAACGAGATCCAACTCACCGATGCGATGCTGAAGCTGGAGAAGCAACAGCCCTTCTACGGCTGCCACTACCAGGGGCGCACCTTTGATTGCGGATCGCCGGAAGGCTTTGTCGAGGCCAACGTCGCCTTCGCGCTGTGGCGCAGCGACATAAACGGCCGAATGGCGGGCGTTATCCGCAAGCTTCTCGACGAGATGAAACCGTCAGAGCAACGGGGCGCGGCGTTCTAATTTAGGTATATCGATAGTCAGCCGGCCGGGGAACGGCGGTTTTCCTGCGCTTCCGGCACTCGCATACCTCGATGTAGGCTGCGTTCAGGTGATCGAAGCCATCATTCTCGCCACCGCCTGACCCGAAAACTCGAGATACCCCAAACCTTTAACGGCTGCCTTACGGCTGCAGCTTCACCCCGACGAAGATGCTGTGGGCGGTGTAGTCGCGGCCCTCCAGGTTGCTGGTCTGTTTTTCAGTTCTGGCGCGGGTGGTCAGTCCGGCATACCGGTTCAGCCACCATGTCAGTCCGGCCTCGGCGCTCAGTATCAGATCATGGCCGTCGGACCCGACGTAGTCGCGCCAGCCCACGCCGAGAGCTGCGTTCCCGATCAGGTTGGCACGGATTTCGCGCTCGCCCGTCAGGAGGCCGGAGTAAAGGATGTCGCCGCTTTCGTCGGGGGTTGTCGTGCCCTCGACGGTCGTTTGTCCGATGAGGCCGATCGTGGTGCCGCGTTCCGGCGACCATCTGAGGTCGGCGTTCACCGTGGCACCCGAAATTGCCGGCAGCCGGTCGTCGTCGATCGCCTCCCGCAGCCAGCCGGCCGAGAATTCGCCGGCAAGCTTCTCGCCGAGGTCGAGCTCGGCGCCGGCCCGAACCCCAAGCCCCGTCGAGGATCGTTCGAACCCATTGGCGTCGACGCGCAAATCATAGACCCGGCGGCCGATTTCGACTTCGGTGAAGGGGGTGATAGCGGGGGAAATCTCGTAGCCGGTGCGCAAGGTGGCGGTATAGAGCGTCGAGTCACGGTCTTTCTGCGACAGCGTTCCGCCCGTCGAAAGCTTGGCGTCGCCGTAGATGTCGTGTTCGACTGCGCCGGTCAGGGCGAAGCGCATCTTGCCGGCATCCTTCTCGACCGCGAGGCTGCCGTTAATGCTCTGGCGCACCGGCTGCTCGACGGTGCCTTCGATGACGACCGGCGACGAAGCCGATTCCGGCGCCGCCTCGTAACCAAGGCTGGCGATAGCGCGCAGATCGTTGTCGAGGTCGACATTGAGCGTGCCGTCGACACGGCCCCGTGCCTCCTGAACCTCGTCGCCCGATATGGTCTTGAGAAAGATGCCATAGCCGTCGATGACAGCCGAATTCTCCCGCCAGTCGGAGATGGCATTGAAGCGCAGCGCCGTTTCGGACAGCAGGGCCGGTTTGCCTTCGGTGCTTGAATCGGCATTCGACGACGCCGTCAGGCCTTGCTCGAGCGTCGGCCTGATCACGAAGGAGCCGAGTTTGATGCCGGTGGCGGCGAACGGGTCGTCCTCGGCACTCTCGTCCTGACCTTCGATAGCTTCGGCGCGCTCGGCGCCCGGATCGAGCTGCTGCCTGTCGGCGGAATCAATGGTCACGGCACGGGGATTGGTGGCGTCCTGGTCAGTTTCGCCGGTGTCCGTGTCATCCGTCGTGGCTGCAGTCGCGGCGGCGGCCTCGGCGGCCAAGTCTTGATCGTTCGCGCGTTGCGTTTCGCTCGATGGCCGGCGCGGCGGGATTGGAGCGGGCGTGTCCGCAAACGCATCATCGGTGGCTTCCAGCGGATCAAAAATGCTGCCGGTCGCGGGTGCCGTGTCGTCGTCCTGCACGGCGCCCGGGCTGGCCGGCTGATAGGTCGGCGCCGGTGCATTGCCCTGGATGGCTGCGTCGGCCCGTGCCGTCTGATCCTGGGCGCTGGCCATGCTCAATTGCCTGGTTTCGCGCTGCTGGTCGTCCAGAATCGCTGATTCCGAAACCTCGCCGCGCAGCTCGGCTACCTGGGCATAGGGCTGCGCAGGCCGCAGCAAGGCGAAGACGCTGGTCGCCAACAGCAAGGCGTAGACCGCCTTGCCGTTTCGCCTTCCTTTCTTTTCATGCTGGGCCCCGGACATTGCCACCACTGCTTGCGCGGCGCCCGCGCGCCATACTTACCGAACCGTAAATAGGGATGGTTAATGGAGGGTTGAGGCGGCGTTGGTTTAAAGCCCCGCTGGATGGCAATTCCGTTGGACAGGCGCGCAGCAAAGCGCTAATCGCATCAGCCATGCATGCGGGATCCCAAGACAAGAAGCGGTTCGACGGGCAAGCTTCGATCGCCTCGGCGCTCAGAACGGTAGCGACCGAGCAGGCCGGTGTCGCGGCGCTGGCGGCCGCGCTCGAAAACGGATTGACCGAACCGTTCGCGCGCGCCGTCGACATGGTGTCGCAGATCGAGGGCCGCGTCATCGTCACCGGCGTCGGCAAGAGCGGCCATATCGGCTCAAAGATCGCCGCGACGCTCGCCTCGACCGGCACGCCGGCTTTCTTCGTCCATCCTGCCGAAGCCAATCACGGCGACCTCGGCATGATCGCCAGGGACGATGCCATCATCGCCATGTCGTGGTCGGGCGAGAGCCGGGAACTCAAGGGCATCATCGCCTATTCCAGGCGCTTCTCGATTCCGCTGATCGCGGTCACCGCCGGAGAGCGATCGGCGCTGGCGCGCGCGGCCGATGTGGTGCTTTTGCTGCCGCGTGCGCCGGAAGCCTGCCCGCATGGCTTGGCGCCGACGACATCGACGCTGCTGCAACTGGTGATCGGCGATGCGCTGGCCATCGCGTTGCTCGAAGCGCGCGGCTTCACGCCGGATCATTTCCGCACCTTCCATCCCGGCGGGCAACTTGGCGCCAATCTGACGCAGATCCGCGACATCATGCATGTCGGCGACAGGCTGCCGCTGGTGCCTTCCGGCACTGGAATGCGCGAAGCGATCCTCGAATTGTCGCGCAAGGGGTTTGGCTGCGTGGCAATAACCGCTGCGGATGGTGCGCTGATCGGCATCGTCACCGACGGCGATATCAGGCGCCACATCGGCAGCAATCTTCTGGCGATGAGTGTCGATCAGGTCATGACCAAGGAGCCGAAGACGGCCGGTCCAGATACGCTGGTGGCGACGGCGCTGCAGACGATCAACAATTCGGCCATCTCCAGCCTGATGGTTGTCGAGGGCGGACGGCCGGTCGGACTTGTCCATCTGCACGATCTGCTGCGCATCGGCGCGGCCTGAGAGCCCGTTTGGAAACTCTACTCTGGCGGCCATCTGATGGCGTTTTCTGCGCTTCCGGCCTTCGCCGGCCGAAGCACTTATGAGCGGTCGTGGCAGTTAAAGCTACGGCCGGCGTAGGCCGGTGCTCACGGACCAGCGCATGACCCCGGAAACCGATTTCGGTTTCCCGGAAAGGATCATGCGCAAATGCAAAGTGTTAGAGCGTCCTTTGCGCGTCCAATTGGACGCGCAGCGCTCTAATGTCCGCTGCGCGCCGGTTCTCGAAACCACCACCATATGACTCGCCAGAGCGAATTTCGAAACAGTCTCTGACAGAGGCTCAGGCCTGTTTGAAAAGTCGCCCGCCGAGATCGGTGGGATCGGTCCTAGACCGCCTCGACCGTCAGTTCCAGATCGGTATCGGCCGCGCCCGTCACGCGCACCTGCGTGCCGGGCGGCAGATCGGGGCCGGAGACGCGCCATAGCGTGTCGCCCAGCTTTATGCGGCCGCGGCCGTCCTTGATGGGCTCGGCCAGTGTCGCCATCCTGCCGATCATTTGTTCGCCGCGGCGGTTGAGCAGCGGCTGGTCTGTCGGGTCGTGACGCCCGCCCGCCAGTCTCTTGCCGACATAGGTTGAAACCAGCGACATCGCCAGGAAAGCGAGAACCTGGACCTGCCAAGTCCAAAAACCTGCGTCCCAGATGAGCAGGGAGACTGCACCGATCAGCAGCGCGGCGATGCCGATCCACAGCATGAAAATGCCCGGTGCGACGACCTCCATTACGAGGAGAAGGAAGCCGAGAACCATCCAGTTCCAAGGGCCGAGTTCGGAAATGATGCGGTCGAACATGGGACCGGCCTCAGCTCTCGCTCGGGCGAACTACGGGCGGGCGGGCGGCTTGCCGCGGCGTGCCGGCAGTGCCGTCGCCCCTAAAGACTTCCTTGGCGATCTCGCCGATGCCGCCGAGCGTGCCGATCAGCGACGAAGCTTCCATCGGCATCAGCACAACCTTGCTGTTTGTGGCGGAGCCGATCCTGGTCAGCGCTTCGGTGTATTTCAGCGCGACGAAGTAGTTGAGCGCCTGCACGTCGCCCTTGGAGATCGCTTCCGACACCACCTGCGTGGCGCGGGCCTCCGCCTCGGCGGAGCGTTCGCGCGCCTCGGCGTCGCGGAAGGCGGCTTCCTTGCGGCCCTCGGCTTCCAGGATCTGCGACTGCTTGAGGCCTTCGGCGTCAAGGATCTGCGCGCGCTTGTTGCGTTCGGCCATCATCTGGCGACCCATCGATTCGACGAGATTGGCCGGCGGGTTGATGTCCTTGATCTCGACACGAGTGATCTTGATGCCCCAGGGGTGCGCCGCCTCGTCGACGACGCGCAGCAGGCGTTCGTTGATGGCGTCGCGGTTCGACAAAAGCTCGTCGAGGTCCATCGAACCCATCACGGTACGGATGTTGGTCATCGTCAGGTTGAGGATGGCGTTCTCCAGCCCAGCGACCTGGTAGGCGGCCTGCGCGGCGTTGAGCACCTGGTAGAAGGCAACGCCGTCGACGGCGACGGTGGCGTTGTCGCGGGTGATGATCTCCTGGGTCGGGACATCGAGCACCTGCTCCATCATGTTCAACTTGGCGCCGATGCGATCGACGAACGGCACGATGATGTTGAGACCGGGGCTCAATGTCTTGGTATAGCGGCCAAAGCGTTCGACGGTATAATTGTAGCCTTGCGGGATTGTACGGATGCCTTTGAAAAGCACGAGCACGACAAGAGCGACAAGAACAAGAAGCGCGATATCGAAACCACTGAAATCCATTTGGCTCTCCCTCAGATGCCGAGCACATTGATGCGACGCGCGTCCACTGGACGCACAAAGTACGCTTTAACCTTTGTACCTGCGCATCGTGCTTTCCAAAAATCGAGTCCGATTTTCCGGCCGATGCAGTAGACGTTTCAACGCAACCGACTTCACCAAACACTTAAGTGTGTTTCAGAAATGTTACAATCAGGTGATCGCGGATTGTCGGTGCATAGACAGCCGGGCTTGCGGCGCTCGATTATGTCCGCTTCAGATCCAGCCCGACAGTTCGCGCCGCACCATCGCCTCGATCACCGCCATGCCCTCGGCACTGTCGTTGAGGCAGGGGATGTGTGCGAACTTCTCGCCGCCGGCATGATGGAAGGTCTCGGCCGCCTCTCTGCCGATCTCGTCCAGCGTCTCGATGCAGTCGACAGAAAAGCCCGGATTGACGATGGCGATCGATCTCACACCTTCTCCGGCTAATTTCTCGACCGTCTTGTCGGTGTAGGGCTGCAGCCATTCCTGCGCACCGAAGCGCGACTGGAATGTGGTGATCAGCCTCTTCTCATCCCAGCCGAGCTTTTCACGCAGCAGCCGGGTCGTCTCCAGGCAATGGGCCTGATAGGGGTCGCCCTTGTCGGAATAGGATTTCGGAATGCCGTGATAGGAGGCGATGACCACTTCCGGCTCGAAATCGAGGCTCGCCAGATGGCGCTCGATCGAACGGGCAAGCGCCTCGATATAAACCGGTTCGGCATAGTAGGGCGGCACGCTGCGGATTGCCGGGGCGCGGCGCATCTTCATCAGCGCGCGAAATAACTGGTCGTTGGCGGTCGCGGTGGTGGTCGCGGAATATTGCGGATAGAGCGGAAAAGACAGAATGCGGTCGCAGCCTTGCGAGACCAGCCTCTTGGCGACGCTCTCGGTCGAAGGTTTGCCGTAACGCATCGCCCAGTCGACGATAGCGTCGGGCAGGTCGCGCAGCGCCTCGGTCAGCTTTTCGCTCTGGGCGCGGGTGTAGGTGCGCAGCGGCGACTCGTTGCGCTGCCGGTTCCAGATCCTGGCATAGTTAGCGCCCGACTTCTTCGGCCGCGTGGTGAGAACCAGCCCGTAGAGGATCGGGTACCAGATCGCCTTGTTGAGCTCGATGATGCGCGGATCGGACAGGAATTCCCTGAGATAGCGCCACATCGGCCTAAACTCGGTGCCGTCGGGCGTGCCGAGATTAACCAGCATGACGCCGATCCTGCCCGCCCCGACCGGCGGCTGTCCTGCCGGCTGCGGGCCGAGGCCCTTCGCCGCCTCGGCCTTGGGATCGACAGGGTTGGAAAGCGTCATTAGGGATCTCCGGACACCGCGCGAAACTAGCGATGCCGCGCCGGTTTTCAATGCAGCGTCTGGCCGCACCTTATCTTACCTCGCCGGAAAGCAGAAAACCCGCCCGGTTCCCCGGACGGGTTTTCCAGCAACGACGGAAGAATTTAGTTTGCGGCCGGGATGGTCAAGGTTGCGCCGACGGGAAGGCGGCGCGGCTCATAGTCCTTGTTGGCGTCCGAGATCGTTTTCCACTTGGTGCCATCGCCATAGGCCTTCTCCGCCAGGTCCCAATAGGTATCGCCGGCAACGATCACATGGCTGCTTTCGGCCGGTGTTGCCTCGGCCGGCTTTGCCGGCTCGGCAGGCGCAGCCTCGGCTGGTTTGGCCGGTTCCGCCGCAGGAGCCGGTGCCGCAGGCGCCGTCTCGGCCGGTTTAGCCGGCTCGGCAGGTGCCGGCGCTGCCGGGGCGGGTTCCGCCGGGACGGCTGGCGGCGTCGTGGCGATATCGTCCGAACCGGTCGGCAGTTCGGGCATCGCGGGCTCCGCGGTTGCGGCTGGAGCCGTTTCTGCTGGTTTTGCCGGCTCGGCCGGAGCTGGCGCGGCTTCAGCCGGCTTGGCCGGTTCCTGGACCGGTTCCGCCGCGGCGGCCGTCGCGGTCTCGGTGATGCGGCCATCGAGCTTCGGCGTGTAGGGCCGATGCGCGCCGAGATAATCGGCGACCACCTGTTCGAGGCCCGGACCGTAATCATAGGCGTTCTTGGCCTTGTCGGCGAAGACCTTGTAGCCGTCGCCGCCCTGGCGCACATAGTTGTTGGTGGCGACCAGGTAATCCTTGTCCGGATTGATCGGCGTCCACGCGCCGCCTTGCATGACTTCGACCGACTTGACGCGCCCGGCATTCGGGGCGGCCGATTTGTCGAATGAATACTTCAGGCCGGCAACTTGCGGGAAGCGGCCGGCGCCGTCCTCGATCTGGCTGAGACCGTTCTCTAGCCCGGCAATCAGATCCTTGCCGGAAATCTGGAAGGTCGCCACTGTGTTCTGGAATGGCAGCACGTTCAGCACCTCGCCCATGGTGACGGTGCCCTGGTCGATCGAGGCGCGCAGACCGCCGCCATTCGTGATGACGATCTCGACACCCTGGTCCTTGACGCGGTCAAGGACGGCATCGGAGACGAGATTGCCCATCTCGCACTCGCGGGTGCGGCAGTTCTCGCGGCTGCCGTCGATCGCCTTGGTGGTTTCGGCGACCTCCTGGTTCTTCAACGCCTCGATCGGAGCGCCGAGCTCCTTGATGCGGGCAAGCACGGCGGGATCCGGCGTGATCGACTTGTCGAGGTAGATCGGGTCGCCGCTGGCTTGCTTGACGACGCCGTTGTCGTCGAACACGACCTTGAACTCGCCGAGATATTTCGAATAGGACGCTGCCTGGACGACCGGCACCTTATAGCCGTCCGGATTGTCGACCATCGTCGGGTAGGGGCCTTCAGCCTTGGGGTCGGTGTTGGACAAAAGCGAATGGCTGTGGCCGCCGACCACCACGTCGACACCCGGAATCTTGGCGATGACGTCGCGCTCGCGCTTGTAACCGATATGGGTAACCGCGATGATCTTGTTGACGCCTTCTCCCTTCAGCTTCTCGACCTCTAATGTGATCGACTTGACGTCGTCCTCGATCATGACGTTAGGGCCCGGCGAGGCGAGCTCCGGCGTGTCGTTGGTGACCGCGCCGACGACGCCGATCTTCTGGCCGCCGACCTCGATCACGATCGACGGTTTTACACGGTCACCGAGCTTGGATTGCGCGTCGGCCTTCACATTGGCGCCGAGCACCGGAAACTTGATCATGTCCAGGAACGGCGCCAGCGCCGCCTCGCCATCGTCGAACTCGTGATTGCCGACCGCCATGGCGTCGAATTTCATCTGGTTGAGGAATTCGCCTTCGGTCTTGCCCTTGTAGGTTATGTAGAAGAGCGATCCTTGGAAATTGTCGCCGGCGCTGAGCAGCAGCACGTTCTGGCCGTCGAGCTTCTTGCGCTCCTGGGCGATCGCCGTGATCAGCCGCGCCGCGCCGCCGATGCACTCGCCCTTGGTCTCCTCCTCGGCCGAGCAGGTCGATTCATATTTGTTGTTGCTTTCGATGCGGCTGTGCCAGTCGTTGATGTGCAGGATGTTCAGCGTGTAGTCGGCAAAGGACACGCCGGCCGACAGGCCGAGCGTGGACGCCGACAGGGCGGCAATGGCGGCGATCTTCTTCATCTTCGTCTCCCGGATGACCTGAGTACAGCGCCGCGCGTCATTTTGGACGCGCAAAGGACACTGTACCAATTTGCGCATGATCCTTTCCGAAAATCGATTCCGATTTGGGGTCATGCGCAGAGGTGTTTAACGCCTTTGCTTGACTGGAGCATAACAGCCAGCTTTTGCCCATATACACATCGCGTTTCAGCAAGCGGAATCGGGGACAGCTTTGCCGGCGCAAAAAGGACGGCGGCCTCAAGCCGCCGTCCTTTGCAAAAGCAATCAGTATGGGCTCAGGTGCGTCGCGTCAGCACGAAGTTCTGCCCGCTCGCGCTGGTGCAATTAAGTTGGGAGGTGGAGATCAACAAGCAGTTGAAGCTGATCGGCGTCTGGCGGATCAGCGAAGTGCCCTGGATCTCGACCGAGGTACCGCCGGTCATGGTGTAGCTGCCGTCGGCAAGTTTCTGGCCGGTGTCGGTCGCGACGGTGTTGAAGCTGCCGCCGGCGAAGGTCGACAGGCCCGTGCCTTGCGCGTCGATCCATGAGCCTTCGACCGGGCTCCGCGTGGCCAAGGGCGGCCCGCCCGGGCCGGCGGTGGTGCACGCCGCCGAGGCAGCAGATGCCGCGACAATGCCGGCCGAAAGCAATTTACGCGCAATCGTCATCATCAAAATCCTCTCCTCTCGCATCGGCCCGAAAATCGATCCGATTTTTCGGAAAGCACGATGCGTACATTTCAAGCGCTGGAGCGCACTTTGTGCGTCCAAATGGACGCACGTCGCTCTGGGCCACCTTCCTTCAATCGCCCGATTTCCAGGCGATTGCAAGGCAGTGAGACATTGCTATCGAACGAGGATGTTGCACTATCGAACGAGGATGTTGCGGAATTGCCATGGGTCGTTCTTGTCGAGGTCTTCCGGGAACAGACCAGGGCGGTTATCGAGCGGCGTCCAATCGGTGTAGTAGCCCTTGATCGGCCCCAGATAGGGGGACTGCACTTCCAGGCAGCGCCTGTAGTCCATCTCGTCGGCCTCGACGATGCCGGCCTCGGGATTTTCCAGCGCCCAGACCATGCCCGCCAGCACTGCCGACGTGACCTGCATGCCCGTCGCGTTCTGGTAAGGCGCCAGCTTGCGCGCTTCCGTCAGCGACAGTTGCGAGCCGTACCAATAGGCGTTCTTGTCGTGTCCGTAGAGCAGCACGCCGAGTTCGTCGACACCGTCGACCAGTTCGTTCTCATCGAGCACGTGATGTACGGATTGCGGCTTGCCGGCGGCACCGAACATCTCGTGCAGCGACAGTATGGCGTCGTTGCAGGGGTGGTAGGCGTAGTGGCAGGTGGGGCGATATTGAACCTTGCCCTTCTTGCCGCGCAGGGTGAAGAAGTCGGCAATCGAAATCGACTCGTTGTGCGTCACCAGGAAGCCGTATTGCGGGCCCGGCGTCGGGCACCAACTGCGCACACGCGTGTTGGCGCCCGGCTGCTCCAGGTAGATCGCGGCCTTCGAGCCATGCTTGTGCTCCTTGGCGTTCTTCGGCATCCACTTCTCATGCGTGCCCCAGCCGAGCTCTGCCGGCTGGAGGCCTTCCGAGATGAAGCCTTCGACCGACCAGGTGTTCCAAAACACCTCCATCGGCTTCGGCTTCTTGGTGCGCTGTGTGTCGCGCTCGGCGATGTGAATGCCCTTGACGCCGGCCTTCTTCATCAGCCTGGCCCAGCCTTCGCGATCGTGCTGCGCTGGCTCCGAGAACTCGAGGCCAAGATCGGTGGCGAGGTTGACCAGCGCCTGTTTGACGAACCACGAGACCATGCCTGGATTGGCGCCGCAGGTGGAGATTGCGGTCGCCCCGCCGGGATGCGCGTGCTTTTCTTCGATCATGGATTCACGCAGCGCGTAGTTGCTGCGGCTGGCATTGTCGGCCTTGGGGTCGAAATAGAAGCCGAGCCATGGCTCGACGACGGTATCGATGTAGAGCACACCAAGCTTGCGACAGAGCCGCATCAAATCCACTGAGCCGGTGTCGACCGACAGGTTGACGCAAAAGCCCTGGCCGCCACCTTTGGTCATCAGCGGCGTCAGCAGCTTCTTATAGTTCTGCTTGGTCACCGCATCCTGCATGAAGGTGATATCGCGCTCGTCGAGCAACTTGCGGTCGGTATCGCGTGGGTCGATGACCGTCATGCGCGACTTGTCGAACTTGAAATGGCGCTCGATCAGCGGCAGCGTTCCCCGTCCGATCGAGCCGAAGCCGATCATCACGACAGGGCCGGTGATCTCACCGTAAACGGGCCAGTTTTCATTCGCCATTTTATCGATTACTCCCTCAGATAGGCTGAAAAGCCGGGCAAACAGACGCAAAGCGGAGCATTTTTTTTGCCCGACCGCCACGCGCTACAACCACAGATCATTGTCATAAACCAGCGAAAAGCGCCAACCTCGGCTACGCTCAGTTGGCTACGTGGTTAAGGCCAAAATCGTGGATGGCGAAGCTCAAGCAAGGCTCTCCTCAAAGATTGCCGGCGACTCGCGATGACGTGATCGCAATGCCAAATCAAAGGGAGTGGATCAAAATGGCGAGCCGATTGAAGTGCATCACCGGGAGATGCACCGGAAGCTGGCGGATGGAACTTGGGCCTTTTTATCGACCATCCGTCGAAGCGGACCCTCTCGCTTTGCGCTATGCATGCGCGCAAGCCTCGCAGAGACCCGAAAGCTCCACCGTGGCCGACTTGGTTCGGAAGCCCTGCCGTCGGGCAATCCGGCGCAGCACCCGCTCCAATGCCGGGTCATGAACTTCACTTGCCCGCCCGCAATTCGCGCAGATTGCAAAAGCGGCGCGCCCGTGGGTGCCGCATTCGCTGGGGAGGCAGAGCGCAAACGCGCTCAGGCTCTCGATCCTGTGAACCAGGCCCTCCTCGATGAGCCGATCCAGAGCGCGATAGATCTGTAGCGGTGAGCGGAGCCCTTCCTGGCGAAGAAGTTCAAGCAGTTCGTAGGCCCCCATCGGCCTCTCGGAGCGCGTCAACGCGTCGATAATCAACTTCTGGTTGCATCCAGCATCCACTGTTCCCTCGTGCTCCAGGTAGCTTTGAGCACAACGGTGATCGTTAGTTATAATATAACGTTTTCGATTGACGAACGTGATAACATAACATAACGGATCGTCAAGAGCTGGGCTGACTTTGATGGCTCCCGCGGAGATGGATCGAATGGCTGCCTGTGTGATCTTTCAAGACCTGACGCTGGGCCACAACAGCCATCCCGCCGTGCATCACCTCGATGGGATCGGCCGGCCCGACGATCATCTGTCGGCGGGCGCGATCTACGTTTTCTTCCATCTCTGCCGGGATGCGCGGCTGCTCGCCACGAGTCCGGCACATCTCCCACAGAACCGCTTGAACAAAGGAGTTGATCGAATGTCCAGGACGCTGAAGCTCGCCGCCGTGATGGGCGTCATAACATCGTTGCCAATCATCCCGTCGGTGGCCGCGGCCGAGAACCTCAAGGTTGTCGCCAGTTTCTCGATCATTGCCGATTTCGCCAAGAATGTCGGCGGTGACCGTGTCGACATCATCACGCTGGTCGGCCCGAATGGTGACGCCCATGTCTACGAACCGAAGCCGGCCGACGCGGCCACTGTCGGTTCTGCCGACGTGGTGCTGGTCAACGGCCTCCAGTTCGAGGGCTTCCTCCAGCGTCTCGTCGAAGCGAGCGCGACGAAAGCGCCGGTCGTGGAATTGACCAAAGGCGGCGAGGTGTTGCGCAACACCGAGGAAGAAGGTCACCACGATCAGGATAAAGCCGCCAAGGGCGAGGCAGGGCACGCCGCGGAGGCGAAAGAGGGCCATGAGGAAGGGCACCATCATCACGGCGAGTCCGATCCCCATGCATGGCAGTCGGTGCACAATGCCGAACTCTATGTGAAGAACATCGCCGATGCCTTCTGTGCCGCCGATGCGGCCGGCTGTGACACTTATCGGGCCAATGCCGAATCATACGGCCAGCAGCTCGAGGCACTGGAAGAGGAGATCAAGGCTGCTGTAGCTGAGATCCCCGAGGACAAGCGCACGATCTCACTTCCCACGACGCCTATGGGTATTTCGAGCACGAATACGGCATAAAATTCCTCGCACCGGAGGGCGTCTCCACCGAATCTGAGGCCTCAGCCGCGGACGTCGCGGCCCTCATCAAACAGATCAGGCAAGACAAGGCTTCGGCAATCTTCGTTGAAAACGTCACCAACCCCCGCCTGATCGAGCAGATCGCCAGCGAGACGAGTCTGAAAATCGGCGGTGAACTCTACTCCGACGCCCTGTCGGACGAGAACGGCCCGGCGGCGACCTATCTTGAGATGATGCGGCACAACATCACGGCGATCAAAGGCGCGATCCTCGGAAGCTGATCGCCGCGCCACGACGGAAAGGCGGAGCAATCCGCCTTTCGTCGACCGCAATCAGTTATGTAATAACATCCAAGGGAGAATACCGTGAAGACAAATTTGGCGTCAGCCACGGCCATCGCGCTGCTTCTGTCTCTATCAACAAGTGCGGCCCTTGCCGAGGAGGTGACCGCCTGGCGCCTCTTCATCTCGGATCACGCGGATCCGAAGGTGATCGTAATCGATGCGGTCGATGGCGGAAAGCTCGACACGTTTAAGATCAAAGGGCCGACGTCGCTCCATCGCAGCGAAAGCGGCCGGACCGTGTTCGCCGTGCAGGGCTCGGCCGGCGTCGTTACCGGGATCGCGAGCGGCATTTCCTTCGAGGACCACGGCGAACACGGCGACATCGACGTCGAAGCGCCGAAGCTTGCCGGCGTCGAGATTATAGGCAAGAAGCCGTCGCATTTCGTCGAGCATGACGGAGACTTCGCCGCTTTTTTCGACGGCGAAGGTGTCGCGCGTATCATCTCTGAGAAGGTCGTCCTGGAAGGCAAATCGGACTTCAGGGAAGTGAAGACGGACGCGCCGCAGCACGGCGTCGCAGTTGCCTATGGCTCCCATGTCCTCCTCTCGGAGCCGAACAGGGAAAAGCCGGACGAACTCCCGGTCGGCATCAGGGTCGCTGACGAAGCCGGCGCGCCGATCGGCGGCATCCACGCCTGCCCCGACCTCCACGGCGAGGCGTCTTCCGCCAATATCCTGGCTTTCGCCTGCGCGACCGGCCTGCTTGTCGTCAGCCATGGCGACGGCACCCCGGCGATCCGTCATCTGCCCTATGCCGACAGCCTGCCGGATGGCAAAACGACGACGCTGATCGGCGGCAGGGGCCTGCAATATTTCCTCGGCAACTACGGCGCCGACAAGGTGGTGCTGATCGATCCGACGGTCGAAAGCGACGCATTCCGGCTGATCAGCCTTCCGACGCGCCGCGTGCATTTCGCGATCGATCCGGTTCGTCCGAAGTTCGCCTACGTCTTCACTGAGGACGGCCAGCTTCACCAGCTCGACGTGGTCAAGGGGGAGATCGCAAACTCGCTCAAGCTGACCGACCCCTATTCGATGGATGGTCACTGGAGCGAGCCGAGGCCGCGTGTTGCGGTCGCCGGCGACAGGATCGTGGTTACGGATCCTCTGCAAGGTGTGCTGCATCTCGTTGACGTGACGTCGTTCGAGAAAACCGGCGACGTTGCCGTCGAAGGCAAACCCTTCAACATCGTTTCCGTCGGCGGCTCCGGTCAGACCCACGAAGGCGAATAGTCGCTCCTCCCAAGCGGCTGCCGCGCGTCCGGCCCATTCTTTCTCGGGCCGGACGCATCTTCTCCAGCTCGCAAGGGGAAAACCATGCTTGAGACACAGCCAAGGGCGTGTCGTCGATATCTTTTCGGTTGCATTTCAGCCCAGCCGCGCCGGGATCAATCCGCGCAGGGAATTGCCGACGAACAGCGCTTTGGCCGACTTCAGATCATCCAAGCTGTAGATTGCCTCGTGGGCGCGGCCTTCGTCCAGCAATTCGCCACGCAATACGCCCGGCAGCAGGCCGCAATCGAGCCGCGGCGTCGCCAGCGCGCCGTCGCCGAAATCGGCAAAGAGATTGGTGATCGTGCCCTCACAGATTTCGCCACGCTCGTTGGCCAGCAGCACCTCGTCGGCCCGGCTGATCAGATATTCGGCTCGCGCCCGCTGATAGGTGTCCCGGCGGCTCGTCTTGTGGCGCAGCAGCGTGTCGCTTGAATCGAGCCGCACCCGCGCCAGTTGCAGCCTCCACACCTTGTCGGCTGCATGCGGCTCATAAGGCAGCGCCGAGACCGTCACCTTGCCGCTGCGCGACAGGACGAGGCGTGTGCGCAAGGCTATGTCCGGCCGGTCGACGGCGTTCCTGAGCATCTCGCCGACCTTCTGCGGATCGCAGGCAAAACCCAGTTCGGCTGCCGAGCCATAAAGGCGAGCCAAATGGCGGTCGAAACGGAGGAAGCCCTGGCCCGGCTGCCAACGCATGGTTTCGATCAACTCGAAATCGGCGGTGTTCCCGTCGCGTAGCGCGCTTTCAGCAGGCACTCTTGATACTCCTCCTCGGCCGTCGAATCGAAGACGACGCCACCACCGATATTGTAGACGGCTTCGCCACTGGAAAAGAGCGATATGGTGCGGATCGCAACCGAAAAGCGCATCGTGCCGCCGGGCGCGATCCAGCCGATGGCGCCGCAATAGACGTCGCGTGGTGTGGCTTCCAGATCGTGCAGGATTTCCATGGCGCGGATTTTTGGGGCGCCGGTGATCGATCCGCATGGAAACAGCGCAGCGAAGATCTGGCGGATGGTGAGGTCGGGCAAGAGCTTGGCCCGCACACGGCTCACCATCTGGTGGACGGTCGGGTAGCTCTCGATGCGGAAAAGCTCCGGCACTTCCAGCGTGCCGACCTCGCTGATCAGCGAGATGTCGTTGCGCAGCAGATCGACGATCATCCGGTTCTCAGCCTGGTTCTTCTCATCATTTAGCAAGAACGCCTTCAGCCGCTTGTCCTCCGCCTTGGTCGCGCCGCGCGGGGCGGTGCCTTTCATCGGATGGGTCTCGATGATGCCTTCGGCGTCGACCTCGAAGAACAGTTCCGGCGAACGCGACAAAACGACCGGATCGCCGAGCGCGATCAGCGCGCCGTATTTCACAGGCTGGCGCTCGGTCAGCGCGTCGAAGGCGGCCAGCGGATCGCCCGACCACTGCGCATGAACCGGAAAGGTCAGATTGCCCTGATAGCAATCGCCCTTTCGAATGTGATTGTGGAGCCGCGCAAAGCGTTTTGCGTAGTCTTCTGAAGACCAGGCAGCCCTTGCATCGAAGATCGGACCGTTGGTCGCCGGCGCGTTGCTGGGCACGACCGCCTGTTCGACAGGCGCGTCGAAGATCCCCAGGCAGACAAGCGGGGCGCGGCGTTCGCCCGGCAGCAGCGGAACGAGCTTCGGTTCGAGCAGGTAGCCGGCCTCGTACGAGAAATAGCCGGCCAGCCATTTGCCGGCGTCATGCGCTGCCTGCGCAATTTCCAGCGCCGGCAGGAAATCCTCCGCCTCATGCGCCACGATGATGCCGGACGGACGGTCGAAAACGAGCTGATGCGCGCGCTCGTCATTCCTGAAAATTGCGGAGGGCAGGGACATGGGGCTCGGATGCTGCGATCAAATGACGCCAGCTATCGCTCTATATGGGGGCTCGATCGGGCGCAATCGAGAGAGCGGCGTCTCAGGACGCAAAGGCAGCCTTGGTGTAAAAGCAAACTGGCGGCACCTCGCGGGCGCCGCCAGTCTGTTACGTGCTCGATGCCGGCAGCCAGTTCAGGTGTTGCTCGCGGTCCCCGCGGTCGGGAAGCGGCGCGCGAATTCCTTCTCGTCGCCGGCGGCAAGCAGTTTCGCCTGCTCGATCCAGCGCTCACGCTCGATGCGGCCGTCGAACTGGAGAACGTCTTCGATCCGCTTGATATCCGCCGCCGTCCAGGCGGCGATCTGAGCGTAGGTTCTAACCCCCAGGTCGTGCAGCTTCCGCTCATTGACCGGGCCGATGCCGATCAAGCGACGCAGACTGTCGGTCTTATCAGCTGCTGCCGCTGTTGCCTTGCCGGCAGTGGCCTTCTTTGCCGCCGGCGCAACCTTCCTGGCTGTGGCGCTCGTTTCCGACGCGGCCGCTTTCGACGCACTGGCCTTTGGCGCGGCTGCCGCCTTGGCGGCCGCCGGTTTCTTGGACGCGGTCTTGGCCGGTGACGACTTGGCCGGCGCGGTCTTTGCTGGCGCGGACTTTGCTGGCGCGGACTTGGCCGGCGTGGGCTTGGCCGGCGCGGATGTCGACATCAACGCCGACGGTGCCGGGATTGCTGCCTTTGTCGCGCCGGTCTTGGCGCCTTGTGCCTCGGCCAACTGGCGCTCCAGGTCGGCGCGGGCGCCGCGGCATACTTCGAGCTCACCGGTCAGGCGGTCTGCGTCGGCGCGCAGCCTGTCGCGCTCGCTGCGCGTGCGGTCCATGTCACCGCGCAGGCTGTCGAGCTCGCCACGCAGGCGTCCCCAGATGAACCAGCCAACCAACACACCTACCAGGAACGCCAGGAGCATGTAGAAAAAAGTGCCCATTGTCTCTCTCTCCAGTCCGATCCATCTGCCACGGCCTGGAGTGGTGACCTTGGCACAAGGACCATTCAATGGTGGCTCCGCTGTTCGCGGAACAGCCGGCTTAGATCGAGCTGTCGGCGACCGGCTTTTCCTGCCATGGCCAACGGCCGCTGTCGCACTCGCCGAAGCGCCGTGACCGGCCGAAGATTTTTTCCTGGCCTGAGCCCCGCGCCCGACTGAGCTTGAGGCGGGACGCTATCATACAGCTTCCGGAAAGCTAACGGAAAAATTCCACGGAGAGTTATTTAAGAACAGATATTTAGGGCAAGAATAGAACGGCCTCAATATGCATAGCGGCTAAACTGTTCTGTCAGCCCCGGATGTTCAGCGCTGTGCGTCAATTGTCCAAAGCTTCGAGCTCGTCGATCAGCCCGCCGATCACGCCAAGTCCAATCTGCCAGAAGGCAGGATCGGTGGCGTCAAGACCGAAGGGTGCCAGGAGCTCGGAATGATGCTTGGTGCCGCCGGCGCGCAGCATGGCAAAATATTTCTCCTGAAAGCCACGCTCCGCATTCTGATAGACCGCATAGAGCGAATTCACTAGGCAGTCGCCGAAAGCATAGGCGTAGACGTAGAAGGGCGAATGGATGAAGTGTGGAATATAGGTCCAGAAGACCTCGTAACCTTCGCGCAGCTTGATCGCCGGCCCGAGGCTCTCCGCCTGCACTTCCAGCCAGAACTGGCCGAGCCTGTCGGATGTCAGTTCGCCGTTCTTGCGCTCGGCATGCACCTTGCGCTCGAACTCGTAGAAAGCGATCTGGCGCACGACCGTGTTGATCATGTCCTCGACCTTCTGGGCGAGCATGGCCTTGCGCTCGCGCTTGTCCGTGGTCTGGTCCAGCAGCGAGCGGAAGGTCAGCATCTCGCCGAAGACGGATGCCGTCTCGGCCAGCGTCAGCGGCGTCGAAGCCATCAGCGCGCCCTGGCCTGCGGCCAGCACCTGATGCACGCCGTGGCCAAGCTCATGCGCCAGCGTCATCACGTCGCGCGGCTTGCCCATGTAGTTGAGCAGAACATAGGGATGCGCCGACGGCACAGTCGGATGCGCGAAGGCGCCCGGCGACTTGCCCGGCCTGACCGGCGCGTCGATCCAGTTGCGGTCGAAGAAAACCCGGGCGATCTCCGCCATGTCAGGCGAAAAGCGCTGATAGGCGGAAAGCACCGTGTTCTTGGCCTCGTCCCAGCCGATGATCGCTTGCGGGGTTTCTGGCAACGGCGCGTTGCGGTCCCAGTGGTTCATCACCTCCACGCCGAGCCAGCGCGCCTTCATCGCATAGTAGCGGTGCGACAGGCGCGGGTAAGCGTCGCGAACGGCTGAGGCCAGCGCATCCACCACGCTGCGCTCGACGCGATTGGCGAGATGGCGCGAATCGGCGATGTCCTCGAAGCCGCGCCAGCGGTCGGAAATCTCCTTGTCCTTGGCCAGTGTGTTGGTGACCAGCGTGAACGTGCGCAGATTCTTGCGGAAGGTTGCGGCCAGCGCTTCAGAGGCCCGGCGGCGCACCTCGCCGTCGGCGTGCTGGAGGCGGTTCAGCGCCGGCTCCAGGGTAAGCTCCTCGCCATCGATGTCGAAGCGCAGATCGGTCATCGTCTCGTCGAACAGGCGGTTCCAGGCGCCGCGTCCGGTAATCGACTTCTCGTGGAAAAGCTGCTCGACCCGATCCTCGAGCTGATAGGGCTTGTCCATGCGCAGATCGAGCACCCACGGCCGGTAGTGAGCGAAGGCGGGATCGGCAGCGAGCGCGGTTTCGATCGCGGCATCATCGATGAGATTCAGTTCGAGCGCGAAAAACAGAAGATGCGCGCTGGCGTCAGTCATCTTCTCCTGAATGTCACCATAGAGCTTGGCGCGCTGCGGATCCGCGGTGTTGCCGGCATAGATCAGTCCGGCATAGGAGACGATCCGGCCGATCAGTTCCTCCAGCGCCTCATAGGCGGCAAGCGCCTCGCCCAGCCTGCCGCTGTCGGCACGCTCCGCCTCGGCGGCGAGCGTGCCTTTCCAGCGGCTCTCGAAGCTGATGGCATCGGCCGCCGCCCTGGCGATGTCGCGCTTCAGCTCGGGGGCGTCCATGCCAGAATAGAGATCGGCGAGATCCCATTCCGGCAGATTGCCAAGCTCCGCCGCGCCCTGACCGGACGCCGCCGCCGCAAGCTGCCGACCAAAAACCATGCGCATTGCCGATACTTTCCAGATTGCGGGACCCAAACGGCCAGACTCAAAGATTCAAGAGGGGGATGAGAAAGCCGCTCAAATCCTAAGGAATTCGTTCACCGGGTTTTTTGAAACCTTATTTAGAACCCTGTGCCAGGATGATCCATAGGGTGGATTGCCCTTGGGTGGGCATATTGGGCGAGCATCGTTGAACCAGTCATGACAGGTTCCATACTCATAGTCGATGACGATCCCGTGCAGCGCAGGCTGCTCGAGGCGGCCGTGACGAAATTCGGCCACAGCGCGATCATTACGGATGGCGGCGAGGCCGGTCTCGACGCCCTCGACGGGCCCAATGCGCGCGACGTGTCGGTGGTCATCCTCGACCTCGTCATGCCGGGCCTCGACGGCATCGGCGTGCTGAAGGCGATGCGTGAGCGCGGCATCCAAGTTCCGGTCATCGTACAAACCGCCCAGGGCGGCATCGAGACCGTCGTTTCGGCCATGCGTCACGGTGCTTTCGATTTCGTCGTCAAGCCGGCCTCTCCCGACAGGCTGCAGGCATCGATCGGCAATGCGCTCAAGGTCGAAGCGGTCGAGGGCGAAGTGAAACGCACGTCGCGGCGGCGCGGCGGCCATCTGACCTTCAAGGACATGGTCACCCACAGCCCGGCGATGGACCGGGTGATCCGTCTCGGCCAGAAGGCGGCCGCGTCCAACATCCCGATCCTTATCGAGGGCGAATCCGGTGTCGGCAAGGAGTTGGTGGCGCGCGCCATCCAGGGCAGCGGCGATCGCCGCTCAAAACCCTTCGTTACCGTCAATTGCGGCGCCATCCCCGACAATCTGGTCGAATCGATCCTGTTTGGCCACGAGAAGGGCTCGTTCACCGGCGCCACTGAAAAACACACCGGCAAGTTCGTCGAGGCGCATTCGGGCACGCTCTTCCTCGACGAGATCGGCGACCTGCCGCTCGACGTGCAGGTCAAGCTGCTGCGCGCCGTTCAGGACGGTGAGGTCGATCCGGTCGGCGGGCGTTCGACCGTCAGGGTCGACATCAGGCTGATCTCGGCGACACACCGCAATCTTCTGCAGCAGGTCAAGGACGGCAAGTTCCGCGAGGATCTGTTCTATCGCCTGAATGTCTATCCTATCTTCGTGCCGCCGCTGCGCGATCGTCGCGACGACATCCCGTATTTGGTCGAGCACTTCCTGGAGAAGGTTGCGCCCACCGATCCACGTCACCGCCTGCACGGCATTTCGGCTGCGGCGCTCGCCATGCTGCAGGCCTACGACTGGCCGGGAAACATCCGGCAGCTGGAAAACGCCGTCTTCCGGGCCTCAGTGCTTTGTGAAGGCGATGTGCTGACCGAAGAGGAGTTTCCGCAGATCCGGGCGCAGGTCGAGGGCACCGTCAACCTCGATGCGGATGGCGCGTTGCCCGCCTCGCCTTTGGTCATCGAGCCGCCTGGCGAGGACGCCCCGGCCAATAACGGCATCGCTGCGACCGAGCGCGATCCGCCGGCCTGGCCGCAGCCCCGCTTCGGCACGCTGCGGGCACTCGACGAACGCGGCAATGTGCGGGCGCTGGCCGATGTCGAACTCGAAATGATCAAGCTCGCCATCGACCATTACAACGGCCAGATGAGCGAAGTTGCCCGCCGCCTCGGCATCGGCCGCTCTACGCTCTACAGGAAGCTCAAGGAATACGGCATCGATCCGGAAACAGGCCGTATCGACCGGCTTGCTTCCTGACAAAGCAAGTGCGGACCAGCTTGTCAGCCTGGCATCAGGACAATCGACAGTCATCGATCGGGCGTGACGTGTGTCGGGCGACGCGCTTGCGGCGGTGTTCACGCATTGAGGCGACCGGTAACAGATCGTGTTCATGGCAAAGGCCGAAACATGATCTAAACCAGCAGTTTACCAAGAAACCCTGCGCAATATTTTTGACAGGATATCGCCACGGTGTTACCGCATTTCGGCTTCAATAAGCGATGATTAACCATTAGGATCGATATTCGGATGCGAACACCACGGCATCCGTTGGTCAAATCCGGGGACAAACGGCAGCCTGCAAGGCCTTTTGATTTGAACAAAGTCGAACGACACACAAACGGGCGGCATTATCACATGAGCGTCTGGCCGAGATGGCTGGCAGCGGTGATCCTCGCCTTTGGCTTCCTTACAGCGGCTGCGACCGGCGCCAGCGCCCAGACGCGTTCGCTGAAACTCTATAACCTCCACACCAAAGAGAAGGCGGAGATCGTCTTCAAGCGCGGCGGCCGCTACGACCAGGCGGGTTTGAAAAAGATCAACGTCATCCTGCGCGACTGGCGCCGCAACGAGCCGACCAAGATGGATCCGCGCCTGCTGGACCTGGTCTGGGAGGCTTACCGGCAGAGCGGCGCCACCGACTTTATCCAGGTCGTGTGCGGTTATCGCTCGTCGTCCACCAACTCGATGCTGCGCAGCCGCAGCAGGGGCGTCGCCAAGAAAAGCCAGCATATGCTCGGCAAGGCCATGGACTTCTACATTCCCGGCGTGCCGCTGAAGAAACTTCGCGACATCGGTCTGCGGATGCAGGGCGGCGGCGTCGGCTATTATCCGAGATCCGGCTCGCCCTTTGTCCACATGGATGTCGGCAATGTGCGCCACTGGCCGGGCATCAGCCGCCAGGAATTGGCGCGTGTGTTCCCCAATGGCAAGACGCTGCATGTGCCGAGCGACGGCAAGCCGCTGCCCGGCTATTCACAGGCGCTCGCCTCCTACAAGGCGCGCAAGGGCGCCGGCGCTCCCGCCATCGAACTGGCCAGCGCAGGTGGCGGTTCCAAAAGATCCGGTGGTCTGCTGGCGGCTTTCTTCGGCGGCGGTGAGGACGAGGCGGATGACAGCGCCGATGTCGCAGCCGCGCCAACGCCGAAGTCAATCAACGTGAAGCCGGCGAACGTGAAGCTGGCGAACGCGAAGCCGGCGCCGGCCGCCAAGAGCAGCAAGCTTCCGGGCATTGCCATCGTGTCGCCTCAGGATGCAAAACGCGCCGAGATTCCGCAAATCCCCGATGCGCCTGCTCCGGAACCGGAGGAGGACACGCCGGAAACGATCATTGCGGCGCTGCCGGCGCGCAGCGTGCCGCTGCCTGATTTCGCCCCGCGTCCGGAGACCGATGTCGGCGCTCAGCCGCCCGAAAACGTTCCGTTCGGCGTGGCGGATGCCACCGCCACCACCGAACAAGCGCCGGCTCCCTTCGGCATGGCCGAACCGTCCACTGTCGCCGATGCGGCGCAGGTTGCAGCCAACGACATTCCGTTGCCGACCTGGCGTCCCGATCACTCGCTGCCGGCCGACCTTGCAGCGGCCGACCTTGCGCCGCAGGACAAGGCTGTGCTTTTGGCGCTCGCGGATACGGCCGGCCACGGCAAGACCGCTACCGATGCGTTCTCGGTGCTGCCCTCGGCTCGGCCCGACTTGGTGCAGCCCGCCCAGGTCCAGCCCGACCAGGTCCAGTCCGACGCGGCCCAACCCGATGCGGTCAAGGCCGTCCTCGAGCGGGTCAGCGCAACCGACGAGTACCAGGTCGCTTCGCTGTCCCAGCCGAGTTCGGTCCTCAGCGATCCGGCGAACATCAACGCTGCATCGCCGCGCGAGGCTGTCTTTGCCCGCCCGCCGGGCTCCGATCCGGCCGCGGCGATCGGTGCGGGTGTGAAGACCACCCGCAAGGCAGCCAGGGCAACCGCCCGTGACCTGAAGCCTGGTCCCAAGTCCGTAGTCGTCGCCGCCGAGCCTCAGGCGGCGCGCTGGGCGTTGAACAGCGACGAGAATGTCGCCACCGTCTCCAGCGCGACGACGGCACCGCGCTATGCCTACAATATCGTGCACACGCCGCCGACCGAGGTCTACACCGCCGGCTTCCAGTCGAACGATCAACTGGCCGAAGCCAACCGGTTCACCGGCAATGCCGTCAAGTTCCTGTCGGTCGCCCGCTTCCAGACCAAGTAGCGGATCGACCAGCAATACAAAGCCGCGCCGGGTAACCCGCGCGGCTTTTTGCTGTTCGCAAACAAACACGCCGCGATGCTGCCAGTCCACTTGGGGATAAGAGTTTCTCTACCGCCCGAGCTTGCTCGCCGCGCGCGCCAACGCCTCGATTTCGTCCCACCTGCCGGCCTTGACCAAATCGTCCGGCGCCACCCAGGAGCCGCCGACGCAGATGACGTTGGGCAAGCTCAGATAGTCGGCGGCGTTCTTGCCGGTGATGCCGCCGGTCGGGCAGAATTGCACATCGGCGAGCGGCGAGGCGAATGCCTTGAGCGACGCAATGCCGCCCGACTGTTCCGCTGGGAAGAATTTCAGGAAACGCAAGCCTGCCTCGCGGGCGGCCATGATCTCACCCGGCGTGATGACGCCGGGCAGCAAGGGAACGTCGCTGTCCTTCGCCGCCGCCAGAAGCTCGCAGGTGATGCCGGGGCTGACGATGAACTTAGAGCCGGCTGCTGCCGCCTCGCCGAACTGGCGGGCGTCCAGAATGGTGCCGGCGCCGACGATGGCGTCCTCGACTTCGCTTGCCACAAGCCGGATCGCCTCCAGCGCGTCAGCTGTCCGCAGCGTGATCTCGATCGCCGGCAGGCCGCCGCGCGCCAGGGCACGCGCCAGCGGCACGGCATCGGCGACGTTGGCGACCTTCAGCACCGGGATAACCGGTTGGCCGTTGAGGAGCGACAGAAGCTTTTCGGTCTTGCTGGGCATTTGTCGTCTCTCCGGTATTGATCCGTTCAACCGGTTAGCAGAAGGCCGTTTTTCTGTCCACGAAACCAAGCGTGTCGCGATGTCACGCACTGCCGGCAATTCCGGCAGCCCGGACAACAAGAAGAGGCAGTTCCACGCGTCAGCCTTGAATCGGCTTTCATGAGCGTTTAGTGGCTTCGGCGATGACACTGCCCAATCAACCTTTCCGCGTTGCCGCGCTCTATAGGTTTGCCCGTCTCGACGACTTCGAGGCATTGCGCGCGCCGCTCGCCGCCTTCTGCTGCGGACGCGGTATCAAGGGCACGCTGCTTCTGGCGCATGAGGGCATCAACGGCACGGTCGCCGGCAGCGAAGCTGACATCGCCGCGCTCATCGATCATCTCGGATCCATCGAAGGTCTCGCCGGTCTCGAGGTCAAGTACAGCAGCGCCACGCAGATGCCGTTCCACCGCATGAAGGTGCGGCTGAAGCGCGAGATCGTCACCATGGGCGTTAGGGATATCGATCCGACGGCAAGCGCCGGCACCTATGTCGCACCGGCCGACTGGAACGCGTTGATCTCGGATGCGGACACGATCGTCATCGACACGCGCAATGCCTACGAGGTATCGATCGGCACCTTCAAGGGCGCGGTCGATCCCGCTACGGCGAGCTTTCGCGAATTCCCGGCCTGGGTCGAGCAGCACCAAGCCGAGCTCGTCGGCCGGAAGGTGGCCATGTTCTGCACCGGCGGCATACGCTGCGAGAAGGCAACGGCCTATGTGAAGTCGCTCGGCTTCAAGGATGTGTTCCATCTCAAGGGCGGTATCCTGAAATATCTCGAAGAGGTGCCCGCCGAACAGAGCCTCTGGCAGGGCGAGTGCTTCGTCTTCGACGAGCGCGTCTCGGTGTCGCACGGGCTGGTCGAGGGTGAGGCGGAACTGTGCCGCGCCTGCCGGCATCCGCTGATCGGGCAGGACCTGTTATCGCCGAAATACGCCGCCGGCATCTCATGTTCGCATTGCTTCGATGCCCGTTCCGACGAGGATCGCGCGCGCTACGCCGAGCGTCAGCGCCAGGTCGAGCTTGCAGAAGCGCAAGGCAGGGCTCCGCACGTCGGACGTTAGAGCGACGTGCGTCCGCTTGGACGCACTTGGACGCACGAAGTACGCTCTAACACTTTGAATCTACGCATCGAATCTACGCATCGTGCTTTCCGAAAATCGATTCCGATTTTCGGGCCGACACTGCAGATCCTGACATCACTTGTTTTCGCCATCATTGGCAAAGCGCTCATCCGTCATTGTAATGTCAATGTGCGGGGCCTACCTCTTCAACGTCCGAAAACCTGCCCGTCCACGTTCGGCCGGGCCAATTCTGGAGGCATTGATGTTCGATCCCAAGAAGCTCCTCGACGATCTGCTCGGCTCGCAAATTCCCGGAACGGGGTCGACCGTCCGCGACAAAGGGAGTCAGGCCGTGCAGATGGCCAAGGACAATCCGCTGGCGGCCGGCGCGCTGGCCGCGGTGCTGCTCGGAACCGGCGCTGGCCGTCAGATCACCGGCACTGCGGTGAAGCTCGGCGGCCTGGCCGTGGTCGGCGGCCTCGCCTACAAGGCCTACCAGAACTACAAGAACGGCAAGGCGCCGGCTGAAACGCAAGTTGCCGGCGAACCGGAATTGCTGCCGCCGCCCGCCGACACCAGCTTCCATCCCTCGCAGGCGCCGCAAGGCGAGGACGAATTCACGCTGACGCTGGTGCGCGCTATGATTTCGGCGGCGAAGGCCGACGGCCATATCGATGACGACGAACGGCAAAAGATCGCAGGCAAGCTCAGCCTCGCGGGCATCGACTCCGACGCGGAGAAATTCCTGATGTCGGAACTGGAGACGCCGCTCGACCTGGATACGCTGGTCGCCGGCGCCCAAACCGACGCGCAGAAGCTCGAGCTCTACACCGCCTCGCGCCTCGCCATCGATCCGGATACACGTGCCGAACGCGGCTATCTCGATCTGCTCGCCGGCCGCCTCAGCCTGCCCGATGCACTGCTCGACCATGTCGAGGCGACGGTGTCGGCGGCAAAAGTGCCGGCGCCAGAGGTGCCGGAGTCAGGGGTGCCGGCGTCGGGCAAGGCAACCGCCGGTTCGCGCTGGTAGGCTTCCGGGCCGCGGAGAGCGGGAATCCGGGCACCGCTCTCGCGTTAATGTCTCGTTTACCTAGGAAGCGCATGATTTTAGGTAGTCGGATCGGCTTTCCTCCTCCCAAGCCGGTTCAGATCAGGGCGGCCGCCAATGGCCGCCCTTTTGTCGATGCCGTTAGCGCATGAGCCGAAATCGGAATCGATTTTTGGAAGCGATCATGCACAAAATCAAATTGCTCGATATCAAGGTGCTATGGCGTCCTTTGCGGACACGCGGCGCTGCAGGAGGACAGTTATGACAGACTACAAAACAGCCATCGTCACTGGCGCCGGCACCGGCATCGGCAAAGCCGTCGCTACGGCGCTGCTCAGGGCCGGCTGGAACACGGTGTTCTGCGGACGCCGCAAGCCGGTGCTGAACAAGGCGATCGCCGATGCCGGATCTACACAAGCCAAGGCGCTGGCGGTCGCCTGCGACATCAGCAAGGCCGATCAGGTCGACGAGATGTTCGAGACGGTGGCGGCGGCCTTCGGCCGTGTCGACCTGCTCTTCAACAATGCCGGCACAAGCTACAAGTCGACATTGATCGACGAGATTCCCGTCGAGGTGTGGAACGAAGTTGTCGGGGTCAATCTCACCGGCTCGTTCCTGTGCGCCCGCGCCGCCTTCGGCGCCATGCGCAGGCAACAGCCGATGGGTGGCCGCATCATCAACAACGGCTCGGTGTCTGCCTACGCGCCGCGTCCGGGCTCAGTGCCCTATACCGCGACCAAGCACGCTATTACCGGGCTGACCAAGACGCTGGCGCTGGACGGCCGGCCTTATGACATCGCCTGCGGCCAGATCGACATCGGCAACGCCTTGACCGACATGGCGCAGGCGATGACGGTCGGGGTACCGCAAGCCAATGGCTCTATCGCCGCCGAAGCGGTGATGGATGTCCAGCAGGTCGCCGATGCCGTCGTCCATATGGCCAGCCTGCCGCTCGACGCCAATGTGCTGTTCATGACAGTGATGGCGACGAAGATGCCGTATGTCGGGCGAGGGTGAGCGGTTGGTTCGCGTAAGCGAATTCATCGTGCCAGTGGCACGATGAAGGCCGGCGAACGCCTGGACGCTGCGCAGCAGCGGGGACCCGGCCGGGCCGCGATCAATTTTGGCTAGGACTGCATAACCGAAAGCGGCACGCCGGGAAGATACAGCGAAATGGGGCGGATTTCGTAGACGGCGGTCGGATTGACGCGGCGAAGGTCGCGCGCAATCGCGATCGCGGCATCGCGCGTGGCGCAGTCGACGACGTAGAGCCCCAACAATTGTTCCTTGGTCTCGGCGAAGGGTCCGTCAATGACCATTCCGGCGCCCGGCCCGCGCAAGGTACAGGCGTCTTGGGTCGCCCCGAGCCGCGCCGCCGGGCCAAGGGTGCCTTCGCGGTATAGCCGTTCGTTTATCTGGAGCAGGTCGGTCATCAGCGCCGCATCCTCGTCCGGAGTCAGCGCAGTGATCACTTCCTCAACGTGATAGGCGAGGATGGCATAAAACATCTGACGTCACCTTTCTTCGGTCGTGAATTCTATCGCCGACGACAGCGATCTCCTCGTTGAGACAGTGCCGCGCGTTCTATCGGGCGCAAAGGACGCCGTAGCACTTTGATTTGCGCCTCCGCGAAAATCGATTCCGATTTCGGGGTAATGCGCTTGTTCTCACTTGCCCAGAAACGCCTCGATCCGCTCCAGCGCGCGCAGGATGTTCTCTTCGGAATTGGCGTAGGACAACCTGATATAGCCTTCGCCCAGGATGCCGAAATCGGGTCCGCCGATCAGCGCTACGCCGGCATCCTCAAGCAGGGCAAACGCCAGCTTCTTGGCCTTCCAGCCGGTTTTTGAGACATTGGGGAAGGCATAGAACGCGCCCTTCGGTGTGATGCAGGAAACGCCCGGCAAGGCGTTCAGCCCTTCGACCACGACTTTCCTGCGGCGGTCGAAGGCGCGCATCATCTTGTCGACGTCGTCCTGCGGACCGTCGATGGCCGCGATACCGGCATACTGGCTCGGCGCGTTGACGCATGACCAGCAATTGACCGCGAGCTTGCGCACCTTATCGTAGAGGTGGGCGCCCTTGTCGCCGTTCGGCCAGATCGACCAGCCCATGCGCCAGCCGGTCATCGCCCAGGTCTTCGACCAGCCATTGAGCACGATCAGCCGGTCGCGGATCTCGGGAAAGTTGAGCAGCGAGCAATGCGTCTCGCCGTCATAGGTCATCACGTCGTAGATCTCGTCGGAGAGGATGGCGACATCAGGGTGCGCTTCCAGCCCATTGACCAGCTTCTCGATCTCGGCGCGGGGGGTGACCCCGCCGGTCGGGTTGGCCGGCGAGTTTAAGATCAGCAGCCTGGTCTTCGGCGTGATCAGCGCCAGCGTCTCCTGCGCCGAGAAGGCAAAGCCGTTCTCCTCGCGCATCGGCACCGGTACCGGAGCAGCACCGGTGAACTCGATCATCGAGCGATAGATGGGAAAGCCGGGATCGGGATAGAGGATCTCGGCGCCCGGTTCACCGAACATCAGGATCGCGGCAAACATGGTCGGCTTGCCGCCGGGCAGGATCATCACCGCCTCGGGCGAAACCTCGACGCCGGTGGTGGTCAGCGCGCGGCGCACCACCGCTTCTCGTGTCGCCAGCAGGCCGTTAGCCGGCGTATAGCCGTGGTGGCCGTCGCGCAGCGCCTTGATCGCCGCCTCGACGATGTGCTGCGGCGTCTTGAAGTCGGGCTGGCCGATGCCGAGATTGACGATATCGCGGCCCTGATGGGCGAGCGCGGTGGCACGAGCCAGCACCGCGAAGGCGTTTTCCTCGCCGAGACGATCGAAGGCCGAAATCGTGTGGAGCATTTTTCCCGTCCGTGTGGTTCTTTCACCGAGCGAGCGTTTTTGTGAGCGTCCTTTCGCAAAAGTCAAACGGATTGGAGCTTTGGGTGTCGGAAAACCTCAAGAATTGGCAACCGCGCCCGCGGCCCGAACGCAAAGTCCTGGAGGGGCGCTATGCCAGGCTGGAACCGCTCAACGCCGAAAAGCACGGCGACGGCCTGTTCGAGGCGTCGTCGGTGCCTGACGTCGATGGTCGTTTCGCCTGGCTGTTCGACTATCCACCGCAGACCCGCGCCGCCTTCCAGCCATGGCTGGACAAGGCCGAAGCCAGCGAGGACCCGCTGTTCTTCGCGGTCATCGACAAGGCCAGCGGCAAGGTCGCCGGACGCCAGACGCTGATGCGAATCGATCCGGCCCATGGCGTGATCGAGATCGGCAACATCTATTGGGGGCCGCTGATCTCGCGCAAGCCGGCGGCGACGGAAGCGCAGTTCCTGTTCATGAAATACATTTTCGATGAGCTTGGCTATCGCCGCTACGAATGGAAATGCAACAACCGCAACGAGCCGTCGAAGCGCGCGGCCGAGCGTTTCGGCTTCAAGTTCGAGGGCATTTTCCGCCAGCATCTTGTGGTCAAGGGCGAAAACCGCGATACCGCGTGGTACGCGATCATCGACAAGGAGTGGCCGGCACTGCGCAGAGCCTATGAGGCATGGCTCGATCCGGCCAATTTCGATGGCGACGGTCGCCAGAAGCGACGGCTCGAGTATTTCCGCGCCGAGTTCGGCGCCTGACCACGATCCCGAAAAGTGGAGGCCGGTTTTCGGATAAGATCATGGTCAAACAACAAGGACCATGATCCCGAAAAGTGGAGGCCGGTTTTCGGGCAAGATCATGGTCAAACAACAAGGATCATGATCCCGAAAAGTGGAGGCCGGATTCGGGCAAGATCATGGTCAAACGAGATTGAGCCTCCATCCTGATTCTGCCGGGATGGATCAGGCTCTAACAGGAGTTTGCAGATGGCGCATGACCATGGTTCGCAAGGGCATGACCACAGCGACGGCGCCGGTCATGTGCACGGCTCGACCGACAAGAAACGGGTGCTGATCGCAGCCTGCCTGACCGCCGGCTTCATGGTCGTGGAAGCGCTTGGCGGTCTCTTCACCGGATCGCTGGCGCTGCTGGCGGATGCCGGCCACATGCTCGCCGACTGTATCGCGCTCGGTCTCGCCTGGTATGCTTTTCATCTGGCCGGCCGGCCGGCCACCGTTCGCCTCACCTATGGTTTCGGCCGGGTCAAAACGCTGGTCGCCTATACCAACGGCATCGCCATCTTCGTCATTGCGCTGTGGATCATCTATGAGGCTTGGGAACGCCTGCTGACGCCTGCGCCCGTGCTCGGCGGGCCGATGCTGGTCGTCGCGATCGCCGGTCTGCTGGTCAATATCGGCTCCTTCTTCGTGCTGCATGGCGGCGACCGCGACAGCCTGAACATGCGCGGTGCCATCCTGCACGTGCTCGGCGACCTGCTTGGCTCGGCGGCGGCGATCATAGCTGCGCTGGTCATCCTGGCAACGGGCTGGACGCCTATCGATCCGATCCTGTCCGTCCTCGTCTCGCTGCTGATCCTGTCCACGGCCTGGTCGCTGATGCGCGAAGCAGCCCATGTCCTGCTCGAAGGCGTGCCGGCGAGCCTCGATCGCGACCTGATCGCCAGGGACATAGAAGCGACAGTCAAGGGCGTGCGCGAGGTGCATCACATGCATGTCTGGTCGCTCGACGGGTCAAGCAACATGGCGACCTTGCATGCTTGCCTCTACGATGGCGTAGATGCCCACAAGGCGGTCAGCGCCATCAAGAAGCGGCTTGCCGCCGAGCATGGCATTGCCCACGCCACCGTAGAACCGGAATTCGGCCATTGCGCCGACAGCCATGATGGCCACGATGGCGAGCACGACCATGGGCACGATGCGGCTCCGCATCATGGCCACTATCACTGATACCGGGAGTTCCATGGCATTGAT
Source organism: Mesorhizobium sp. WSM4849 (assembly GCF_055811385.1). Taxonomy (NCBI): domain Bacteria; kingdom Pseudomonadati; phylum Pseudomonadota; class Alphaproteobacteria; order Hyphomicrobiales; family Phyllobacteriaceae; genus Mesorhizobium; species Mesorhizobium sp. WSM4849. The sequence continues at coordinate 85,690 of NZ_JBVVPW010000026.1, forward strand.
AACGAACTTGATGAATTCCCGCCGCGTCAGGGCCGCGTGATGGATCGCGACACGCGCAACGCGGCGATAGGCGCCCTCTGGGTGCTGCTGCTGTTCGGCATCGCCGCCTACTATTTGCCAACCGTGATGCTGGCGGCCGGCCGTGTCTCGACCATTCTTGCCGCTGTAATTGCCGCTGTCTTCATGGTGGCCATTTTCGTCGTGTTTTGGCTGCGTGGCCGCAGCCAGCGCAAAAAGGATCATTGATATGCGTATTTTGATTACCGGCGCGGCAGGCATGGTCGGCCGCAAGCTCATCGCCCGGCTGGCGAAGGACGGAACGCTCAGCGGCCGGAAGATCGCCGCGCTCGACCTTCACGATATCGTGCCGCCGCAGGCGCCGGCGCTGGAAGGCGTCGGCGTCACCATCCATACAGGCGATCTCGCCGCGGCGGGCGGGATGGAACGGCTGGTCGCGTCGCGCCCCGACGTGATCTTCCATCTCGCCGGCGTCGTGTCGGGCGAGGCGGAAGCCAATTTCGATCTCGGCTATCGCGTCAATCTCGACGGCACAAGGGCGCTGTTCGATGCCATAAGGCTGGCGGGGTTTGCGCCGCGCGTCGTCTTCACCTCGTCGATCGCCGTGTTCGGCGCACCGTTTCCGGACATCATCCCCGACGAATTCCACCCGACGCCGCTAACCTCCTACGGCACGCAGAAGCTGATGGGCGAAGCATTGCTCGCCGATTATACGCGGCGCGGCTTCTTCGACGGCATCGGCATCAGGCTGCCGACCATCTGCGTCAGGCCAGGCAAGCCCAACAAGGCGGCTTCGGGCTTCTTCTCCGGCATCATCCGCGAGCCGTTGAGCGGCCAGGAAGCAATATTGCCGGTGCCGCGCTCTGTCGTGCACACCCACGCCAGCCCGCGCTCGGCGGTGAATTTTTTGATCCACGCAGCAGGGATCGACGGCAGCGCCGTCGGGCCGCGCCGCAATCTGACGATGCCCGGCGTCGCCGTCACGGTCGGCGAGCAGATCGAGGCCTTGGAACGCATTGCCGGCGCCAAGGCGGTGAAACTGATCCGCGAGGAGCCCGACGATACGATCTGGGCGATCGTCAAGGGCTGGCCGACACGGTTCGAGGCGCGGCGGTCGAGGGAGCTTGGCTTTGCCGCCGAAACCAGCTTCGACGACATCATCCGCGCCCATATCGAGGACGAGCTGGATGGGAAGATCGCGGGTTAGGTGTCGATATTCGGGCCAGCGGCGACACACAAATTGCCGATCTCGGCGCTGCCCCTCACCTGCCTGCCGGCATCCTCTCCCCGTAAACGGGGCGAGGGGCGCTCTCATCGGTGATTTCGCCAATGGCCGGCGTTGCCGGCAGGGCGATGAGGGGCGGCGCCGAGGTCGACAATTCCTGGTTCAGTTTGGAGGCTGCGCGTCCGATCGAGGCGCTATCCGCCAGTCAGGCTGGCCGACAACAGCAGCAACCCGAACAAAAACACGAAGGCTGCGCCGCCGATCTCGACGATCGAATGGATGCGGTTGCCCATGCGGCCGTCACCGGCGAAATAGACTGCCCAGTTCTTGGCCGTCACCGCCAGCGTCGCCAAGATCGAGACCGTGATCGCGGTGCCGAGCGCCATCGCCAGCACCGACAGGATGCCGCCGAACCACAGCCCGTTGAGCATGGCAAAGCTCAGCACGATCAACGCGCCCGAGCAGGGGCGGATACCGACCGCAGCCACCGCCGACCAGGCGGTGCGCCAGTCGAAGCGGTCGCCGGAAAGCAGCGCCGGGTCGGGCGCGTGTGAATGTCCGCACGTCTCGCAGACCTCGCCCGCATGGTGATGATGATCGTGCCCGCCATGGTCATGGTGATGGTCGTGTGCGCCATGATCATGGTTGTGGCCATCATGGCCATGTGCGTGAAGCGCATGGGAATGCGCCGAATGAGCATCGGCGGAATGTGAGTGGCCTGTTTGCGAATGGCCGGCATGGGCCGCCGACAGGCTGTAGGCAGGGTTCGCGCCGAACAGGCGAAGGATAGCGGGGCCGGCCTTGCGCCACAAAAGCCAGGCGCCGAACAGGGTGACGAAGACAAAACTCATGACTTCGAGGAACCATGCCGCGTCGGTCATCGATATGGTGGTGCCGCGCAGGACGAAGTAGGCGAGCATCATTACGAGGATCGCCGTCAGCGCCTGCAGCAGGGCCGAGACGAAGGACAGCATGATACCGCGCTTGAGCGCGACTTCGTTCGCCACCATGTAGGACGAGATCACCGCCTTGCCGTGACCGGGGCCGGCGGCATGGAAAATGCCGTAGGCGAAGGACAGGCCGATAAGCAGCCACAGCTTGCTGCCGTCCTCGCGCATTGCCTTCATCGCGCCGGCAAGCGCGCGGTAGAATTCCTGCTGACGCAGATTGATCCACATCAGGATATGGGCGAACGGCCCGGTGGTGGGAGCTATCCCGTCATTGGTGCCGATGCCGAGCGAGCTCTGTGCGTGGGCGGAGCCGAGGACGTGCGTCATCACAAGGGCGGCTGCCAAAAGGCCGAAAGCCAAACGCAGGGACGGTTTCGTCACCGGATTATCCTTCTGGCTGACAGTTCAGTTCGAGCTTGGTCGCAAAGATCTTGCTCATATCGGTGCCTGTCGGATCGTTGAAGAAGGCGTCCGTCAGGGTCTTCTGGTTCTCGGCGAGCGCCTCGTCGGGGTTCGGACGAACGACCTTGCTCGTGCATGTCGACGGCAAGCCGGCGACCTGCAGATTGGCGTCCTCGGTGAAATCGATCGCTGTGTAGAAGGTCGGGTCATAGACGCCGATATCGATCTTGCCGGCCAGCCTGGTCGGCGCCTTCGGTTCGGATTCGAACAGGATGATGAGCTGGTCGTTGTCGAAATTTGCCATCAGCTGCGGCGGCGGGTTCATCGCCTCGTCCTTGCCGTCGACGGTGACGAGTTGGAAGTAATTGAACTCCGCCAGCGAAGCATGGACGGTGTCGGCGACTTCCTTCAGCTCCTTGTCGTCGAGCTTCAGGTCGGAATTCTTATCGAACTCCATCATCACCGTGCTCGAAAACAAATCGTCGAAGCGCCAGACATGGCGCAAGGCCTTCACACTTTGGTGATCCGGGCTGAGGATCACTTCGAGGCGAGCCTCGGCGAAGACGTGGGGATGCACATTTGCTGGCCCGACCGTGGCAAATGTCGCCGCCATGGCCGAAGCCATCATGATTGCTTGCCGTTTCAGGTGCATTCTCGGTCGCGATTCCATCAGCTTGGGTAAATATCGAGAGTTACCAGAAAGGGGGCGAAAATGGGACTCCCGGCGGCTAAAAGCTCATGCATTGTCAATCGTCTTGAACCACTGCACCAGGAAATCGACAAAGACGCGAACTTTCGCAGGCAAATAGCGTCGGTGCGGATAGACGGCGAAGATGCCGCCACCCAGCAGGATGCGGTCATTCAGCGCGGTCACTAGCCGGCCACTTTCGATGTCGGGCGCGGCGATGAAATCCGGCAGGATGGAAAATCCCAATCCCGCCACGGCGGCGGCCCTTGCCGCCATCGGACTGTTGACCTCGATCGGACCGGAGACCGAAACGGTTACCGTGTCGCCGCTGTCGCCCTTGAACGGCCAGTTGGTCAGCCAGCGGCCATTGGTGTCGATGATGCAGGGCACGCGGCCAAGGTCCTGCGGCCGCACCGGCATGCCGTGCTTGGCAATCAGCTCGGGCGATGCGCAGAGCCGCACCGAGAACGGCGCCAGACGCCTGGCGATCAGCGAGGAGCTTTCCAGCCGCGAAATGCGCACAGCGAGATCGAAACCTTCCTCGACCAGATCGACGAAGCGGTCGTCGAGATGAATGTCGAGCACGATGTCGGGATGTTGTTTGGCGAAGTCGATCAGCGATTGGCCGATCGGTGCGTCGGCAAAAGTGCGCGGTGCCGACAGCTTGATCCTGCCGCGCACGTCGCCGGAGGATTCGCGCACCGCATCGGCCAGGCTGTCGACCTCGCGGACGATTTCCGAGGCGCGGCGGTAATAGGTGTGGCCGGCCTCGGTTAGCGAGAACTGCCTGGTGGTGCGGTTGAGCAGCAACGCGCCGAGCTCGTCCTCCAACTCGCGCACATATTTCGACAGCAGCGCCTTGGAGCGGCCGATCTTGCGCGCTGCCGCCGAAAAACCTTCGGCCTCGACCACGTCGATGAAGGCGCGCATGCGGGTCAGCGTATCCATGTCATGCGCTCCTTTGGTGGGCTGAAAGGATGCGCGCGGCAAGCGCCATCAACTGCCGGTCGCTGTTCTCAGGTCCGAGCAGCGAGAGGCCGAAAGGGGCGCCGTCGACATGGCCCAGCGGCAGGGTGATCTGCGGAAAGCCCGACACGCCGGAGAGGCACAGCAGCCTTAGCGCGCGTTCGCGATAGGTCTGCAAATCATCGAAGGAATCGGTCTTGAGCGGGGCGGCACCCGGAACGGTCGGCAGCACAAGGACGCCGTCATCGCCAAGCAGGTCGACAAGTTCAAGACGAAACGAAACGCGACGTTCCGTTTCACGTTGCGCGATTGCGACGTCGATGGTCGCGCCATGCTCGAAACGCCCCTTGACGCCGGGGCCGAGCATCCGGTCACCCTGCGAGATCCAGGCACCATGATTTTGCCACGCCTCGTACCCCTGCAGCGTGCGGAAGCACCAGTAAAGTTCGTCGGTGGAATGCGAGAGCGGCGCAATGACCCGCGGTGTGCCCATTACCGAAGAGACATGGCGGACCATGCCGCGGTATTCATCCGCCTCCCGCGGGCCGAGCACGAGCCCGTCCAGCACATCCAGGGCGAGCGGACTCTGCAATTCGTCGCGATGCAGATCATTGCCAAGCAGCACCGCGCCGACCTTGTCATAGGTGGCCATATCCTTGGCAAACCACCCGAACGTATCGAGGGAGGGGGCCAGCGGCATGGTGCCGTCGAGCGAGATGCGGCCATGCGTGACCCTGAGGCCGATCAGGCCGCAAAAGCTTGCCGGCGCGCGGATCGAGCCGCCGGTGTCGGATCCGATGGCGATGTCGGCCAGCCCGCCGGCGACCGCGGCGGCGGAACCGGAGGACGAGCCGCCGGTGATGCGGTCCGGCGCTGCTGGATTGACCGGCGACGGAAAATGCGCGTTCAGCCCCATCAGGGAGAAGGCCAACTCGTCGGTTTGCGTCTTGCCGACGAAGCGCGCGCCCGAATCAAGCAGCGCCTGGACGGCCGGCGCTGTCGCCGAAGCGGGTGAAGCCTCCTGGTATTTCTGTGGATTGCCGCAGCCGGTGCGGTAGCCGGCCACGTCGTAGATATCCTTGACGGCCAGCCGCAGGCCGGCAAGCAGGCCGGATTGCGCATTGGATACCGGGATATCGTCGAGGTCGAGAAAAGCGTTCAGGGGGCCGCGAGTGCCTGTCATGCGTTCGATATCCGGATACAGTTGTTGCAACATTGTTCGGTGCCAGGAATTTTACAACCTGCCATACGATTTTTATTGATTGTGAAACCCTTCGCTCTTATATCGCGCTTGCCCAAAGTCGCACGTGCCTGTGGGTGTCCGCCGATCCTCAAAATGGTGAGGGATATCGGTAAGGTAACTGGAGCTAACCCCTCCAGTCGGTTTAGCGGCCAACCGCCAGACCGAGGACACCTTGAAGCAACGACGGTGCGGGCCTTTCTGGTGTTCTGCCGGTCGTCCAAAGACCGGGGTTACTGAAGAGGCACACCTTCATTGCCGGCAGTGCGGACGGGTCTCCCATCCAAGCCAAGGCAGACAAAGCGAACCGAGGCCGGGCAAGGCCAAGGTTCACCGCCGCGAGACGGCGCTTCATGGTTCCGGGGTCTCCACCGGCTGGTTCCATGGATTGACGTCCCGCCTTTGTCCACCGCGTGTTCGCGAGGTCGATGACCCGCGTCCCGCAGCCTTTGTGCGCGCCGAAAGGCGCTGATGGAGAGACCCCGATGGCTACCCAGCGCATCCTTGACTTCCTCGCCACCCGACGTCCGAACGGCCCTTGCCTCGTCGTCGATCTCGACGTCGTGCGCGACAATTTCCGCGCCTTCGAGAAGGCGCTTCCCGATTCGAAAATCTACTATGCGGTGAAAGCAAATCCGGCGCCGGAAATCCTGCGCCTGCTTGCTGCGATGGGCTCGTCCTTCGACACCGCTTCCGTTGCCGAAGTCGAGATGGCGATGGACGCCGGTGCGCCGGCGGACCGCATCTCCTTCGGCAACACCATCAAGAAGGAGCGCGACATCCAGCGCGCCTATCAGCTCGGCATCCGGCTGTTCGCGGTGGACTGCGTCGAGGAGGTCGAGAAGATCGCCCGCGTTGCATCCGGCGCCCGTGTGTTCTGCCGCGTGCTGACCGACGGCGAAGGCGCCGAATGGCCGCTGTCGCGCAAGTTCGGCTGCGTGCCGGCGATGGCGGTCGACGTGCTGCGCCATGCCAGGACGCTCGGCCTCGACGCCTATGGCGTGTCGTTTCATGTCGGCTCGCAGCAGACCGACCTGACCGCTTGGGACCGCGCCCTCGGTGACGCCAAAAAGGTGTTCGCGACGCTCGCCGAGGAAGGCATTGTGCTCAAGATGGTCAATATGGGCGGCGGCTTCCCGACCCGTTACCTCAGGGATGTGCCGGTGGCACAGGCCTATGGCCAGGCGATCTTCTCGGCACTGCGCAAGCATTTCGGCAACGCGATTCCCGAGACGATCATCGAACCGGGCCGTGGCATGGTCGGCAATGCCGGCGTCATCAAATCGGAAGTCGTGCTGATCTCGAAGAAGGCCGACAACGACAATGTGCGCTGGGTCTTCCTCGACATCGGCAAGTTCGGCGGTCTCGCCGAGACGATGGACGAGGCGATCCGCTACCCGATCGTGACCGCGCATGACGGCACCGAGACTGCTCCGTGCGTGCTCGCCGGCCCGACCTGCGATTCGGCCGACGTGATGTACGAGAAGACGCCGTATCCGCTGCCCCTGTCGCTGACCATCGGCGACGAGGTGCTGATCGAGGGCACCGGCGCTTACACGACGACCTACGCCTCGGTCGCCTTCAACGGCTTTGAGCCTCTCCGATCCTACGTGATCTGACGGCTCGCAAGAGCCGGTCAGATCACCCGGTGCGGGCGACGAGATCGCCCGCTTCGGTTCGCCTGTGGAACAATCCGCTCGTGAAGGATCGCGGAAATGGACGTTTTGGATTTCATTGTTGAGGGCGGCGTGAGCCGGCAAATTTCCCCCCTTGTGGGGGAGATGGCCGCAAAGCGGCCAGAGAGGGTCGGCTCAGCTGTCGCGACCTCTCTCGGACTGTGTGGGGCCGGCGCTTCACGCGCGGCGACCCCCTCTGTCGCCCTTGGCGACATCTCCCCCTCGAGGGGGGAGATTGCTGGCGCTTTCGTCATCGCCGCCGAAACCGCTGCTGACGTTTCGGCGCGCGAGGCTTTGCTCGATCGCGCCATGGGGCCGAAGCGCCGGAAAAAATCGTCGGAAAAGCTGCGGCGCGGCCGCCGGCCTTCGGAAGGCCTGGCCTTTGTCACACGTGATGCGACGGGTGCCGTCACCGGCACCGTACGGCTCTGGGACGTGGTGCTGGGCGAGGGCGGTCGGGCAGCCCTTTTGCTTGGCCCGCTCGCCGTCGATCCCACAATCAAGAATGCCGGCATCGGCTCGGCGCTGATGCGCCATGCGATCACTGAAGCCGCGCGTCTCGGTCACGCCGCGATCCTTTTGGTCGGCGACGCGCCCTATTATGAGCGCTTCGGGTTCTCGGCGGAAAAAACCGGCTCGCTTGCCATGCCGGGCCCTTATGAGCGGCACCGCCTGTTGGCGCTGGAGCTGGTGGAAGGCGTACTCGCCGGCGCGCAGGGCACGCTGAAGGCGACGGGGCGCAAGCTGAAGTCACAGCGACTGCCGCTCGCGGCCTGACGGATCGGAAACAAGCCGCCGCCCATCGGGCGGCGGCTTGTTTCCATCCCGATTGGTTGGATCAGCCGATCAACTGGCTCAGCGCCATGGCGACGCTCATGTCGCCTTCGACCTTTATCTTGCCGGACATGAACGCCATGGTCGGGTTGAGATCGCCTGATATCAGCGACTCCAGGTCGTCGAGCGAAAGCTTTATGGTGCAGTCGGCCGGCGCGTCGGTGGTCGAGATGGTGGCGCCGTCGATGACAATGACACCGTCGCCGCCGGTATCGAATTTCACCGAACGATCGAACCCGGCACTCGCCACGCGCGCACTGATCTTGTCGGCAATTTCCTGAACGCCCATGGCCGTTCTCCTCGTCTCGTTGCGTTTGTCGCAGATTGGCACTTCGGTCTGGCCGAAGTCGCCGTCTTGCCCATTTCGCGATCACGGTCGCTGGCGCATATAGCTTTGGGTTGACGTTTACGTCAACGCGGTTCCCCGAGATGAGAATGGGTTTTATCGCCGCAGCGAAGCTGCCCCGTCGATGCTGCCCGGTGCGCGTTTGCGTGGCTGGAGAGATAAGGTCGCGCAGGGCATTACCTGTTTTACGAGGATTTCGGCTGCCCAACAGGTTCTCGTCGTGCGGCGGCCCTTATCGTTTCGAATGTATCCATGATCACTGTAGCAAGCGTGTCTGTTTCGGGCTGGCGAGCCTCCCGTGCCTTGACTAACAAGACGGCAGTCTCCGGCAGGTCGGGCAGGCCCTCGTCGCTCCCTACAGCCCGCAGTCCGGGCACCAGCGTTGCTTCCGGCAAGATCACCACGGCGAGACCCGCCAAGGCAGCAGCCTGCTGACCTTCGACTGTTGTGGCCGTAGACACGATTTTGTAACGCCGGCCGGCTCGTTCAAGAGCGCGAAGAGCGGTGCCGCGCCACAAATACCCATCCAGCCATGGTGGCAGCCATGGACAGTCCCCTGGAGAAAGGGCCAACGGGAGCGGTCTTGCAAATGGGCCGAATGCTGTGCGGACATGATCCACTTCAACGGACCGCGCCACAATTCGGAGACCGGCCACTGGCGTGGCTCGTGGCCCCCGACACAGAGCAGCAAATCGATGTTACCTGCCTTGAGCTGGGGTACGAGCTGGCACGACGGCGCATGAGAAAGTTCGATTGTCATTGTGGGGTTGGTCGCCGCGAAACGGGCGAGAACCTGTGGCACAAAGAGATGCGCGTAGGCTTCGGGAGCCCCGAGGCGGACCGAACCGTGCGTGCCCCGCGCGTGCAAGGTCGCGAATATTTCGTCATTCAGCTCCAGCAACATCCGCGAACGCTCTATCAGAAGTCTACCGCCCTCAAGGCCGGCGAAATGGCGGTCTTCGACAATCGCCGGGTGCTTCACGGCCGCCAATCGTTCAACCCAAACACGGGCTGAGACATCTGCGGGGATGCTATGTCGATCGGGGTGAGTTTCAGAGCCGCATTCGCGTCCTCTCCCGATAGCGGCACGACGATGATCGCGGATGCGCGGTCAGTAGCTGTCGGTACCCAAGGTCTTGAACTCCGGCGGACGTTCCTCCGGAGGTTGTTGTTTGCCCGAAAGCCGGCGGCAATCAGGGCAGTTACAGTTTGCATCATTCAAACAGACGAGGACAGTGGCCAAGCCTGTCCCTAGCGTGGACTCGGCCTCTTGCGCTCAGGGTGGTGTAAACGGGACCATGACAGCAGGTTCAAGAGCGGTCGTCTCACGCGGCGACCGCGTCAGGGGAGGTAGGATGAACCCGTATCCGGCAGGCGAGGATCAAGACTCCGTGGTGGCGCTAGAAGGGGGGGACGTTCAGTCATGAGAATCAAAAGTCTGATCAAGCGTGCCGAGAAGGTGGACAGAGCATTCAAGGAGCTCGAAGCCGATTTGGCGGATGCATTCGATGAGTGTCTGAACCTAGACTACCAATCGCCGTTGAATGACGTCCCGGATGAGAATCTCGCGGCAAAGAATGACAACTCTCAGCCTGAGGACGATGCGGATACTCCCGAGATCGCATTACGGCTGACTTCCCATACACAAACCCGACTGGCTGCGTTAAATGCCGTTGATGGGCTCTTTGACGATGCACGGGAGTATCTGGAGGAGATCAACACGAAACTGTCGGAAATCGCGACCTCGCATCATCTGACAGGCGAATTCCTGAAGCTGCTTCACGGGGACATTCTTCGCGCCAACGAGCTGGAACTGGCAAATGTCAGCCTGACCACACAGCAAAGAGTGCTGTCGGAGCAGCTCCACGACGCGACCAGAAAGCAGCGCGAAGGTGAAAGCGCTGTCGAGGCCCTGCAGCAGCGCGAGATAAGCCTGGTCGACGACAAGGAGGCACTTCGCGGTGCGCTGGCTGCAGCAAGGCTGGAACTCGTCAGGGCAGGCAATGCGAGCGCAGAACGCGAAGCGGAGTTCGGCGACCTCGTCAAGACGCTTTCGGCCAGAACGGCCGAGGCCAACAGATGCGCACGCGAGAACGAGATACTGAGGGAAAAACATGTCAGCCTGTCGATCGATCTCGACAAGGCGCTGAAACGGGAAGCTGAGGCGCGGCACAGGCTGGATGAACTCTCGACGATTCATGCCAATGACGCGGCGCGACTTTCGGAACTGCTGGCTGCGCTTGGCAAGAGCGAGAAAGAGGAAATGCGGCTGCAGAAATCGCTCGATGTCGCGCAAGCGAAGCTGTCGGAAATGACGGAAGCGGCCCGTATCATGGAAGGTGACAGGGAAGCCGAGCGTACGCGCAGTTTCACGGAGATCGGCGGCCTGCGTTCTGAAATTCGCAACCTCCAATCACGATTGGAAGTTGCCTCGAACGAGAACAGTCAAGCCGCCAGCGAGATCGCCAATCTCAAGGCTCAATGCAGCGACGCTGTGGCCGAAAAGCAAATTGCGGAGGAAAGGTTGTCCGCTCTCAGAAAGGAGAACGAAAACGACAAGATGCACCTCTCGACGGTGAGCGCGAATTTTTCGCAGCTTTCCCTGCAGCAGGCATCCGAACAGATACAGCTCGATGTCCAGAGGCAGGAATGCGAGGATCTGCGAGCCGAAGTCGCGTTGCTCGATGCTCGGGTCAAGGAACTGTTGCCCTATGAGCGTCTCCACAAGGTCACAAACGCCAGGCCGCATGAGAACGGCGTGGTCGAGATCACCGGTGTCGTGGCGGAGAAGACCCGCGCCACAAGCAGGCGGCGCGTCCGTACGAGCCTGCGCGCTGCATCCTAAGGCGTGGGTGGGGGCTGCGCCGACTAGTGTACGGTGTTACCCATCAGCTTGGCGCATGGATTGGAGCGTCATGTGTTCATCCAACTGGACACACCGGCACGGCCTAATGCTCGATCGGTCCTTTCGGCATGACGATCGTGGTGCCGGCGGTTGTCGGACGCTCGATCATGCGACGGACGCGCGGCGGCTCGTCGCCGCTGTGCAGCGCCCGTACGCGCTCGCCGATTACAGCGTCGGCATGGGTGGCCCGCTTGTTGTGGCGGATGTATTCGAGCCATGTCGGCGTGTGATAGTGCTCGATCCATATTGCGGGATTTTCGAGATCGCGCGCCAGCGTCCAGTTGCGGGCGCCGTCACGGCGGCGGATGCGGCCGCGTTCAGCCATGGTGGCTAGGAATTCCGGCACGTCCTCCTCGCGGATAATGTACTCGATCATGATGGCGATGGGGCCGCTGCGCAGTTTTAGGTCGAGCGCAAGATGCGGCTCCTTGAAACGGTTCAGCGGATCGAGGTTGAGCACCGCCTGCTGCGGCAACGGCAACAAAAGGCCAACCGCGCCGCCCGCCAGCATCGCGACAGCGGCCGCGATCAGCGCGAATTCGGCGCCATGCGCATCGGCGACGACACCCCAAATCCAGCTGCCGAGCGCGATGCCGCCGAAGGTCGCCGTCTGATAGACCGAGAGCACCCGGCCGACCACCCAGCGCGGCGTCGACATCTGCACGGTGACGTTGAAATGCGACAGCGCGATCACCCAGCAGGCGCCGCCGATGAACAGCCCGAGCGACGTCTGCCAGGCGTGGTCGCTGACGGCGGCATTGAAGGCGCAGAGCGCGAAGCCGGCGAATGCCATGCGCACCATCGCCTCGCTGGACAGGATCTGCCTCAGCCGGACGCTGATCAGCGCGCCGCCTACTGCACCGATACCGAACGCACCGAGCATGATGCCGTAGGTCAAGGCATCGCCCTTGACGACATCGCGCGCCACCAGCGGCAGCAGCGCCAGAACCGCGCCGGCGCTGAAGCCGAAAGCCGCACCCCTGACCAGCACCTTGCCGATATTGGGCGACATGGCGACGTAGCGCAGGCCGGCGCCCATCGCCGCGCCCAGCGTCTCGCGCGGCAGTGTCGAGGCCGGCAGATCCGGCTTCCAGCGGGCAAGCACGATGAGGAGCCCGACATAACTCAAAGCGTTGGCGGCAAAAGCCGCTGCAGCACCTGCGGCGGCAACGATGATGCCGCCGATCGCCGGGCCGACGCTGCGCGTCAGGTTGAAGCCCAAGGAGTTGAGCGCGACGGCCGCAGGCAGCTTGGCGCGCGGCACCATGTCACCGACAGAAGCCTGCCATGACGGGTTGTAAAGCGCCGTGCCGCTGTTGATCAGGAAGGCGAAGGCGAGCAGCGTCCACGGCGTCATCAAGCCGAGATAGGTGAACACGGTCAACAGAACCGAGACGACCAGCATGAAGATCTGGGCAATCAGCATGACCTTGCGCCGATTGAAGCTGTCGGCGATGGCGCCGGCAACGAGCGCAAACAGCATGATCGGCAAAGTGGTCGACGCCTGGACCAGCGCAACCTGATAGGACGAGGTGGCGATCGTGGTCATCATCCAGGCGGCGCCGACGCCCTGGATCAAGCCACCGAAATTCGAGACCAGACTGGCGGACCATACGGCGCGGAAAATGCCGTGCCGGAACGGCGCCAGCGCCGAGACGCGTTCGCTGTCCGGCTCGTCGTCGATCATGGATGCTTCCCCGACTTCAAATGCTGCGTTCTTCCAGAATCGTTGCCCTCATGCCGTCCCCTAGAAGTAGAGCATGACTTCACAAAGGGCGAACGCCTTTTCAAAGAAGATCATGGTCCAACAATAAGATAGCGGTGGCTGGAACAGGTCAGCGGCCATTCTTGCAGGCCGCGTGAAGCGCTTCGGTGAGGTGGCCGACTTTCTGCCCGCCGCGCCCCGCTGCCTTCTGCCGTGAACCCATAAAACGCGTACGGCTGAGATTGGTGGGAAGCGGACTGGCGGCTTCAGGAATTTGTCTTCGATTGCAGGCATCGGCCTGCGCTCGCATCGCTGCGAGCAACTTCCCAGCGGACTCGGCAACGGAAGCCGCCTGCTCCAAGAACTCGGCGCGTTGGGCAAAAAATACTTAGCGACTTGACGAAGTTTTCGCTTGCGCCACCGGCAGATTGGGCGATAGTTAGCGACATGGCTAAGCATGATCCTGCTCTCTCGCTGCTCTTCCATGCGCTCGCTGATCCGACCCGCCGGTCGATCCTGACCAGGCTCGCCGAAACACCTGCGCGGGTGACGGATTTGGCTGGCCCCACGGGACTACGGCTGCCCACGGTGATGCGGCACCTTTCCGTGCTGGAGGAGGCAGGGTTGATCACCACGTCCAAGGACGGGCGGATACGCACCTGCGCCATCGTACCCGAGGCCCTGGATCCGGTGCGGACATGGCTCGATGAACAGCGCGCCATCTGGGAGGCTCGGCTCGACCGGTTGGATGCATTTGTGATGAATGTGATGAAGGAAAGCGAAGAATGACACAGAACCTCGTTACAAACAGTGCGACCCGTGCGGCGCCTGATGATAGGAAGGGCCGCTTTGCGACGCTCACCTTCGAACGGGACGTGGCCGCGCCATTGGCCGTGCTGTGGGAGGCATGGACGGCGCCGGCCGCGCGGGCGATCTGGGCTGCGCCATCGCCCTCGGTCACCGTGGAGTTCCTGGAGGCCGATACCAGGGTGGGTGGACGCGAGGTCTCGCTCTGCAAGGTAGAGGGCCATCCGGACATCCGCTGCGAGTGCGGCTGGCTGGCGTTGCAGCCGGCGCTGTGCAGCGTGAACTACGAGGTGATCTCATCCGAAGGCGTGACGCAATCGATCGCGCTGGTGACGGCGGATATCTCGGGAACGCACGAGCGCAGCCGGCTGGTCGTGACGGTGCAGCTTTCATCGCTGGCGCAGGACATGGAGGCAGGCTACCGGGCAGGCTTCGGTGCCGGCCTGGACAACCTCGCGGGCGCGGCCGAACGGACCATGGTGCTGCAGCGGGTAATCCAGGCGCCGCGGTCCATCGTGTGGGGCGCGTGGATGAACCCTGAAACGCTGCCGCAATGGTGGGGGCCGGAAGGCTTCTCCTGTCGAACGAAGAGGATCGACTTGCGAGCGGGCGGCGAGTGGGTATTCGACATGATCGCGCCTGACGGCACGGTCTTCCCGAACCACCATCTCTATAACGAGGTCCGGCCCGAGGAGAGGATCGGCTATACGCTGCATTGGGGCGAAAACGGGCCGAAACATGCCGACGCCTGGGCCTCGTTCGAGGATCAGGACGGGGCAACGAAGGTAACGCTGGGCATGGTATTCAGCACGGCTGCCGAGTTCCAGGAGGCGAAGGGCTTCGGTGCCGTGGAACTGGGACTGCAAACTCTGGGCAAACTGGAACGCTTCGTCTCATCCCGCTGAAATGCTGCGACTTCCCGTCGGCCCGAATTAGGTTATGGACGAGGTCCCCATCCATGTCGCGCCCGTCCTCATCGGCGACGGCATCCGCCTCTTCAGTCAGGAGGGCATGGAGCCGGTCAGGCTGGAGAAGACCGAGGTCTCGGAAGCGGGGCAGATCACCAACATGCGCTTCCGCTTTGGCGGGATGGGGCCGAGAATTCACAAAGGGATACACGAAGAGAAGGGTTCTATGAGAAAACTGATCATATGGGACATGGTGACCGTCGACGGCTTCTTCGAAGGTCCGGACAGGGACATCAGCTGGTTCGTCTTCGAAGAAGAACTCGAGAACAACATTCGTGAGACCCAGGAAAAGGCCGACACGCTGATCTTCGGCCGCGTGACCTACGAGCTCATGGCAGCCTATTGGCCGTCCGAGCAAGGCTGGATCGCGGACTTCATGAACAAGATCGAGAAGGTGGTCTTCTCGCGCACGCTGAAAAGCGCCGACTGGAACAACACGAAGCTCTTCAACGGCAATGTCGCGGAAGAAGTCTCCAAGCTGAAGACCAGGGACGGCGGAGACATCTTCGTGTTCGGCAGCGCCGACCTGACGGCGACCCTGATGGAGCACGGCCTGATCGACGAGTATCACCTCGGGATCAACCCCGTCATTCTCGGGAGAGGCACGCCGCTCTTCAAGGGCGGCCCGAACCGGATACCCCTGAAGCATCTGGAGACGAAGACGCTCAAGTCAGGTGTTGTCATCCTCCATTACGCGCCGGAGAGCAGACAATGACGATCGATCCGCTCTTTCCCGTCAACTAGGCTTGTCGAAATGGGAGGTCTTGGGGAAGCGGCGCGCTCCAGACGATCGACGGCCAAGGGGCGTAGCTGCCATCACCTTAAATTGTGATTGACCGCTTATGGGTTTGGCGCGGCCAGCTCGGAACAGCTGAATTGGGGGCGTTGCCGACTGGCTGCTTTCACATCGCGCCGGATTCTGATTCAGGGCTCACCATGAGCCGATATTACCTGACTGACTTCGAATGGCGCGTGATCCAGCCGTTGCTACTCAACAAACCGATAGGCACTTTCCGCCATGATCCTGAACTTGATCATGTGGCCGCACTTGTAAGGACCATGAGAGCCAGTTTCGCGAAGAAGGCGACGACGCCGACCCCGGCACCGATCACGATCCAGCGCTAGGTCGTGCGACGCACGCCGAAGGCCGTCCAGGACCGGATGCGCAGCAGGAAGGCCGCGAAAAAGCCAGCCATGCCGCCAACGCCTGAAAGCGCCGTCAGAATCAAGCCGAGCACCACCGGGTCAAGATCCAGCCGAACCAGGCCGTCACCCCCGCCGATAGCCAGTACGGTCAGGCAGACGGGGCAAGCGATGATTTCAGGCCAGCCGGGCCCAGCGGGTGCAGCTTTTCCGTTCATCGCTTCTATATCTGAATGGCAAGTGCCGTGGGATGACGAGGCACGATGCGTGTTCAACTTCCTTGCGACGCATCGTTCTGAATGCTCTTCATCCCTATTCAGATTAGCTCGCGGCGCTCGGCACCGGCGTGTTGAGCAGCTGCTGTTCCCAGAGGTACGCGATGCCGCTGCCGCCGAAGTGCTGGATGAGAATCTCGGTCAGCTCCTCGACATGCTCGGTGCGCGCCCAATCGCGTTGCCATTCGCCAGCGAGCGCCATCACGGTCATCACGTTCGCGCCGGCCGCGGCCATGCGCTGGATGGCAACTTCGTGAGACTCCTTCGAAATCCCGCCCGACGCGTCGGTGATCACGGTCACGTCCCAGCCTTCGCCGGCGGCCTGGATGACAGGCATTGCGACGCAGACCTCGGTCCACAGGCCGGCGATGATCAGTTGCTTGCGGCCGGTCGCCTTGACGACGTTCACCACATTCTCGTCCTGCCAGGTGTTCACCCAGGTGCGATCGATGACTTCCTGGTCCGGAAATACGTCGGTGATCTGCTTAAAGAGAAGTCCACCGCGCGCCGCGATCACGCTGGTGAGAATGGTCGGAACATTGAAGGCTTTTGCTAGCTTCGCCAGCGCGGTCGTGTTGTTGACCACCATATGCGGATCGTGGCTGTTCAGGTTCGCGAGTTGATAAGGTTGGTGATCGATCAGAACGAGGACCGAATCTTCGGGACGAAGAAGCGAATCGAGGCCGTTACGAGGGGTCATCAAAACTTCCTTTCTCTGCCGCTATGGACGGCAATGGGTTCACGGGAGACATGCGCCAGCGGGCGACGTTGCCTGGACGCAATTTGCTGTTCCTTTTGGCGATGCGGTAGTGCCATAGTCGGGCAAGCTGTGTCGCGAAACGAGGAACGCCGAATTGGACATCGAAGATCTACAAACATTCGTCGCAGTGGCCGATGCAGGGGGCGTATCGGCCGCCGCGCGCCGGCTCGGCGTCTCCAAGTCAATCGTCAGCCGGCGACTCTTTCGGGTCGAAGCGGAGCTTGGCGTCCAACTGCTTGCACGAACGACACGCGGGGCAGCGCTTACGGAAGCAGGGATCACGTTCAGGGACCATGCGGCCCGAGCCAGCGCCGAGATCGACACAGCCAGGGAAACGATCCTCCCGACAGGTGAGCTGCGCGGCCGCCTGAGAGTTGCCATGCCGCTTTCTTTCGGCCCGACTCACTTCGCCCCCGTGCTCGCGGACATGGCGCGACACCACCCGCACCTCCACATCCATGCCTCCTACAGCGATCGCTTCGTCGATCTCATCACCGAAGGTTTTGATTGTGCGATCCGGGTTGGCTACCTTCAGGATTCCAACCTGATCGCGAGACGTGTCGGGCCGATCTATGGGAAACTGGTCGCCAGCCCGGACTATATCAGTGCGCACGGTTCCCCTGAGACGCCGGCTGAGCTCGCTGCCCATCAGTCCCTCATGCAGGGAACCGAAGCCTGGCAACTCATGGATGGCGACAAGATCGTCACGGTTCAGCCGCAGGGCAGGTTCAAGGCCGACAACGCTACGGCGCTCGCCGCCGCCGCAGCAGCAGGACTCGGCATCGCCTGGCTCCCCGATTGCATCACCTATGACTATGTGGCCTCCGGCGCGCTCGTTCCGATCATGTCACGCTATCCGCCACCGCCGGCGGGTGCATATGTCATCCGACCGCCGGGGCAGCACCCGGCACGCAAGATACGCACAGTCACCGAAATGCTGATCAAGCATTTCGAACGAAATCCCCACCTCTGGGGTCTCGACCGTTAAAGCACTGACATCCGCGAAGCCTTGGCAGACGACGCGCTCGCCTGCGGGCCACCGGCCTCGGCGGCATTATTGCCTGCACGTTCGACCCGCTCACGCTGTGCAGATTGGCGGAGACCGGGCATGCGCCTTCTCATCGGCGAGGGGCGAGGCTGCCCCGATGAGGTTGGCCTCGACGCGAATCGAAACCCTCATCGTTCCGCGTTTCCGCGACCTTGGCGGTTTCGAGGTTCGGCGAGGCATCTACATCGTCGAAGGCTCGATACCGATCGCCGGCCAGGATTACGAGGCACCTCAGATGATGGTCTTCGCCCGGGCGACAGGATCACGGTCGCGGCCGGCCGCCAAGGCGCGCAACTGATAATCCTCGGCGGCGCAACGCTCAGCGGACCGCGCTATATCTGGTGGAACTTCGTCGCCTCGTCCCGGGAGCGAATCGAAGAGGCCAAAGGTCGAATGGCGCGCTGAGAACTGGGGCATGGGACGCTTCGATCTCCCGATCGATGACCGCATATTTCTCTTCGGGACTGACCGGCGCTGATAAGGTGATCGCGCGGACGCTGCTCGGGCGGTCGAGGACGACAAGAACGATCTCGCGTGCCGATTGAATGCAGGATGGAGACAGCGAAAATGAGCAACAAGTGGCCCCACCTCGACTACCTCAGTTGGCGCGAGACGTGTTCCGCACTGCATCTATACTTGCAGATCGCCGGCAAGTATCGGCTGGCTCATACCCCGTGGCTCAACCATTCCTGGAACGCGACTTTCTACGTCACGCCTCGTGGCCTGACATCCTCGCCGATCCCCGACGGCCCTGGCATCGATATCCTGTTCGACCTTCGAGACCACATGGTCGTGGGCACGAGCGGCGACGGCCGCAAGGCGTCCTTTGCGCTCGGGCCGACTACGGTCGCAGCGTTCCACGCCAGTTTCGTCCGGCTGGTTTCCGAACTCGGCGGCACGCCGACCTTCAACGGCCAACCGAACGAAGTGCCGAACCCGGTACCCTTCGCCGAAGATCATCGCGACCGGCCCTATGATCGCGACGCCGTTCAACGCTTCCATCACGCGTCGATTGCGGTCGACAGGGTCTTCAAAACGTTCCGGACCTCCTTTCTCGGCAAATCCAGCCCGGTTCACCTGTTCTGGGGCGCTCTCGATCTGGCCGTCACGCGCTTCTCAGGGAGGCGTGCTCCTCTCCATCCGGGCGGCATTCCGGCATTGCCGGACGAAGTGACGCAGGAGGCCTACGACCGCGAGGTCTCCTCGGCAGGCTTCTGGCCGGGCGGCGGCGGCATCGATTATCCCGCCTTCTACGCTTACGCCTATCCGACGCCGAACGGCTTTCGAGGCGCATCGGTCAGGCCGGATGCCGCGTTTTGGCATGACGGCCTGTCGGAATTCATCCTGCCCTACGATGCCGTGCAGTCGGCGGCCGATGGCGACGAGACCCTATTGGCGTTTCTCGTCTCGACCTACGAGGCCGCCGCCGATCTCGGGGGATGGGACCGCGATCTGCTGGAGTGCATGCAAGGGCGGCCGGGGCAGGTGCGGCCGCCACACGCCGAGCTGCCGAAGAAGGCCCCTTCATCGACCGACGAAAAGGTTGAACGGGCGGACGGCGCATCCAAGGGACGCTACCGGATGGTCATCGATGGCGTCGAAGCCGAGATGACTTATAGCCGCGCCGGCGAGGGACTGATCATCATCGACCATACAGAAGTTCCAGCAGCCTTGCGCGGCCGAAAGGTCGGCGAGCAAATGGTGCGCCAGGCAGTCGAGGATGCACGACGCGAAGGGGTCAATATCATTCCGCTTTGTCCGTTCGCAAAAGCGCAGATCGACCGTCATCCGGAATGGCAGGATGTGCTTCCTCGGTCATAGGCTGCCAACAGCACTAATCCGACCACTCGCATTGCGGCGCATGCTGAACGGCATCTTCTGGGTGCTGCGATCTGGTGCGATAGTGTCCTGAAGGTTCTGCAAAAAGCTTTGGAGAGAGAACGGCCCTTGCTCTGAGGCGAGGGGCGGCCATGGCACGCTGGTGATGTTACGACCACCGATTCCCGTGGAAGGGGAGTGCCATGACCAAGCGAGACGTTAGACTGAGCAGAGGCGGGTTGAAAGCGTTGCTGTTGTCGGATGAGGACGGCTTCCGCAGAGTTTTGCAGACTGTGGTGCAGGAGACTTTGGAAGCCGAGATGACGGAGGCGATCGGGGCCGAGAAGGGCGAGCGGACGACGGAGCGGGTTGGTTACCGGTCCGGCTATTACGAACGCAAGCTTGTGACGCGGGTTGGCGTGCTGGAGCTTCGGGTTCCGCAAGATCGGGCCGGCCGGTTCTCGACGGAGTTGTTTGAGCGCTACCAGCGCTCGGAGAAGGCATTGGTGTCGGCGCTGGTCGAGATGTACGTGCAAGGCGTGTCGACCCGGAAGGTCAAGGCGATCACCGAGGAGCTGTGCGGCCATTCCTTCTCGGCCTCGACGGTGAGCCAGGCGACGGCGCGGCTGGATGAAGCGCTGAAGGCGTTCTTTGAGCGGCGGCTTGCCGAACCTTATCCCTATCTCATTCTGGACGCGCGCTACGAGCGGGCGCGCGAGGCCGGCGTGATCGCCAGCCAGGCGGTCTTGGTGGCGATCGGGGTCGACTGGGAGGGCCGGCGCCAGGTGCTCGGTGTCGAACTGGCCAACCGGGAAAGCCATTCGAGCTGGCGCGCGTTCGTGGCAGGGCTCAAGCAGCGCGGGCTCGCCGGCGTCGAGTTTGTCGTCTCCGACGACCAT
>NZ_JBVVPW010000027.1:0-64011 GCF_055811385.1 Mesorhizobium sp. WSM4849
GCGATCCACCGAGGCGACGAAAAAGCCAATCCGCCGCAGCAAGGATAACGCTCATGCCCTAAGTTAGCGCCTATGGGTCAGCACCCCCCTCTGGCCTGCCGGCCATCTCCCCCGCAAGGGCCGCAAGGGGGGAGATCGGCAGTTCCGATGCCACGCGCACTCTTGCGACGGTGATGATTGGCGAAAGCAGCCGAGCGCTCAATCTCCCCCCCTTGCGGGGGAGATGGCCGGCAGGCCAGAGGGGGGGTGGGAAGGATCGTTGCAGGCAGAAGGCATTTGGGTTGGGACCACCGGCAGCGAAAGCCGGAATCCCATTCCCCGTCTGGCCAATGGATTGGCACGATCTATCTTCTTTCAGACTGCAAACGGCTGGAAAAGAAGATAGGCTGACAGCCTGCCCAAGGCGGTCGCTTGACCATGGAGCATCTGATATGAGCAAGCATAAGATCGCCGCACCCGACAGTTCCCCCTCGGGCAGTGCCCATTCGGACGAGGCCCCATCCTCAGACAGGGCAATGTCCCGCCTGCGTCCGCCCTATGCATCAGTTCTTGAGCTGATCGGGCAGACGCCGGTCGTCGAGCTGACCAAATTCGACATCGGCAAGTGCCGGCTGTTCATCAAGCTCGAAAGCCAGAACCCCGGCGGCTCGATCAAGGACCGCATCGCGCTGTCGATGATTGCCGCCGCCGAAAAGCAGGGCAAGCTGAAGCGCGGCGGCACCATCGTCGAGGCGACCGCCGGCAACACCGGTCTTGGCCTCGCCCAGGTCGGCATCCCCAAGGGCTACCGCATCATTCTCGTCGTGCCCGACAAGATGTCGCGCGAAAAGATCCAGCATCTGCGCGCGCTCGGCGCAGAAGTGCGCATGACCCGTTCCGACGTCGGCAAGGGCCATGCGGAATACTACCAGGACATGGCCGAAAAGATCGCCGCCGAGCTGCCCGGCGCCTTCTATGCCAACCAGTTCGCCAACCCGGCCAATCCGCTCGCCCATGAAACCACGACCGGTCCGGAAATCTTTCAACAGCTCGATGGCGACGTCGATGCCGTGGTCGTCGGCGTCGGCTCCGGCGGCACGCTGACCGGGCTTGGCCGCTATTTCGCAAAGGTCTCGCCGAAGACCGAGATGATTCTCGCCGATCCGGTCGGCTCGGTGCTGGCGCCCTTGATCAAGACCGGCAAGATGATAGAGGCCGGAAGCTGGACCGTGGAAGGTATCGGCGAGGATTTCGTCCCGCCCAATGCCGATCTGTCTCTGGTCAAGAAGGCCTACTCCATCACCGACAAGCAGAGCATGCTGGCCGTGCGCGACCTGCTTTCGCGGGAAGGCATCCTCGCCGGCTCGTCGTCCGGCACGCTGCTTTCGACCGCGCTTCGCTATTGCCGCGAGCAGACCGTGCCGAAACGGGTCGTCACCTTCGTCTGCGACAGCGGCAACAAGTACCTGTCGAAAGTATTCGACGACTTCTGGCTGGCCGAGCAAGGGTTGGCCGAGCAGGAGCAGCATGGCGATCTGCGCGATCTGGTGATGCGCACGCTACGCACCGGCGACATCGTGTCTGTCGGCCCGGACGAAAGCCTGCTCAACGCCTATGGCCGCATGCGCCGTTCGGATGTCTCGCAACTGCCGGTGCTGGACGACGGCAAGCTGGTCGGCATCGTCGACGAAAGCGATATCCTCGCCCACGTCGAAGGCCCCTATGACAGCCGCTGGGACCGTTTTAAGGCCCCGGTCCGCACGGCGATGACCTCCAATTTGCACACGCTGCAGGCCAGCCAGACGCTGGACGCGCTGCTGCCGGTGTTCGACCGCAACGAAGTCGCCATCGTCTTCGATGGCGACGAATTCATTGGCCTGATAACCCGCATCGACCTGATCAACCATCTGAGGCGCGCCCGATGACCATCAAAGCCACCGTATCGGGCAGGAATCGCCTGGCCTTCTCGACGCGCACGATCCATGGCGGCCAGAGCCACGACCCGACGACGGGTGCGGTGATGGTGCCGATCTATGCGACCTCGACCTATGGCCAGCAGAGCCCGGGCGTGCACAAGGGTTTTGAATATGCCCGCAGCCAGAACCCGACCCGCTTTGCCTTCGAGCGCGCCGTGGCCGACCTCGAAAGCGGCGCAGCCGCCTTCGCCTTCGCCTCGGGGCTGGCGGCGATCGCCACCATTTTCGAACTGCTCGATTCCGGCGCCCATGTCGTCGCCACCGACGACATCTATGGCGGCACCTTCCGGCTGCTCGAGCGGGTGCGCAAGCGCTCGGCCAACCTCCAGATCGACTTCGTCGACTTCACCGATCTGGCCGCGGTCGAGGCGGCGATCCGCCCGGAAACCAAAATGCTCTGGGTCGAGACGCCGACGAACCCGCTGCTGCGTGTCGTCGACCTCGAGGCGGTCGCCGCGCTGGCCAAGCGCAAGGGCGTAATCTCGGTTGCCGACAACACCTTCTGCAGCCCCTATCTGCAGCGGCCGCTGGAGGTCGGCATCGACATATCAGTCCATTCGACGACGAAATACCTCAACGGCCATTCCGACATGGTCGGCGGCGTCGCCGTGGTCGGCGACAACAAGGATCTGGCCGACCGGCTGAAATTCCTGCAGAACGCGATTGGCGCCATTTCCGGGCCGTTCGACAGCTTTCTCGCGCTGCGCGGCCTCAAGACGCTGGCGCTCAGGATGGAGCGCCATTCGTCGAACGGCCAGAAGATCGCGCACTGGCTGGAAAGCCGTCCCGACATCCGCCGCGTCATCTATCCCGGTCTCCCCAGCCACCCGCAGCACGCCATCGCCAGGCGGCAGATGCACGCCTTCGGCGGCATGATCACGGTCGAGCTCGACCGCGACCTCGCCGGCACAAAACGCTTCCTCGAACACACGCAACTGTTCACGCTGGCCGAAAGCCTCGGCGGCGTCGAAAGCCTGATCGAGCACCCGGCGCTGATGACGCACGGCTCGATCCCGGCGGGAAAGCGGGCCGAGATCGGGATTTCCGATTCGCTGGTGCGGTTGTCGGCCGGGATCGAGGATGGTGACGATCTGATTGCGGATCTGGATCAGGCGCTGGCGAGCTGAGGGGCGTTCATGCGGTTAGTCCGTTGACCTGCGCCGCATGTCAAGCAACTGAACTTCGCCGGCGCCTGTCATTGATCGGGTTTATCACTGTCAGCGCCATTCGCTTTGCCTTGCCTGATTGTGCTGCCGGTCCGCGGCAAGCCGGCGCACTCGATTATCTTTTCCGACAACCAATCCAGGCCAATATCTGATGCCGATCTTACATGCCGCACGAGGGTGAACGTGAAGGGATCGACGGCGAGCGGCGGTTCAAGCACCGCAAGCCCGAATTGATTGGCGTATTTGGCGGCGAGTCTGGCCGGAACCGTTGACGAGAGATCGCTATTCGCGACAACGCCCATGGCGGTCATGAACATTGGAACGCTCGCGACGACCCGCCGCCGGAGCCGGCGCTTTTTCAAAGCCTGATCGACCATGCCATGAAAGCCGCCTCTGAATGAGACAAGCACGTGATCGAGTGCCAGGTAGTGGTCGAGCGATATCGGACCGTGCGCAACGGGATGGTCTTTCCTGACCACGACGACAAAGTCCTCATCGAAGACCGGCATCGCCTGGAATTCATCCGGCAAATCCCAGAAGCGCCCAATCGCCATCTCCATTTCGTTCGTGCGCAGGGCGTTCAGGCTTTCGGCTCCGACAGCGAATTGAAACGCGACCCGGCATCCAGGTGCTTCGGCGCGCAGCATCCCTATCAGCGGAGGGGCAATCACGGCGCCGACCAGGTCGTTGCCCGCGAGCCTGAAGGTGCGCGATGATGTTTCAGGTTCGAAATGCGTGGGAACGTCGAGCGCCGCGTGGGCAAGCCGAAGAATGATTTCAATCTGCGGAAGAAGCTGTGAGGCGCGAGGCGTCGGCTCCAGCCCGTTCGGACGCCTGATGAACAGGGGATCGTCGAACAGCTCCCGCAGCCGCGCGAGCGCATGGCTGACGGCGGACTGACTTACGCCCAGCGCTGCCGCGACAAGCGTGGTTTTCTGCAGCCGTACGAGATCGCGGAAGATTGCTAGCATGGTGAAGTCCAGCCGGCGCAGCTTCAGCCGATCGGTATTGGCTTTGCGCATCAACTGCATCTCCTCTTCGCCACGCGATCACCTGTTTCAGCGATATCAACTTCATTCATATCGCATATCTAGAGATTTCAGTTGATCAAATAATGGCAAATCCTATGATCGATGGCTAGACGCCGGTACTGCCATGGCCTGTGGAGCTTGGAAGGGAATTGCTGAACATGATGCGCACCCCAGTTGCCACAAAGCCCGGATCACTGGATCGAAGGCAGTTCCTGGGCATGGCCGGCGCGTTAGTCTTATCGGCGAACTTGACCGTGAAAGCGCAGGCCGCATCCCCGGACAAATTCGTGAATGCCTGGCTGCGCATCGATCCGGACGATCAAGTGACGATAGTGCTGTCCCAGTCGGAAATGGGACAGGGCATCCAAACCACCCTTCCCCTGGCGCTCGCGGACGAGCTCGGCGCCGACTGGTCGCGGGTAAGGCTGGAATGGTCCGATTTCGATCCCGCATACCGGCATCCGCAATATCAGTGGATGTTCACCGGCAACAGTGAATCGATCTCGACCTTCTTCCCGATCATGCGGACCGTCGGCGCTGCCGCGCGCGAGATGCTCGTCGAGGCAGCCGCGGCGCGTCTGGATGTTGCGGCCGCCAGTCTTCGCGTCGACAAGGGCCGCATCCACCATGATCCGACAGGCCGGATGCTGACCTTTGGCTCGGTTGCTGCGGACGCGGCGAGGCTTGAGGTCCCGAAAGATCCCCAGATCAAGCCGGCAAGCAGCTCGGACCTGATCGGCAAACCGCAGCCGCGCGTCGACATACCCCCGAAGGTCGATGGATCAGCCATCTTCGGCATCGATGTGAAAGTGCCTGGCATGGTGGTGGCCGCCATCCGCCGGGCCCCTTCGCAAGGAGGATCGCTCGCGGCATTCGATGCAGCGGCGATCAAGGCCGAACGTGGCGTGCTTGCCGTCGTCGAAATTCCATCCGGCCTCACCGTCGTTGCCAATGACTACTGGACGGCGAAGCAGGCTCTCGATCGGGCCAATCTTTCATTCACGCCTGGTCCGCTCGCCGGATATTCAACCGATGGCCAGAAGGCCGAATATGTCGCGCTGCTGAAATCCGCCCCGTTCGACACAATGGTCAAAGCGGGTGATACCTCTGCCGCTCTTGCGGCTGCGAACGACGTGCTGGAGGTCACATTCGAAATTCCCGCCCAGGCGCATGCGACAATGGAGCCGATGAACTGCACGGCCCATGTGACGCAGGACCGGTGCGAGTTATGGATTCCGACACAGGGCGTCGAGATCACCCATGCCGTCGCCAGGCAGGTGACGGGCCTCGCGGACGACCAGATCATTATCCATAGGACGTTGCTCGGTGGCGGCTTCGGCCGGCGGCTGCTCGCGGATTTCGCCAAGATCGCTATCATCGTTGCAAAGGCCGCTGGCCGCCCTGTCAAGGTCATCTGGAGCCGGGAAGAAGATTTTCGCTACGACGCCTACCGCCCGCCAATGCTTCATGCGGTGAAGGCGTCTCTCGGCAATGACGGCCTGCCGGTGGCCATGACGCATCGTGTCGTCTCGCCTTCCCACATGCTCTACATTTTCCCGCGCGGCGCCATCAAGGCAGAGGGCGACTGGGCGCGGCCGATCATGCCGCCGGCAGCCTATGACAGCATGGCGGTCGAAGGTCTGACAAAGACGCCTTATGCCATTCAAAACTACGCCGTCGAGCAGCATCGCGTCGACACGCCGATTGCCGTTTCCGTTTGGCGCACAACCGGCCACGGGCCGAACAACTTTGTCCTGGAAAGTGTTGTCGACGAATTGGCGCACCGCGCCAAGGACGACCCGCTTTCCTATCGGCTGAAGCTTGCCGCTTCCGACCCTCGTGCGGTCGCGGTGCTGAAAGCTGTCGGCACATTGTGCGGCTGGTCGAATGCTCTGCCGGCCGGACGGTTCCGCGGCCTGGCGCTCGCCAATGCGTTCGGCGGCTATATCGCGCAAGTCGTCGAAATCTCCGTCAAGGACAGGGACATCAAGTGTCACCATGTCTGGAGCGCCGTCGATGTCGGCCAGACGCTCGACCCGGGCATTGCCACGTCCAACATCGAAGGCGGCGTGGTCTGGGGCCTTTCCGGACTGCGCACGGAAGTCACCTTCGCGGACGGTGAGATCGAGCAGACGAACTTCGACCAATTCGATCCGCTGCACCTGTCGGAAACCCCTGTCATCACGACACAATTCGTCGAGAGCGGCGGCAAGCCGACCGGCGTCGGCGAGATTGGTCCGGTGCCGACGCAGGCCGCTTTCGGCAATGCCGTGTTCGCCGCGACTGGCGAGCGCATCCGGACCCTGCCGATTTCGCGCAGCGGCTATCAGTTGGTCTGACGGGAGCCATACAATGACGAGATTTTCAGTCAATGGGAGTGCGGTCACGGTCGACGCCGATCCGGACATGCCGCTGCTATGGGCCTTGCGCGACCACCTCGGGCTGACCGGCACCAAATTCGGCTGCGGCATCGCTGCCTGCGGCGCCTGTACAGTGCACGTCGATGGCCAGCCAGTACGCTCCTGTTCCTTTTCGCTCGCTGACGCGGAAGACAAGCAGGTTACAACGATTGAGGGGCTATCGGACGATCGCGCGCATCCCTTGCAGCAGGCCTGGATTGCGGAACAGGTTCCACAATGCGGCTATTGTCAATCCGGCATGATCATGGCCGCCGCCGCGCTGCTTAAAGATAGGCCGCATCCAACCGATGACGACATCGATGCGGCAATCACCAATCTGTGCCGCTGCGGCACCTATGCCCGCATCCGCGCCGCGGTGCATCGCGCCGTGCGCGGTGCGTGATGATTGGCCGTCCGCTTCAGTCGCGAGCACTCGCCGGCGTGACGCTCGGCGTGATGGCAGCCTTGGCCTTCGTGCCGCCGCTGTGGTCGCAAACGAAGGGCGACAGCACGTCGTCGGCCGACGCCTTCGACACGATTGCCCGCGTCATGGCCAGCCCTCGCTGTCAGAATTGCCACACCCTGACGGACTTTCCGCGCCAGGGCGACGACCGGCATCGACACATGTTCCATGTAAAGCGTGGACCCGCGGATGACGGTGCGGCCGGCCTGCCCTGTTCCACCTGTCACGGACGATCGAACAACGCAGCCAGCGGCGTTCCCGGCGCCAACGACGAGTGGCGGCTCGCGCCCCTCACCATGGGTTGGGACGGCCTTTCCCAACATGAGCTTTGCGAACACCTGAAGGATCCACAACACAACGGAAACCGCAATGGCGGCCAGGTCATCGATCATCTCAGATCGGCCCTCGTCAGATGGGCCTGGTCGCCAGGCGTCGACCGGACCGGGAAGGCACGAACGACCCCGCCCGTCCCCTATGAGGAATTCACGAAGGATGCCGAAAGCTGGATGACGAGCGGAGCCGCATGTCCGAAATAGCCGAAGCTGAGGACTTGCCGGGTCGCGGCGCACCGAGCAAAGGCGGCACCGATCGAGGCCGCCGCCACTTCCTGCAATGTGTGGCCGCAGCCACGGTCGCGCAGGCCGGGTTTTGCGGATGTGGACTTCATCCGGCGCTCGCGGCCGGCGGCACCATCGCGGCGTCCGGCACGGGCCCTCTGGTCGATCCTGGCAAGGGCTACCTCGTCCAGCAGATTGGCGACGGGCTCTATTGGGTTACGGACGGTGCGTACAGCACAATGTTCATGGTCTCGTCGGCCGGGGTGGTTGCCTGCGATGCGCCACCCACGCTTGGGGAGAATTACTTCAAGGCCATTGCTGAAGTCACAGACAAGCCGGTGACGCATCTGGTCTACAGTCACGAACATGTCGACCATATTGCCGGTGCGCATCTGTTCGCAAAGGACGTCACGATCGTCGCCAACGCCCGGACGGCCGAACTGCTCGCTTCGCGGAAAGACCCGCGACGTCCGGCCCCAACCGTAACCTTCGACACGGCCTACACGCTCGAACAGGGAAACCAGCGCCTCGAACTGGCGTATGGGGGCATCAACCATTCGATCGACAACATCTTTATCTTCGCGCCTCGCCAAAAGACCCTCATGTTCATCGACGTCGTCTATCCCGGCTGGATGCCCTATAAGAATCTCGGCATTGCCATCGACATTCCGGGCTTTGTCGAGGCGCATCGCAAAGTTCTTGCCTACGATTTCGAAACGCTTGTCGCCGGCCACATCGACCGTCCCGGCAACCGCCAGGATGTCGAGACGCAGGCCGAACTGGTAAAGGACCTCGTCAACGCGGCGGAACTGGCCTATGCGAGCCTATCTTTCCCCGCCTTCCTAACGCAGCATCCGCCGAGGCTCGCCGGAAGAACGGCCTGGGACCTCCATCAGGATTATGAGCAGATCCTGGTCTCCCAGATGCATGATGGGCTTCTGCCGAAATGGCGCGACAGGCTCGCCGGGACCGAAACCTACCTGCGCGACAATTGCTGGGCGATGCTCGAAGCTTTCGTCGTCCAGGGAAAGCCTGATATCTCGGGGATGTAGCGCATTACCGCTCGTGGGCTCGATATCCGCGCATCGACGCCTTGCTTTTGCAACGAGCCTTGCGGATCAGCACCGACTACCAGTTGACCTGACGCGCGTCCGGCAGAATTGTGCTTCGTGCAATTGTCGACGAGCACCGCTGCCCCATGAACCCGCGCGACCCACCAAAGCCTACAGACGCCCCGCTGACCTTCGCGGTGCTGGTCTTCCCCGGTTTTCCGATGATGGCGTTCAGTTCGGTCATCGAGCCGCTGCGTGCGGCCAACGTCCTGGCCAAGCGGGACTGCTATCGCTGGATCATCGTCGGCGCCGCCGAGGGGCCGGTCGAGGCCTCGAACATACGCAACTGTTCACCCTGGCCGAAAGCCTCGGCGGCGTCGAAAGCCTGATCGAGCACCCGGCGCTGATGACACACGGCTCGATCCCGGCGAAAAGCGGCTGAGATTGGGATTTCCGATTCGCTGGTGCGGTTGTCGGCCGGAATCGAGGATGGCGACGATCTGATTGCGGATTTGGATCAGGCGCTGGCGGGTTGAGGGGGTCCGTGCCCTGTTGGATAGGGGCGTCAGTTTGAAATTTCCCGGCTGACCGGCGCATCCAACTGTGAATTGACAAAGGCGACGTACCCTCGCTTTGCTATCGGGCAACCTGGGAGGGAAAGTCATGGCTTACTCGTATCGTTGCAGGAACTATCCGGGAAACGAGGCCTGTCCAGCGACGTTCACGGCAGAGACCGAGGCGGAAGTGATGAAGCATGTCGAACTTCACGGCGCGATCGCTCATGGGGAAGACCCGAAGCAATGGTCGCCGGAAGACCGTGAACAGGTCAAGAAGCTAATTGTAGCTACCTAAACCTGCTGTTTGTATGGGACGCGCAGAGCGCCCGCCACTATCTCCAATGCTTCGGCAAGCATTTAGGAGTTCGGCCCGATAGGCGACAACGCCTAGGCGCGGTGACAATTTCAAACTGACCCACCACCGCCCGTTGACCTGAGTGGCATCCGGCGGAATTGTGGTCTTTCCTGCAATTGCCGACAGGCACGATTGAAGCATGACCATTCGCGAGCGCCACCAACCACCGGCAACCGAAGGCCCCCTCACCTTCGCGGTGCTGGTCTTCTCCGGCTTTCCGATGATGGCGTTCAGTTCGGTCATTGAGCCGCTGCGCGCGGCCAACGTGCTGGCGAAGCGGGACTGCTACCGCTGGATCATCGTCGGCGCCGCCAAGGGACCGGTCGAGGCCTCGAACGGCGTCGTTATCCAGCCCGGCTTTTTTGCCGGCGATGCGCCGAAGGTCGACTGCATCGTCGTCTGTTCGGGCGGTGATGCCGATCATCTTGTCGCCGACGATGCCGTGAGCTGGATACGCAGGAGCCTGCGCGGCGGCGCCCATATCGGCGCGGTGGCGGACGCCGCCTTCTTCCTGGCGCGGGCCGGCCTGCTCGACGGCCATGCCTGCACCTTGCACTGGACCAGCCAGGCCGCCTTCACCGAAGCATTTCCCGATATCGAGCTGAGGCGCGATCTCTATGTCATCGACCGCAAGCGCTTCACTTCGGCCGGCGGCGTCGGCAGCCTCGACATGATGCTGGAGATCATCACCAACGATTTTGGCGCCGAACTCGCGGCCGGCGTCGCCGAGTGGTTCGTGCACAGCCCGCTGCGCTCCAGTGTCGACCGCAAGCTGATGCCGCTGCGGTTACGCACCGGCGTCCAGAACGAGCTGGTGCTGTCGGCCATCGCCATCATGGAGGATGCGGTCGAGGAGCGGCTCGGCATGGCGGATCTGGCGGAAAAGCTCGGCGTCTCCTCCGACAAGCTCGAACGAAACTTCCGCTCCGAGCTCAGCATCTCGCCCAACGGCTATTACCGCCGCCTGCGGCTGAAGCGCGCCGCCGATCTCCTGGCGCATTCGACGCTGATGGTGCGCGACGTGGCGCTCGCCTGCGGTTTTGCTTCGATGTCGAGCTTTGCGCGGGCGTTCAGGGAGGAGCATGGCCACGCGCCGAAGGTGGCGCGCAGGCATTAGTTGCGGCCAGCGCCCGACACGGGAGGACGTTGACCTTCCGCCCGTGCCACGCCATGCCTGCGACCTCCCGCGACGCTAATGCGTGTCCGCAAAAGTGCGCCGCGGTTTTGCGATAGAGACATGCATAAAAACAAGAACTTAAAGCGCGTCGCATCAAATCCGTTCAAACGCGACGCGCTTCAGGTGTCAGCTCGGCCTGATGTTCTGGTTGACCCGGAAGAAATTGGTCGGGTCGTATTTGCCTTTCAGGGAAACAAGGCGGTCGTAATTATCGCCATAGGTGGCCTTAAGCCGGCTTTTGTCCTCGTCATCCATCATGAAGTTCACATATCCGCCCCTGTCCGAATAGGGGTGGATGGCTTCCCAATAGCCCTTGGTCCAGCGCGTGATCTCACCTGCCTTTTGCGGGTTGGCATCGATGCCGGCAATGACCATCGACCATGTCGCGTCACGGGTGTTCCAGGCTGTGTCGTTCCTGCCCGCACGCCGCACCGCACCGTCGATCGGATAGAGGTGCATGAGCGAGAGCGCGCTCGGCAGCTTCCTCGCCTGCGCGATATGGACGTCGATCGCCTCGTCCGTCAGTTCCTTGACGAAGTCACCGCGCCAATACCATTGCAGGCCCTTTGGGAAAAATGGATCGAACATCGACTGCAATGCCGGGAATGGCATGGCGCCCATCCAGTTGAAGAGCGGCGCCGGCAGCCGGCCAAGCAACTCGCCCATGAGCGCCTCGCCCTTTTCCGCGGGTCCATTGTAGCAGGAGATGATGGCGCAGGCGCGTTTGCCCTGGTGTTCCGCTGGGAAAGGGTCCACCGGCGGAACGGTTTTCAGTCCGACGAAACTCCCGAGTTCCTCCGGCGCATCGGGCAGGAAATCCCGGTAGGCGCGCATGACGGGCGCGGCATCTTCGAGATCCCAGAAGATCGGACCGGCATAAACCATGCTCACGGGATGAGCCTGGAACAGGAAGCTCGTCACAATGCCGAAATTGCCGCCGCCGCCGCGCAGGGCCCAGTAAAGGTCAGCGTTCTCGGTCGCATTGGCGGTGATGATGCTGCCGTCGGCGAGCACGACATCGGCTTCGAGCAAATTGTCGATGGTCAGGCCATGTTTGCGGGTCAGGTAGCCCGTGCCGCCGCCCAATGTAAGGCCGGCTATCCCGGTGGTGGAAACGATGCCGGCGGGCACCGCCAGCCCGTAGACATGTGTCGCGTGGTCGACATCGCCCTGGGTGCAACCCGGGCCAACGCGAACGGTGCGCTCAGCCGGATCGACACGCACGCCCTTCATCATCGACATGTCGATCATCAGGCCGTCGTCGACGCTGCCGAGACCGGGTCCGTTGTGACCCCCGCCGCGGATGGCGACACGGAGATCGTTCTCGCGCGCGAATTTTACCGCCGTGGCAACGTCGGCGGCGTCCACGCACCGCGCGATCAACTGTGGATATTTGTCGATCATGCCGTTGTAGAGGCTCCGCACCTCATTATAGTCGGGGTCTTTTCGGCCTATGACTGGACCGCGCATGGTCCCGGCAAAGGCTTCGGTGGCTGTATCCTGCATGATTTCCTCCCTGAAGTGACAGTTTTCTGTTCAAATCATTGATTATCCCCACCCACTATTTGCAGCGGCGAACATGCTGCTGTTCCCGATCCATCGAATTGCACCAAACAACCGGAATTCACGCCGAGGCTGCCTGTACAATTCAGGTGCCGCGCCCGACGCGATGTTTGAAGTCAGTCAGTTTTCGTTCGGAGGTTTTCGCGGCATGGCGCCGGCAAACAAAGAATACTCCTCCCCCGACTTCCGAGCAATCTGTTCCTGCGCTCGCCATGATGCCGCCTGCTTGCCGCCAGGTTAGATGAGATCCCATGCAGCTGCGGTATTCTGCACGACATTTGCGGCATCCCGCACAAGCCTTTCCCGACGCGCGGCTATGTTCAGGGCTTGTTTATGCATGTCGTGATCCCAAACCGCTGCGCATCCGCGGGTCGAGCCCAGGGCAGGCTTTTGGGCGACATGCTTCCAGGAGGGCGCCCATGAGCATCGTCGTTTTTGACCCCGACAGCACCGAGGACGTGGATTTCAAAGACCGCATGCGCCACCCGGCGGCGTCCGATCCGGCAGGCGGCATGTGGCTGTCAGACACCGAGCCGTCCTTCATCGATGCGGACGCGCTGCGCAAGGGGCGGCTAGCCAAGCTGCGCGCCTGGATGCGCGAGGCCGGTTATGGCGCCGTCGTGCTATTCGATCCCTACAACCAGCGCTATGCCACCGGCTCGCGCAACATGTTCGGCTATTTTCTGCGCAACTCGACACGCTATTTCTTCATCCCCACCGAAGGGCCGATCGTGCTGTTCGAGTATCCGCAGAGCTACCATGTCTCGATGGTGCTCGACACGATCGACGAGGCGCGTCCGTCCAAGCTGGTCTGGTCTTCCGTTTCGGGCCGCGACGACGAAACCGCGGGTCCCTTCGCCGACGAGATCGCCGAACTGCTCAAGGCGCATGGCGGCGGCTCGATGAAGCTCGGCCTCGACCGCTGCGGCCATCTGCAGGCGCTGGCGCTGGAAAAGCGCGGCTGCGAGGTCCGGGATTGCCAAGGTGAAATCTTGGCCGTGCGGGCAGTGAAGACGCCGGAGGAAATAAAATGCCTGCAGGTGTCGATGGCCGGCGCCGAGGCCGCCGTCTATGCGGTGCGCGAGTCAATCAAGCCCGGCGTTTCCGAAAACGATCTGTTCGCCATCATGTATCACGAGGTGATCCGGCAAGGCGGCGAGTTCATCGAAACCCGCCTGCTGACCTCGGGCCAGCGCACCAACCCATGGTTCAACGAGGCCAGCGGCCGCAAGATCAGGCCGGGCGAACTTTTGGCGCTGGATACCGATACGATCGGCTGCTACGGCTATTATTCGGACTTCTCGCGCACGTTCCGCTGCGGGCCGGGCAAGCCGACGGATTATCAGAAGTCGCTCTACCGCATGGCCCACGATCAGGTTCAGCACAACATCTCGATCGTCAGGCCGGGCATGGCGTTTCGCGAGATTGCCGAAAAGGCCTGGAATATCCCGGATCGCTTCGTCGACCAGCGCTATACGTCTGTCATGCACGGCGTCGGCATGCATGGCGAGACGCCGTTCATCGCGCACGCCATGGACTACGAGACCTATGGCCGCGACGGTTTTGTCGTACCCGGCATGGTGGTGAGCGTCGAAAGCTATATTGGCGAGAAAGGCGGACGCGAGGGTGTCAAGCTCGAGGACGAGATCCTGGTCACCGAGACCGGCACCGAACTTCTGTCGCGCTTTCCCTATGAGGACGATTTTCTGGAGAAACAGGTTTGATCCCAGCATCCACCACTGGTCGCGGTGCGGTATCGCAAATCTTCGGGACTAACCGCAGCGCTCATGCTTTCGTCATCCTAGGGCGGAGCAAGGAGCGCAGCGACGCGGCGCAGACCCTAGGATCCATGCCGTTACATCTAGGCTTCGAGATGGTGCAGAACTCTGTTCCGCTGCATTCTTCACTAGAGGTAACGGCATGGATTCCAGGGTCTTCGCGACGCCGCTTCGCGGCTGATTCGCCCTGGAATGACGAAGTTCAGGTATCCGAATGAAGAGCCCGGTCTCGATCAAACGCGGCACGGTGGCCGCGGTGTTCGTCGACCTCCAGGAGGAGCATCGGCAGGACAAGCGTTATCTGGTCGAGGGTTTTGCCGACATTCTGGCCAACGTCCAGCGCCTGCAGGCGGCGGCGCGGGTCAACGATGTGCTGCTCTACCATTCGGCCTATATCGTCGATCTCACCAGGGAGGCGCGGCGGTTCCATCCGGTCGATGCGAATGGCAGGTCGGCCTTCTCCGACAAGGACGATCCGCTGACGGCGATCTGTCCGGAAGTGGCGCCGGTCGCCGGCGAGATGATGCTGGTCAAGACCGAGGCCAGCGCCTTCGGTGCAGGCCCCGCCGCGGGGCGGCTCAAGGCCGAAGGGATCGAGTGGCTGGTCGTTGCCGGCGTGTGGACCGAGGCCTGCATCGACGCCACCGTTAGGGATGCGGTGTCATCAGGCTTTCGGGTGCTGCTGGTCAAGGATGCCTGCGGCAGCGGCAGCACGGCAATGCACCAGACCGCAATCCTCAACCTTGCCAACCGGCTCTATGGCGGCGCCGTGACCACCACCGACGGCGCCTGCCGGCTGATGGCAGGCGAGACGGTCGATGCATGGCAGGTCCAAGGTTCCGTGCCTTTGCGCTTCACCTATGAAAATGCGGCCCGGCTCTACGACGAGCTCTGATGCTTCCAGGTGGGACCGGATGGCGATGGTCAGCGGCGCCGAAAAAACCGAAAAAGCAAAACGGGAAAAATACGCGACGCTGCTCGATCCGGCGCTGTGGGCCTATATCGACCGGGTCAACGCATGGTATCCGCCCGAAATCGACCTGCCGGTCGACAAGCAGCGGTCGGTCTACAACGCGATGTGCCGGGCGTTTCACGCGGGCACTCCCGCAGGCGTTGAAGCCAGCGACGGCACGGTTGTTGCCGGCGGCCACGCGATCCCGATCAGGCGCTACCAGCTGGCGGGCAAGGCGCCGCAGGCGCTGGTCGTCTATTATCACGGCGGCGGCTTTGTGCTTGGCGGCCTCGACAGCCATGACGACATCTGCGCCGAGATCTGCGCCGGCACCGGCTTTGCGGTCTTATCCGCCGACTACCGGCTGGCGCCCGAACATCTGCATCCGGCCGCCTTCGACGATGCGCTGGCGGTGTTCGAATGGGCGGCGACAAGCGGGCTGCCGGTTGTGCTGTGCGGCGAGAGCGCCGGCGGCAATCTTGCCGCCGCGGTCGCGCACGCGGCGCGCCGCCATCCTCGCCCCGCAATTGGCCAGGTGCTGGTCTACCCCGAGCTGGGCGGTGACGAGAGCGCCGGCTCCTATGTTGAGCACGCCGAGGCGCCGCTGCTCACCCTCAGCGACATCGAATTCTATCGCCAGGTCCGCTCCGGCAAGGCACAGTCGCCGGACGACCCGACCTTCCTGCCGCTGCACGACAGCGACTTCTCCGGCCTGCCGCCGACGGTCATCGTCACAGCGCAATGCGATCCGCTGTCATCGGACGGCGAGGCCTATCGCGACCGCATCCTTGCCGCCGGCGGCCGCGCCTGGTGGTACGAGGAGCAGCGCCTCGTGCACAGTTTCCTGCGCGCCCGCAAAACCGTGCCGCGGGCCGACGAAGCGTTCACCCGCATCGTCGCCGCCATCGCCACGCTCGGCAAGGGCGACTGGTTGTAGGGAACCCGCGAAGGCCCCCTCATCCGGCCGGCCCGAAGGGCCGGATGAGGGGGCCTTACAAGCACCCCACTCTTCACCTCTGCGGAACAGCGCACAACAACTGCGGAAACCCGAACACTTTCCCGCTAAATCCCACACTATCATTGCCCATGGACAAAGGCGCCCGGCGGCCGCATCCGCCCCCGCGACGCGGTCGACCGGGCGCCGACAGGGAGGATCGACGATGAAGTTCATGTTGACCGACAGAGCGTTGCATCCGCAGGCCGAGCCCGTCGCCGACGGCTTCAAGAAGGGCGGCATGAACCGGCGCGAATATCTCGCCACCATGGCAGCACTTGGTGTCAGCGCCGCCGGCGCGCTGGCGCTTGGCGGCCTTGCGCCCGCCCCGGCCAGGGCGCAGGAGCCGATGCGCGGCGGCATCTTACGCGTCGCCATGAACGTCAAGGGCTGGAAGGACCCGCGCACCTTCGACGGCGTCGAAATGTCCAATGTCGCCCGTCAGTGCAACGAATATCTGGTGCGCTGGAACCGCGATTTCACCTTCGAGCCGTGGCTGCTCGAGAGCTGGGAGACCAGCGACGACGCCCGCGTGCTCACACTGCACGTCCGCAAGGGTATCACCTGGTCGAACGGCGACACCTTCAACGCCGACGATGTCGTCCACAACCTGACGCGCTGGTGCGATGCGAGCGTTGCCGGCAATTCGGTCGCCGAGCGGATGGGGGCGCTGGTCGACGCCGCCACCAAGAAACCCATCGATGGCGGCATCGAGCGCGTCGACGACTTTACCGTCCGGCTCAATCTACCGAAGCCCGACATTTCGCTGATTGCCGGCATGACCGACTATCCGGCGCTGATCATGCATCGCAGCTACGATGGCGACGGCGATCCGTTGAAGGCGCTGGCGATCACCACAGGACCTTGCGAACTGGTGGCATGGGACGCCGAAGTCGGCGCCGAGGTCCGCCGCAAGGACAGACCGTGGTGGAAAGGCGATTTCTGGCTCGACGGCATCCAATGGGTCGACTACGGCTCCGATCCCAATGCGATGTTTTCGGCCTTCGAATCGGGCGAGATCGACACCAACCACGAAACCGCCGCCGATACGGTCTCGCAAACCGACGCCATGGAGCTGAGCAATTCGGAGCTTGCCACCGGCTCGACCATCGTCGCCCGCTTCAACGTCGGCAATCCGCCCTATGACGACGTCAGGGTGCGGCGGGCCGCCCAGCTCGCCGTCGACAATGCCGCGATCCTGAAGATCGGCATGGACGACCGCGGCAAGCCGGCCGAGAACCACCATGTCGGCCCGATGCATGCCGAATACGCCGACATTGGCCCGGCCGTCCGCAATATCGATCAAGCCAAGGCGCTGCTTGCCGAGGCCGGCAAATCCGACCACGAATACGACCTCATCTCCGTCGATGTCGACTGGCAGAAGAACACCGGCGACGCCATCGCCGCGCAGATGCGCGACGCCGGGCTGAAGGTCAA
Organism: Mesorhizobium sp. WSM4849; assembly: GCF_055811385.1. NCBI lineage: Bacteria > Pseudomonadati > Pseudomonadota > Alphaproteobacteria > Hyphomicrobiales > Phyllobacteriaceae > Mesorhizobium > Mesorhizobium sp. WSM4849. Next base: position 17,437 of record NZ_JBVVPW010000027.1, read on the forward strand.
ACGCACCGTGCTGCCGGCGGCGACGTTCTGGAACGACTGGAGCAAATATCCCTTCTCCTGCACCGAGTGGCTCGGCCGGCCGCTGGGCGTCCAGGTGCTGGCGCTGGCCTACAGATCGGGTGCTGCCTGGAACGAGACCGCTTATGCCAATCGGGAGTTCGACGCCTTGCTCGACAAGGCGCTGGCCACACCCGACGCCGGCGAGCGCCGCGAGATCATGGCCAAGATCGAGCAGAATCTGCGCGACTCCGGCATCATCATCCAGCCCTATTGGCGCTCGGTTTACCGGACGTTCCGCAAGGGCGTGCATGGCTGCGAGCAGCACCAGTCGCTGGAGCAGCATTTCGACAAGGTTTGGCTCGAGGCGTGATAGCGGGTGCCGTCCCTCCAGCCTCTCAAGACCTGGGTTCCTCGCCCCCGCGAAGCGGGGGAGAGGTGGCCGCGACGCGGCCGGAGAGGGGGCTTTCGTAGAGCGCGGTTCCCCCCTCTCCGTCTCGGCTTCGCCGAGCCACCTCTCCCCCACTCTCGTGGGGGCGAGGAACCCAAGCTGGAATGAAGCCGCTTTCCCCCCAATCTCGGAGCATTGACGATCATCGCGCCACACGGATCAGCGAGCGGCGCCCGATTTTGAAATCTCCTGTCCGAGGCGCACTGATTCCCGCACCAGCAGGTCCGGATCCTCGCGCCGGGTGCGGTGATTGTTGATCGCCACACGCAATTTGGCATTCAGCAGTCGATTGCAACGGCCGCCAGCCATCGCTCAAGCGATGGACCAGAAGCCCTTGTGTGAGCTCCTGCTCGCCAGGAGTTAGGCTGCGACTTCCCGGATCGCTCGCGCAAAGACGGGCAAAGAGCGCTCCACCATGCCGTCGTTTGCAGTCAAACTGATCCGCAGACGTCCAGGCAATTGGGCGACGCTGCCGGGCAGCACCCAGACACCGTCAGTTGCGAGGCGTGCCGCGAAGGCCATGTCGTCCGGTATTGGGGAGCGTGGAATGAGATAGAAGGTACCTTCAGGCACCGGCAGGTCGTATCCCGCTGCCCTCAAGCCTTCGACCATGCGATCGCGGCGCCGCGCGAGGGCTGCGACATCTATGCTGAGCTTCTCGAGATCAGGCAGTGCCCGCTGCAGGGTACGGCCGGCGAAAGCCCAACCGTGCGAAACCTGCGCTATGTCGACAGCCTCGCGCAACAGTATGCGATCGGCCTCGGGCATGTCCGCCCCGAGTGCGAGCCAGCCCAGGCGCTCGCCGGGCGCGAGCAAGGTCTTGCCGAAGGAATAGGCGATCAGCGTGTGCGGGTAGCTCTCGGCCGGACTGATATGCGCATGGCCGTCAAACACCAGTCGCGCATAGGGCTCGTCGGCAAGGAGATAAATCACCTTGCCAAATCTTTCGGACGCGGCCGCGAGCTTGTCGGCGAGCGCGTCGAGTTGAGCGCGGGGAAAGATGCGGCCGGTCGGGTTGTGCGGCGTGTTGACCACCACCACGCGGGTGCGCGGGGTGATCGCTGCCTCAATCCTTTCGAGATCGAGGTCATAGGTTCCCGGTGCTAGGTCGACGGCGACGGGTGTCCCTGCCGCGCCGCGAATCTGGGCACCATAGGCGAACCAGCCGGGACGCGGATAGATGACCTCCTCTCCCACCTCGAGCACGGCGAGCAGCGCAGCCGCTATCGCTCCGAACCCTCCCGCGGTGATCGCAATGTCGTCTGGCTTGTAGTTCCGGCTTCGCGCCTGGCTGAGCGAACGGGCCACCGTTTCGCGCGCCAGCGCATCGTACTTTTTATAACCGAACCAGTGAACATCCTGTGGCTCGACGTGGCGGATCAATGCATCGACAAATCCACGCAACGGCGTTTCCTGCGGATTGCCGAACATGAAATCGCAGGCATCGGGCCCCAGTCCGTCGCCCTCCAGGACGTTTCGCGCAAAATCCATGACCGTGCGCATTTCCTCGGTGACGGCGAGCATCCGGCTGGACACGGTGGCGATTGGCACGACGCACTCCCCCTGCTGCAGGCGGCGCATGTCGAGCGTTTCTTCGAAAGCCATGCCGGAGGATCTTGACGTCGCGTCCATGGTGGTTTCTCCCTCTCCCGCTACTCGGCCGGGAACTGGCAGCCCGGCGTCGAGCGCGAAAGGGCTGTCTCCTCCGCGTCCATCTCGGCTTCGATGCCGTCGAACAGCGGCGTCGTCATGTAGCGTTCGCCGGTGTCGGGAAGCATGCACAGGATCACCGAGCCGGGTGCAGCTTTTTCCGCGATCTGGCGTGCCACGGCAAAGGTCGCTCCGCCGGAGATGCCGGTGAAAATCCCTTCCTTTTGCGCCAGCGCCTTGGCCCATTTGATGCCCTCGGGCCCGGGAACAGGCACGACCTCGTCATAGAGGCTGGCGTCGACCGCCTCCTGCAGCACGTCCGGAATGAAATCCGGGGTCCAGCCCTGGATCGGGTGCGGCTCGAACGCCGGATGGCTGGCGGCGGGCGCGCCGTCGGCGCCGCGCTCCTGCGCCTTGCCGCTGCCGATGAGCTGGGCATTGGCCGGCTCGGCCAGCACGATCCGGATCTTCGGACGCTCCCGGCGCAGCACGCGCCCAACACCGACGACGGTGCCGCCGGTTCCATAGCCGGTGACGAAGCAGTCGAGCCGCGATCCGGCGAAGTCGTTGATGATCTCGCGCGCCGTCGTCGCCTCGTGAATGGCGGCATTGGCCTTGGTCTCGAACTGGCGAGCCAGGAACCAGCCATTGGCCTCGGCGAGTTCCACCGCCTTGTTGTACATGCCAAAACCCTTCTGGGCGCGCGGCGTCAGCACCACCTTGGCGCCCAGCATGCGCATCAGCTTGCGGCGCTCGATGGAGAAACTGTCGGCCATCGTCACCACCAGCGGATAACCCTTCTGCGCGCAGACCATGGCCAGCCCGATGCCGGTGTTGCCGCTGGTCGCCTCGACGACGGTCTGGCCCGGCTTCAAGGCGCCGCTGCGCTCGCCCTCCTCGATGATGTTGAGCGCCAGCCGGTCCTTCACCGACGCCGCCGGATTGAAGAACTCGGCCTTCACATAGATCGTCACATGATCGGGGCCGAGATTGTTGACCCTGATCACCGGCGTATCGCCGACCGTGTCGATAATGCTGTCGAACAGGCGGCCGCGCCCGGCCGTGGTTCTGATTTTCCGTTGCTGCAACATGTCTGCTCTCCTCTTTTTGTTGTTGTCACGAGTTGTTGTTGTCACGAGCCGGTTACAAACCGGCGGCTTGGGCGGCGAGGTTTCGAGACCTTGCCGCAGTACGGTTGCTTTGCCGGCATGTGGCCCGGAAAAGGGCGATGCCAGCAGCCGGCGCGGAAATTCGTTGCCGGATGCACTCTATCGCTTTCGATGGTAGAACAGAGGACAACTGGCCAGCGTGGGAGCAAGCGTGGAAACGCACGTGGAATCCGCTCGATCGAGCCTGGACGGCGCAACGGCCGGGCTGTCCGTGCGGCTGCTCGGACCGCTGACGGTCATCCGCGACGGCGCCACAGTGCAGCTGCCGGCATCGCGCAAGCTGCGCGCGCTCTTCGCCTATCTGGCGCTCGCGCCGCATGCCGTCGGCCGCAGCCGCCTGTGCGAGCTGCTGTGGGATGTGCCGAATGACCCGCGGAGCGAGCTTCGCTGGTGCCTTAGCAAGCTCAGGGGCATTCTCGACGAACCGGATCGCCATAGGATCGAAACATCAGGCGACACGATCGCCCTTGATCTAGAAGGCGTTTGCGTTGACGCCGTTGACATCGCCTCGGCCACCGCCAAGGGCATCGAGACGCTCGATCTTGAGCGGCTGCAGGCCCTGTCCGGGCTGTTCGTCGGCGATTTCCTCGATGGGCTGGAGATCGACCGCAGCCCGCATTTCAACAGCTGGCTGATCGCGCAGCGCCGCCGCTTCAGCTCGTGGCATGCCGCCATTCTGGAACATCTCGTCAACAAGCTTCCGGCGGATGCCGACGAAATGTCCACGCATCTGGAGAAATGGCTGGAACTCGCTCCCTTCGACGAGCGTGCGCATCTGGCTCTTCTGACAAGACTGGCGCAGCGCGGCCAGATCGCCGCGTGTGAGGAACATCTCGCTTCTGCGGCGAACCTGTTTGCTTCGGAGGATCTGGATTTCGGGCCCGTTCGTGAGGCATGGCGGACGATTCGCAGCGAACGTCCGACCGCGACGCTCTGGGCGCGACCGGCACTCGTGCCCGCGGCCCCGTCAGCGGAAATTATGCTTCCCGATTCCGGTGTTGCTGCATCGTGCAAGACCTCGCTTGCGGTAATGCCGTTTGTCGAGGAAGCCGGAATCGGTGGCGTTCGCTGCGGCCCTCGCGGCGGGTTGGCCGACGGCCTCACCCACGACATCATCACCCGCCTAGCCAAGCTCAGGGATTTCTTCGTCATCGCGCGCGGCTCGGTCTTTGCGCTGGCGGAGAAAAACATCGCGCCGGAAGATGCCGGCCGGCGGCTCAACGTCGACTATGTCGCCACCGGGACTGTGCGCAGCCAGGCAGGCCGCGTCGTGGTCAGCGTGGAACTTGTAGAGGTCCGCACGGCCAGGATCGTCTGGGCCGAGACGTTCGAACGCAAGCCCGACGATATCTTTGCCGTCCTTGACGATATCGGCAACAGCATCGTCTCGTCGATCTCAGCCGAGATCGAGATGGTTGAGCGCAACCGCGCCATGCTTAAAGCGCCCAACTCGCTGAATGCCTGGGAGGCTTACCATCGCGGTCTCTGGCACATGTATCGCTTCACCCGCACGGAAAACGAGCAGGCCAGGCACTTCTTCGGGATAGCCTTGAAGCTCGATCCGACCTTCGCCCGCGCCTATGCCGGCCTATCCTTCACCCATTGGCAGAACGCCTTTCAGCGCTGGGGGGACCGCGACCAGGAAAGTGCGCTAGCCTTCGAGGCCGCCGGCCAAAGTCTTTTGGTCGACGATCACAATCCGGCCGCCCACTGGGCCATGGGCCGGGCGCTGTGGCTGCGCGGCGAGCAAGATGGCTCCCTCATCGAGCTGGAACGGGCCGTCGACCTCAGCCCGAATTTCGCACTCGGCCACTACGCGCTCTCTTTCGTGCATTCCCAGTCGGGTGATCCGAACGCCGCAATCGGTTCATCCGATCACTCGCGCCATCTCAGCCCGTTCGATCCGCTGCTGTTCGGCATGCTCGGCGCCAGGGCGATGGCGCATGTCCGCCTCGGCCAGTTCGACGAGGCCGCCGAATGGGCGCTGAAGGCAGCCGCCCGTCCCAACGCCCATGCCATCATCCTGGCGATCGCAGCCCACTGCCTTGCGCTGGCGGGGCGGCTTGACGAAGCGCGAAATTTTTCCTCCGCGCTGCGCAAGACGCTGCCGAACTACTGTGCCGATGATTTCATCGGCACCTTCCGCTTCGAGCCGGACGCCGAGGCCCTGTTCCGGCAAGGCGCCCGGCGCATCGGACTGGGCTGATCCAACCCAGCTCGGGCCTGCTTCAAGCGGTCAAGGCCGTGATCCTCACCGACCGACAACCGAACAAAAGCCCCGCAATCGGCCAGGAAAGCCGCGTTCTTTGCAGCTATATGCCGAGCATCGTCTTGGCTTGGTTGAGCGCAGCCTCTGACCCTGCATGATCGCCGGCCGCGTGCAATGTCTCGCCTTGGGCGCGCAGTTCTTTGACTTTGGTCATATCGGCCTCGGGCAGCGTCGCGGTCGGCAACGCCGCGTCGATCGCGGCCATGATGGTCGGGCATGAATTTGCAAAGGCTGTCGCAGGAACGACCGCCAGGAAAACCGCAAGCGAAATTGATCGTAACATGGACGTTTCTCCCTCGCCGGAACACGCCACGTCGACGACCGGCGTAGGAATGGTACAGCTAATGCCCGGACGTGCCAATCACGATGATGCCGCTGAGCGTCCGTTCACCGAATCCGGCAGGCGTGACTCGAAACCGACGCCAGGTTCGCGGCAATCGTCAGATCGTCGCAAAATTCCTCGGCCAGAGCGGATCAGGTGGGCTGAACGGATTTGACATTGCCGTCCGTATCGACAAGGCAGCTTGTCTTTTTGCCGCTGGCATCGAGTTCGACCTGATAGGTTTTGGAATCGAGCTTGCTCGATGAAACCGGAAGTATCTTTGTGCTGTCGGCGCCGCTCGCCTTGGCGACCGCGTCGGCGCAAAGCAGCTGAAGGTCCGCCGGGGCCGTCTCGACCTGGGTCCTGGACATCTGGTCCTGAGCAGGCGGCGGCGGCGCGCTGACGCAAGCGCTCAAGGGCCCCACCAGGAATCCAATTGCTATTGCCCGGATCGAAGTTCTCACTGCACGTTTTGCCGACATTGCCTGGTCCCTCTCCAAATGCCGCTTCACACACTCCGGCTTCACACACCCTTGTAAAGTGCCGCCCCCTGCATGAGAACGATGACCTTGGCCCCAACCTTGACGCGGGATGCCAGATCGGTGATGTCGTCGTTCCTCATCCGGATACACCCTGATGACACGTCGAGCCCGATCGTCCAGGGCTCCGGCGTGCCGTGAATCCGGTAGATCGTGTCCTGGTCGCGCTCATACAGATAGAGCGCCCTGGCGCCGAGCGGGTTGTCAGGCCCTCCCGGCATGCCTGCCGCATGTTTGACCGCATTCGGATCACGAGCGATCATTTCGGCCGGCGGTGTCCAGGTCGGCCATTCCGCCATGCGGCCGACGCGCACGATGCCGGCCCATCCAAACCCTTCCCGGCCCACCCCGATACCGTAGCGCATGGCCCGCTGACCCGGCTGCACAAGGTAGAGAAAATGCTGGTTGCCATCGATGATGATCGTACCGGGCACTTCCGCGGTGCGGAACTTGACCATCTGCGGGCGAAACGCCTCTGGCACTTCATTATGCGCGGCATAGTATTTGCGCGCCTTGGTACGATCGTAGTCCACCCATTTGCGGGTTTTCGGATCGAAAACCTGTGTTCCCGCAGCCAGCGCCGCCACCGCGACAAGACCGAACGCCACCGCGACAACTGCCGTAAGGGATTTCCGCTGGAGAGCGGCGCGTCCCGCGATCATCAGCTTTCTGGTCATGGATTTGCCCACCCGTGCACCCGAGCGCCCTGCGCGGCAACCCATTGTTTGGCGTATTCGTAAGGATCCTGACGCTCCACCTGGAGCGCATAACTCATCTTCGTGACGTCGTCGGGCTTGAGGTCGACCCGTTCCAGGAACTCGACCACCTTCGGATATTTTTTGCGCAATGAGGTGGCGAAAGCGATGTGGAAATGTGCGGTATCCCATGACACCGGCGCGCTGGACTTCGAGACCCAGAGCGGGTCCTCGGAAGGCAGCACGATCTTCCACTTTGCCGGGTCAAAAGGCGGCTCGGTTAGCCGGACAATGTCGTGCAGTTTAAACACGTGATGCGGCGCATAGCAGGCAAACACCATCGGATGAGCCGTGGCAACCGCGGCATCGACAGCCGCCATTCCGACATCCTCCGGCGTCTCCAGCAATGTCATTGTCTTGGCATAGCCATAGCTGTTGGCGCGTACACGCTCGATCGCTGTGGAGGACCAACCCTCAGCGCCAATCCAGAGTTCTCCACTTCCGTCCCGATCAGTGTCCAACGCGGCGGTTTTGCGACGGTCGGTGAGGTCCGAAATGTCACGAATCCCGAACTTGTCGGCAGTTTCGCGGGTAGCGCATATGCCTTGCCATGCCGGCACACCGATGGGACTGATGGCTACCGTGCCGGCACCGTCGACATACTTCTTCACCAGATTGTCGAGATTGGGCAGCCAGATTTCGGGATGAATATCCACCTCGCCCGAATCGAGGCCGGCAAAGGCGATAAGCGTCCCCATCTCGCGCACATCGGCATCGAGCCCGAAATGTTGCTTCAGGCTGACCTTGAGAATGTTTGCCGTCGCCTGGCCCGACGGCCAGTTCGGCATTGCAATGACGAGATCAGCCGCGTGGACCGGGGCCGCCAGCATCGTCAATGCCGCCAGCGACAATCTGCGCAGGCACTGCCGAAATCGGTTGTGCATTTTCTTCCCCCTCGCTTCGGTGCTAAAACGAACCGGGACGGGAACAATCTGTCACGGCAAGCACCGGGTTGTGACAGCAGCCCCATCTGCCGACGGCAACTGCTGAAGGTGCGGCAGTGCATTCGCCAAAGAGAGCGCCGTCACATGCCGCCCTGCACGCTACTCGATGACATTCCGTATGGGAAGATGCTCAAAACGCGGCCGCCGGGCCCAATGTTTAGGATGTCCGCGGTGGCGGTCAAGGCCGCCGAGAATCCGAGATGGTCAATACCAGTGAAATGATGCAGGTTCTTCTGGACCACGTGGCAAGCAGGCCGCTAAGTAGACGCAGCTTCCTAGTTTCAGCATATGCACCCTCTTGGGTAATACGAATTGAAAATTGCGCCCTCATGTTTCAAAACAGGTCGGTAGATTCGCGAGGATGGTTTCGTGCGGGTCACCAACGGTCCTCAAGCCGAGAATTCTAAAAGACTTTCAACAATGACCCAGCACGCACAAAATGCTCGAATTCTCATGTACAGCCACGACACGTTCGGGCTCGGCCACTTGCAGCGCTGCCGGACGATCGCGCATTCGCTGGTTGAGGATTTCCGCGGACTTCAGGTGCTTATCATTTCGGGTGCGACTATCGCTGGCGCCTTCGACTACCGCGCCCGTGTCGACTTCGTGAAGATCCCCAGCGTCATCAAGTTGCGCAACGGCGAATACACCTCGCTGGAAAAGGATATCGATCTACATGAGACGCTAAGAATGCGCCAGTCGATCATCCGCCACACAGCCGAGACCTTCCGGCCGGATATCTTCATCGTCGACAAGGAACCGCTCGGCCTGCGCGGTGAGATCGAGGACACGCTGTCCTACCTCAAGACGCGGGGCACCACGCTCGTGCTTGGCCTGCGCGAGGTGATGGACGCGCCGCATTTGCTCGAAGCAGAGTGGGCACGCAGGGATGTGATGCGCAAGATAGGCCTGTTCTACGACAAGATCTGGGCCTATGGTCCGCCGGATTTCTACGATCCGTTGACCGGCTTGGATGTGCCGCCGGCTATCAGAGCAAAGATGAAGTTCGTCGGTTTCCTGCAACGGAGCCTGCAGAAGAACGAGTTGCCCGGCCACCGGCCCGAGGGCGACTATATCCTCGTTACCACCGGTGGCGGCGGTGACGGCGCCGAACTGATCCACAGCGTCATCGATGCCTATCAGCAGGATCCCCAATTGCAGCATAGGGCGCTGATCGTGCTTGGGCCATACATGCCGGCGCGCAAGCGCAACAAGCTGCTCAAGAAGGGGTCCAAGATCCCCTATATCAAGATCATCGAGTTCGACAACCGCATGGAAGAGCTGATTGCCGGCGCCAAGGCAGTCGTGGCGATGGGCGGTTACAACACCTATTGCGAGATACTGTCTTTCGACAAGCCGGCGCTGATCGTGCCGCGCGTCAAGCCCCGCGAGGAACAACTGATCCGAGCACGGCGCGCAGCCGAACTCGGCCTCATCGAGATGCTTTTGCCGGAAGAAGCCGAGGATTCCCAGCGGTTTGCCAATGCACTGGAGGTGCTGCCGGACCGGCCCGGCCCATCGCAGAGCCATCCGCATCTGACGCTGGAAGGGCTGCCTCACATTTCCGAAATCGTCGCGGAACTGCTCGACCGGCGGGGCGGCCATCACCTTTCGGTCATTGAAGGCATGAACTGAGTTGCAACATCGCAAGATCGTCGTGGTTCTGAAGGGCTATCCGCGGCTGTCGGAAACCTTCATCGCGCAGGAACTGCTCGGTCTGGAGCGTGCGGGGTTCGACCTGATACTCGTCGCGCTCAGGCGGCCGACCGACGCAAAACGCCACCCCGTGCATGACGAGATCAAAGCGCCCGTCCATTATCTGCCGGAATATCTGCATGAAGAGCCGCTGCGCGTGGTTCGCTCGCTGTTTGCTTATCTGCTGCGGCCGGGCTTCTGGCGCGCGCTCGGATCGCTGGCTACCGATATCCGCCGCGACTTTACGCGCAATCGCGCGCGCCGCTTCGGGCAAGCGCTCGTGCTGGCGGCCGAATGGCCGGAAGGCGCGAGCTGGCTGCATGCACATTTCGCGCACACACCGGCATCGGTGACGCGCTATACCAGCCAGCTTCGTGGCCTGCCCTGGAGCTGCTCGGCCCATGCCAAGGACATCTGGACTTCGGCGGACTGGGATCTGGCTGGCAAGCTTTCCTCGGCGCGCTGGACGGTCACTTGCACGAAAGCCGGCTTCGACCGTCTGAAAAAACTCGCTAACGGCAACTCGTCTGTGCACCTGAGCTATCATGGGCTAGACCTTGATCGCTTCGGCGGTTTCGGCGAGGCGCGAAAGCATCATGACGGCTCGGCGCCGGCCGAACCGGTTATCGTTCTGAGTGTCGGGCGCGCCGTTGAAAAGAAAGGTTACGATACCTTGCTGGAGGCCCTTGCCCTCTTGCCTGGTGATTTGGCGTGGCGTTTCGAGCATATCGGCGGCGGCGAGGAACTGGAACGGTTCAAGGCGCTGGCGCAAAAGCTCGGCCTGGATGGTCGCGTCTCTTGGAAAGGCGCGCTTGCGCAGGAGGAGGTGCTTGAGCACTACCGCTGTGCCGACATCTTCGCCCTGGCCTGCAGGATTGCCGCAAATGGCGACCGGGACGGTCTGCCGAATGTTCTGGTGGAGGCGGCTAGCCAGCGGCTTGCCTGCGTATCGACCGATATTTCCGGCGTGCCGGAGCTTTTATCGCCGGATGAAACCGGGCTGCTGGTTCCGACGGAAGACCCAATTGCCCTGGCACAGGCGCTGGAGCGCCTGATCCGTGATCCCGTGTTGCGCGCCCGCCTCGGCGACGCCGCAGAGCGGCGCGTGCGCGGCAATTTCGATCATATGGCAAGCATTGGACAGCTCAAGGAACTGTTCGAGCGGGAGTGGCAGGCCGCCGAATGAAGCGGCTGCGCGCTTTCTTCTATGTCCAGCACCTGCTAGGTATCGGCCATCTCGCGCGCGCCAGCCGCATTGCGGCGGCTCTGGTCGATGACGGGTTTGACGTAACCGTCGTGACCGGCGGGGCGCCGATCGCGGGGTTTCCGGGACTGGGTGTAAAATCTGTAACCCTGCCACCTGTCACCTCCGGTGATGAAGGATTTTCCGGACTTGTCGACCTGCAGGGCAAACCCATCGACGATGATTTCAAGAAATGGCGTTCAGAGATGCTGCTGCAGGCATTCCGGGATTGCAGGCCTGATATCGTCATTGTCGAGGCGTTTCCATTTGGACGCCGGCAGATGCGTTTCGAACTCCTGCCGCTGATCGAGGCCATCGACGCGATGTCGCCCAGACCGCTGCTGGTGACGTCCGTCCGTGATATCCTTCAGGAGCGCGTCAAGCCGGGCCGGAACGAGGAAACGGTCGATCTGATCAACAGCCATTTCGACCTTGTTATGGTCCACGGCGATCCGGTTTTCGCAACCATCGACAAGACATTTCCACTGGCTGGGGCGATCAAGGCCGAGGTCACCTACACAGGGCTCGTTGCCGCGCCGCCATCGCCCGCGGCCTCCGAGCGCTTCGACGTTCTGGTGTCGGTTGGCGGCGGGGCTGCCGGAAAGAGCCTTGTCAGCTCCACCATCGCAGCGGCGCGGAATGCCAACAACGCTTGGAAATGGTGTTTGATCACCGGCCCAAACCTGCCGAAAGACGAGTTTGACGCGATCGCACGCGATGCCTCGCCGGTCCTGTCCATCTTCCGGTTCCGCGAGGATTTCGCCAGCCTGCTGACCGGCGCCCGCCTGTCAGTCTCGCAGGCGGGTTACAACACGGTCTGCGATGTCCTGCGCGCGGGTTGTCGCTCTCTGCTCGTTCCATTTGCAGGCGGCGGGGAAACCGAACAGACGGTTCGCAGCCTGATGCTCGAAGAACTCGATCTTGCAACGGTGCTGATGGAAAAGGACCTAACGCCTGAAGGTTTGGCGCAAGCGATCGAACAGGCGCTTGTGGGACCGACGCCAGCCGCGCATCGTCTCGATCTGGAAGGCGCGCGTCGCTCGGCGCAAATCCTGCGCGAGCGGTATTGAACATGGTCCCTAAAAAGTGGGGCCCGGTTTCGGAAAAGTTCATGATCAAACAGACGATAGATCCTAACGCGCGTCGCGTCTGGCGAGATTCGTGCGACGCGCTACGCGCTTTTGGGCGAAACGCATTAAACAGTTCCAATCAGCATGAAGCGCGTATAATTTTTTGTTGGCAGTTCGCCGGAGAACCGCACCTCCCGTAGCGCCGCCATTGCTTCGAAGGCTGCAAGTGAAGCCACGCAGTTGATGTGCGTCGGCTCGCTGAAATAATCGTTCGATTGCAGCAGTACAGTCGTGCCCCGCGGAAGCAGAGCAAGCCAGGCGCGCAGATCGGCTATGTGTTCGCAGCTCGTATTGACCACCAGGTCGGGCCGCCCGACCGCATAGTCGAGTGCGTACATATCTGCCGTCAGCGCCCGGAACCGGTCGCCGGCTTCCCGGTTGAGGGTCCGGGCGACCGGCGCGACTTCGGGATCGATGTCGATGCTATCGACCGCCGCGATGTCGAAGCGGGCGTCGTTGAAAAGCATCGCCGGCAATACGCCGTACCATCCGCCCAGAACCCATATGCGCCCGAACCGGCCGCCGCAGCTTTCGAACAGCCTGTCGAGCGCCCACATCTTGCAGGCGACCTGCTTGTGGTTGAAGGCGTTGGCGATGTCGGCCTTCGGATGCTTGGTGATGACGCGGGCCAGCCCTGCCACCACAGGGCAGTTGACATAGGCAGCAATTCCCCGCGTGAGGTCCAAGGCTTGCTCGTGCCATTCCAGGCCGGCATTGCGTGGTTGCGTGACATCCATCATATTGGTCTTGTATGTTGGGATTTCGGGCGACACAACGCAATCTTGCCTCCCGCAAGGCTGTTTAATTCGCGGACGTGATTATGCTGCAAGCGGCTTCGCCATTGCCCGGTGCCGGAGAGAGCCTGTTGCATCTGTCCGGACCATCGGCGTCCATCCGCCAGCACCAGCGGCGCAGCGGCGGCCTCGTGCTGCTCTTCTATTCGCCAAAACACTGCGGAAGCCGCGAACCGTTTGGCCAGCTGCTTTCTTCGCTGATCAACAATGCCTATGACGTTATCATCGACCATGCGCCGGAACTGGATCGCGCCGCCTCGCAGGTTCCTTCCATCGTTGAGCGCTGGACAATCTCCGTGCGCTGCAGCTTCGAGCTTGTCGTTGGCGACGAAGAAATTGCCGATACGCCATTGGCCAGCAGGTGCTTTTACATCCTGCATCCTTCCAACTGAGGGGTCCATATGGAACCCAGCATAGCCCGCTATATCTGGACGCACACCAAGAAGCAGCAGCTCTGGATATTGATGATCGTCGTGCTTTCGATGATCCCGTATTTCATGTCCTTCGACCTGCCGAAGCTGATCGTCAACGGCCCGATCCAAGGTAGCGGCTTCGAGCAACCGGGCGCGACCCAGCCATTCATGAGGCTACACTATAACCTGCCGTTCATCGGAGAGGTCCAGTTCTTCTCCGGTTTTCAGCTCGACCGCAAGGCGACGCTGTTTGCCCTGAGCCTTGTGTTCCTCTTGCTAGTCGTCATCAACGGCCTGTTCAAACTCTACATCAACACCTACAAGGGCCGCCTCGGCGAACGCATGCTGCGGCGTATCCGCTTCGATCTGATCGATCGTGTGCTGCGGTTTCCGCCGTTTTACTTCAAGCGGGTGAAATCCGCCGAAGTGGCGACCATGGTGAAGGACGAGGTGGAGCCGCTGGGCGGCTTCATCGGCGATGCCTTCGTGCAGCCGGTGCTGCTCGGCGGCCAGGCGCTGACGGCCATGCTGTTCATCGTGGTCCAGAACTTCTGGCTCGGAATGATAGCGGCCGTGATCGTGGTGATCCAGATCGCGCTCATCCCGCGAATGCGGCGGCGGCTGATCGTGCTCGGGCGCGAACGGCAGTTGACGGCGCGCGCGCTTTCGGGCCGGGTTGGCGAAATCGTCGACGGCATCGGCGCGGTTCACGTCCACGACACATCAAACTACGAGCGCGCCGACATAGCTGCCCGGCTCGGGCTCATCTTTAAGATCCGCTTCGATCTTTACCAATGGAAATTCATGGTGAAGTTCCTCAACAATTTTCTCGCGCAGGTCACGCCCTTTCTGTTTTACATGATCGGCGGGTATCTGGTCATCCAGGGGCGGCTGGACGTCGGTCAGCTCGTGGCCGTGATCGGCGCCTACAAGGATCTGCCCGGACCGATGAAAGAACTGATCGACTGGGATCAGGCGCGGCAGGATATCCAGGTCAAATATCAGCAGGTTGTTGAACAGTTCACCGCCGAGGGTCTCATTGCGCCGAGAATCGGGGCATTGACGATCGACGATCCCGATCCGATGACCAACCCCCTGTCGGCGATCAGTCTGTCCATAGCAGACGATGGCGGTGCAATGCTCCTCGACCGTATCTCCCTCCAGATCAAGCCGGGTGAGACGGTGGCGCTGGTCAGTACCGCAACAGGTGGAGCCGAGGCGCTTGCAGAAGCCTTCGCGCGGCTGAACTGGCCGGATAGCGGAAGGATCGCTTCGGGCGCCGACGACCTGCTTGAACTCCCCGAAGCAGTGACCGGCCGGCGCATGTCCTATGCCTCGTCGGATGTTTTCCTGTTCCAGGCAAGCCTCCGCGATAACCTGCTCTACGGGTTGAAGCATGCGCCGCTGACATCGGTGCCTTATAACGGTGCTGCGGCAGACCAGCACCGCTGGAACATCCACGAGGCGCGCCGGTCGGGCAATCCGGATTTTGATATCCACAGCGACTGGATCAACTATGCTTCCGCCGGCGCTACCGGCCCGCACGACCTCTTTGAAGCCGTACGCCGGGTGCTCGACGCGGTTGTTCTATCGCGCGACATTCTGGATCTTGGCTTGCGCTCTTCGGCCGACCTCACGCGTCACACGGAGCTTGCCAGGCGGATCGTCGAACTGCGTGCGGCGCTGCGAACCCGGCTGGAACACGAAGGGCTGAGCGGACTGGTGGTTCCTTTCGAACCGGGCGCCTATAACAAGGAAGCAACGATCGGCCAAAACCTGCTCTTCGGCGCTGCCGCCGGCCCCGAACTGGCCGACAGGGCTCTAGCGGCCAATCCCTATTTTGCTTCTGTGCTGAGGCAAGCTGGCCTCGACCGCACGCTCTACGAAATGGGCATGGAGATCGCCGAACAGGCGATCGAGCTGTTTGCCGACCTGCCGCCCGATCACCAGTTCTTCCAGCAGCTCGCCTTCATGAGCGCCGAGGAGATACCCACCTACGAAACCTTGCTGCAACGGCTCAAGAACCGTTCCCACGAGGCGGTTTCGGAGAACGACCGCGCCATGATCGTCACCTTGAGCTTTGCCTATATCGAGCCTCGGCACCGCTTCGGCCTGCTGAGCGACGAGCTGATGAGCAAGATCGTCGCTGCACGCAACCGCTTCTATGAAAACCTGCCGCCCGAGCTGCAAAATGCGATCGAACGGTATGATCCTGCCAAATACATTGCCGCGGCCACCGTCATGGATAATGTCCTGTTCGGGCGTGTGGGCAACAACCATCCCGACGCGCCGGACCACATACGCTCCATCGTCTATGACATTCTTGACGAACTGGGGCTTTATGCCGAACTTCTGGATGTCGGCCTGGACTTCAACGTCGGCTCCGGCGGCAGGCGGCTGACCGGTGGACAGCGACAGAAGCTCGATGTTGCCCGGGCCCTGCTCAAGCGTCCTGATTTTCTCATTCTCAACCGGCCGCTGTCGGCGCTCGACCAGCGCATGCAGGATAAGGTGCTGCGAAACGTGCTCGAGGAAGCCAGGCGCGACGACCATTCGCCGGCAATTGTGTGGGTCGTGACGAATCCGGCGATGGGGATGATGTTCGATCGCGTTATCGTCTTCGACTCGGGTAAATTGGTGGAAGACGGAACACCCGAGACACTTTTGGCAGGGAACGGTATCTTCAAGGAACTGTTGTCATAGAGCAACGGACAATCAGATGGGATCATTCTGCCGGTGGGAATTTACTGCAAGGTCAAGGGATTCGGCGAAGGGCGTCTCGCCATCCCGGAAACAGAATTCATTCCATCTGGGCGTCCGTTGCTCTAGTCTGGCAAACGCGAATTTTGGGAAGGTTTGCGACAATGCTGCTCAAGGATGAAGTTGCAATGCTGCAACGCGTTCCCTTGTTCTCTGCCATCGAGCCGACAAAGCTCAAGCTGCTTGCGTTCACATCCGATCGTGTGAGCTACAGCGCCGGTCAGATCCTTTTCCGGCAGGGCGACGAGGGAGACGCCGCCTATGTCATCCTTTCAGGCAGGGCGGATATTCTGGTTGATTCCGACAGCGGACCGATAAAAGTTGCCGAACTGGAGCCAAATTCGATTGTTGGCGAGATCGCCATATTGTGCAACAGCTCCCGCACTGCCACCGTCAGAGCGGCAAGTCCGCTGGAAGCCTTGAGAATCCGCAAGGATCATTTCCTGAGGCTTATGAGGGAGTTCCCGGAAATGACCATCGAGATATTGCGGGTCCTTGCCGATCGCCTAAGCCATACGACCGCGGATCTGATCGACGCACGAAGCGCGAAATAACGAATGACGTGCGCTCGATCCTCGCCGTCGTGATGGGATTGTCCTCTTGCTGAGAAGGTCACCCGGAGAAAGCCTGTCTCGCCTAGCAGCGGTTGTTTGGCTAGGATGGGCGAAGGGGTAGCATGGACGACGACGTTTTCCTGGTCAGGTTTTGGGGTGTGCGCGGCAGCATTTCGGTATCAGGGCCGGAATTCTCTCGCTATGGCGGCAACACAATCTGCATTGAGATGCGATGCGGTAGGCATACGCTTCTGTTCGACGCAGGCTCTGGCCTACGGCCTGCCGGCGGGGCGCTTCAGGCGTTGGCCGTGACCGATTTCGATCTGCTTTTCACCCATTGCCATTACGATCACATCATCGGGCTGCCGTCTTTTGCGCCGATCTATGACCGGAGCGTCAAGGTTACGCTTTGGTCAGGGCATCTTGCAGGACACATGACGACCCGGCAGATGGTCGATGAGTTCATGCGGCCGCCGTGGTTTCCGGTGAAACTGGGGATCTGCAAGGCAAGCCTCGACTATCGCGATTTCGTATCCGGAGACGTGCTTCGGCCGCGCGAAGGGGTGGTGGTCCGAACCGGCAGTCTTATCCATCCGGGCGGCTGCATAGGCTACCGAGTCGAATGGGGCGGCCGCGTCGTGGCGGTGATCACAGACACTGAGCACGAACCGGACAAACTCGATCAGGCGGTGCTCGGCCTGATCGAAGATGCCGACCTCGTCATTTACGATTGCACCTACACCGAGGAGGAAATGGAACGCCGCCGCGGTTACGGGCACTCGACATGGCAGCAGGGCGTCAAGCTCTGTGAGGCGGCCGGTGCGCGGGGGCTTGCGCTGTTTCACCACGATCCGACACGGACCGATGCGGAACTGGACGAGATCCAGAAACTGGCCAAAGACAGGTTTGCCGGCGCTTTTGCCGCGCGGGATGGCCAGACGCTCAAATTTCCAGTCTCATTGCGCAAAAAGCGCTGAGCTATTTTCCTCTGCCGGCGCTGCGCCCGATCAATGTCCTGATCGGAAGCCATGCGCAGGCTTCAGTCTGAGCGGTGACTGTGAACAGCCGTTCGAGGAAGAGCCAGGCCGATTCATCATGTACGAGATGGTGGGTGAGCAGGCCGACCGGTTCGCCGCCGTCGATTGCATGCTGCAATTGCGCGATGATAGCCTGAACCAATAGGCCATGGTCGCGGCAGCCGCGCGTGCCATGCCAATCCATGATGTCGACATTGCTGTTGATGACCGCAAGTGAAGCCGGCACCGGCGGCCCATAGACCGACAATGCCGAAAATCCTATCGATCCAAGGTCGGATACCAAGCCGGCGTCGATCCTGTTCCAGGGTGGCACCAGCATCGGAACGGCACGTGCGCCGTGCAGGTCGGTTACATGCGTCAGCCCGCGAGCCAGATCATCGAGCACGGCCTCGCGCGGCCGATGCGCGCCGAGCTCCTGCTTTTTCTGGTGCTCGGGCGCATGATTTCGGTGCGCCCAGCCATGGATGGCGACCGTGGCATGCGGCGCCTCGCCAAGCCGGACGACAAGCTTCTCATCAGTCAGGGCCGGAATGACGGCCAGAGTGACCGGAACCGCGAATTCACCGGTGAGGTCGAGCAGCCGATCAAGCGCAGGCGTCGGATCCACGGCGTCGTCGTCGCGCAGCCAAAACTCTGCCTTACGGTCCGCCCGTTGCCGGCACGCCAGTTCTTCCACCAAGGGCCGCCAGATCTGATCGGATGTCATGAAACCGGGATCCTCGCAAGAAGTTCGGCCAGACGCGCCACTGCAGGACCGAGGGAACGTTCTTCGAGGATGAAACGTCTGGCTTCCGCGGCCATGATGGTTCTTTCGTCGTTACGGGCGAGAAGCCTTTCAATGGCAGAAGCGAACGCCGCCACATCGCCCGGCGGGGTGAGAAACCCGGTCTGGCCATCCCGCACGACCTCCGGCACGCCGGCGATGTCCTGTGCCACCACCGGAAGGCCGGCGGCCTGTGCTTCAAGATAGGCAATGCCATAGGCCTCGCCGTAACCCGGCCAGACGTAAATTCCCCCACTGTAGAGGACATCCGGCACGGCGGCTGGCTCAATCGCGCCAAGCCATTCGATACGGTCGGCGGGCAAGCCGGCGAATTGCGCTTTGACCTCGTCACGGGCAGGCCCATCCCCGACGACCGACATGGTCCAGGGCAGGTGGCCGATCGGACCGAGCGCCTGCGCCAGCATGCGATAGCTTTCGGCTTTGTCACCCGGGCGCATCATGGCGACGGTAACGAGGCGCGTCGGACAACCCCGTGCCGGCATTTCCCGGAATACCGATGTGTCGATGAAGGGCGAAAGCATACCGAGAACGGCCTCGGGAATCGCATCCGTCAGTCCCTGACGATCCCTTTGCGTGAAGCAGATGTTCAGCGCTGCCTGTTCGACGGCTCGCGCCACCAACGCTTGCGTATCGGCCCACAAACCGGCGTTGCGCCGCCTCGAATAGGAGGCTTCCGCTGTCACATAGGGGATAGCAAAGGCCGACGCCAGCTCGGGTCCGATCAGGTCGGGCGCCTTGTAATAGGGATGATAGGAGAACCAGAGATCGGGCTTGCCGTCACGATCCCAAAGCTTTGCCAGCCGCGCGGCTTCCTCTCGGGCCTCGATCTTGAGCGCATCGAAACTTTTCGACTCCGGTTCGCGTAGATAGAATCGCAATTCGGATGCTAGTTCGACGCTATGCCCTCCATGCTCCAGCGCCTTGACCAGCATCCGTGCCATCTGGCGGTCGCCGGAGGCAACGGGATGATTGGGCGACTTCAGCGGCGCATAGAAGGCAATTCGCATCGCCGGACCCTATCATCGGAAAGCCTGCGCGAGTCAATTTCGAAGCATGATCGACTTCACCTTCAAGCAGTGGAATGTGCTATCTGATGCTTATGGAAACAGCTGCCGCGTCCGACCCGTTTGTCGCTTCTTTGCCGGTTTTCGCAAAATTCGAAAGCGTTGCCGATATCGATAACTATCGGCCTCTCCCGGATGGCTGGGCGCTGGCCACCGCCGACATCGTCGGCTCGACCAAGGCGATCGGGGCTGGGCGCTATAAAACCGTCAATATGGCCGGCGCCAGCGTCATTTCGGCGCTGCTCAATGCGCTGGGTCGGAAAGATCTTCCCTTTGTCTTCGGCGGCGACGGCGCGCTCGTGGCGTTTCCCGGCTCGGCGCTGGAGATCACCCGCAACGCGCTGGCGGCTGTCCAGAGATGGGTGGCGGACGAACTGGACCTGACCTTGCGTGCCGCAATCGTGCCGATAAAGGATATAAGAGCGCAAGGCCTCGACGTTCGCGTGGCGAGGTTCCGGGCCTCCGAAGCGGTCTTCTATGCCATGTTCGCCGGCGGTGGCGGCAGTTGGGCGGAAGCCGAGATGAAAGCGGGGCGCTACCGCATCGATCCTGCGCCGGCCGGCGCGCGGCCGGATCTGACCGGCCTCTCCTGCCGCTGGAACCCGATCGAAGCCCGGCATGGCGAAATCGTCTCGATCATAGCCATACCGGGGGCGTCGCGCGACTTGCGCGGTTTTCAGTTTCTGGCTTCCGACATCATCGCCCTTGCCGGCGGGCAGGAACGCGAAGGCCACCCGTTGCCGGTGAACGGGCCGGCCTACAGTTTTTCGCCCGCCGGCATCGATATCGAGGCGCGGGCCATGGCACCGGCAGGTTGGCGGTGGCTGTCGAAGCTGTGGATATTGTTCCTGCTGACGCTTACGGCTGTCACCGACAGATATGGCTGGACGATCGGCAGTTTCGATCCGAAGATCTACAAACGCGACGTGGCCAGCAATTCGGATTTCCGGAAGTTCGACGACGGCTTGAAGATGACTATCGACGTTGACGCGGATGTGTTGCAACGGATCGAGAACCGGCTGAAACAGGCGGAAGAGGCGGGCATCTGCAACTATGGCCTGCACCGCCAGAAATCGGCCTTGATGACATGCCTCGTCGCCTCGCCGCTGCAGCGCGATCACGTTCATTTCATCGATGGCGCCGCCGGCGGCTATGCGATGGCCGCCGCAAGCCTGAAGGCGAAGGTGCCGGTCTGACGACGGCTTGCGGAAAACGATTTTCCGCAATATGCCTCGGGGTTCTTGGGGAACCAGGTGAGCTTCGCCATGGGAGCGGACGGTCCGAATTGACGGAAAGCAGATTTTTGGACGCCTCACGACATATGACCGTCTTCTGAACCGGATTTCCGCGCGCGCCGCGCAAGTCGGCGTGATCGGACTGGGCTATGTCGGGTTGCCGCTGGCGGTTGCGATCGCACGCGCCGGCTTCCCGGTTTCCGGCTTCGACATCGAAGCCCAGAAGGTCGAGAGCCTGAACAACGGCCAATCCTATATTGAGGCGGTGACGTCGACAGCCCTTGCCGGCCAGGTGGCGAGCGGACGGTTCCGCGCCACTGCGGATTTTGCCGAACTGGCGGTCTGCGATGTCATCATCATTTGCGTTCCGACACCGCTGACGAAAAACCGTGAGCCGGACCTCTCCTTTGTCAGGAACACGACAGGCACCATCGCGAAGCATCTGCGCCTCGGCCAACTGATCGTGCTGGAATCGACCACCTATCCCGGCACCACCGACGACGTGATCAAGCCCATACTGGAAGAAACCGGCTTGCAGTCGAAGATAGACTTCTTCCTCGGCTTCTCGCCCGAACGCGAGGATCCCGGCAACCGCAGCTTTGAAGTCGCGACGATCCCCAAGGTCGTGGCAGGCGACGGCATTGAAGCGGCGACACTCATGCAGGCTTTCTACCAGGGCGTGGTCAAGACCGTCGTTCCGGTTTCCACCACGGCGACCGCCGAGGCGGTCAAGCTGACGGAAAACATCTTCCGCTCGGTCAACATAGCCTTGGTCAACGAGTTGAAGGTCGTGCTCGGTGCGATGGGCATCGACATCTGGGAGGTGATCGAGGCGGCAAAGAGCAAGCCCTTCGGCTACATGCCTTTCTATCCTGGCCCCGGACTTGGCGGGCATTGCGTTCCGATCGATCCCTTCTACCTGACGTGGAAGGCGCGCGAATACGAACTGCCGATCCGCTTCATCGAGCTGGCGGCAGAGATCAACACGGCCATGCCGCGTCATGTGGTCGATGAACTGGCGAAGGCGCTGGACCGGCGCTGCGGCAAGGCGCTCAGCCGCTCGCGCATTCTCATCATCGGGCTCGCCTATAAGAAGAATGTGCCCGACATCCGCGAAAGCCCTTCATTGCGGCTCATTGAACTCATCGAGGAATGGGGCGGCAAGGCGGAAATTCCACGATCCGCATGTTACCGAGATCCCGACGACACGGGAGCATATGGCGATCAAGGGGCGTCGCTCGGTCGAATTGACCGAGACGGCCTTGAAGGATTTCGATGCTGTCGTCGTTGCAACCGACCACGACGCGATCGACTATCAGGCGATCGCTGATCACGCTCTTCTGATCGTCGACACACGCAATGTTTTTGGCCGCCTCGGGCTGGCCCGAGAGACGGTGGTGAAGGCCTGACGGCGTCTGAGCCGGCGAATTTTTTGCCTGATGTCAGGATCGTGATTGCACTCCGCCGGCAGCCTCGCCACATAATGTCCCTTCGCCGGCTTTTGCCGCCCAAGCCGGCTTCATTGACTTCGAGGGTCTTGTCTTTGGGTCGTTAGCGGACGTGTTGTGGCGGATCAAAAGGAGAATGGCTCGTCTTTGACGGGTCTCGAGAGAGCATGAGCACAGCGCAAGCAGAAATTTCCACCATTCTCATGGATAAGGTTGCCGATTGGCTGACCCAATCGGCGCTGGCGGGCAACGACCTGGAAACATTGGTAAAGGGCTTTTGTGAACGGCTGGCTGCTGCCGGCCTGCCGCTGAAGCGGGTGCATTTGAGCTTTTCGATGCTTCATCCGCTTTATGACGCGCTTGGCTTCACCTGGCTTCGCGGCCAGGGCATGGAAGTGGAAGGCTTCCGCAAAGAGGACGGCGTTCATTCTGACAGATTCCTGACCAGCCCATACTACCATCTGCTCAGCAACAAGCTCGACCATCTGAGGCGCCGGCTCGACCCGTCGGTGCCGTCGGAATTTCCTGTTTTCGATGACCTCAGGCTTATGGGCGTGACCGATTACATGGCTTTCGTCCATCCCTTCAGCGGCAATACCAGTCAGGGCATGATCGGGTCCTGGTCCACCGACAGTGCTTCAGGCTTCAGCGACAGCATGATTTCGGCGCTGCTGCGCATCCAGAACCATCTCGCTATTGCAACCAAGATGGCGGTGCTCACCAAGCTCGCCGACAACATGATGATCACTTATCTCGGCGGCGACGCCGGCAGGCGCGTGCTGGACGGCCAGATCAAGCGCGGCGAGGGCGACACAATCCGGGCCGCGCTGGTCATGGCCGATATGCGCGGGTCGACAAGGCTTGCCGAAACTTCCGGCCGCGAAATCTACATCGATACGCTGAACCAGTTTTTCGATGCCATTGCTGCACCTTTCAATCGCAGAGGCGGGCAGATCATGAGTTTCATAGGTGATGGCTTCATTGCCGTCTACCCTTGCGAAAGGCACCGTGCGCAGTCCGAGACCGCCTGCCAGGCTGCTCTTGCGGCAACGCACAAGGCCACCGCGCGCATGATGGATCTCAATCTGCGCAGAAAGGAGCAGGGATTGGGCGACATAAAATTTGGCATCGGCCTGCATGTCGGCAATGTGATGTTCGGCAATGTCGGACTTACCGACCGGCTAACATTCTCTGTCTTCGGCTCGGCTGTAAACGAGGTCCAGCGCCTCCAGACCCTGACCAAGAAATATCCGCACAGCGTTCTCGCCAGTAAGGACTTCGCAGGCTATTGCGGCGCCAACGGCTGGCTGACGCTCGGCAACGAGGAACTGGCGGGCATCAAGCAGAAGCTGACGGTGCTTTCACCCGATCTGTCGGGTGCTCTCGCACTCGATGAGGACGGTGCGCTGGAGCCGATTTACGACCGAATATCGGACGCCGAACAGGTCATGCTGCTTCATCGCGATGCCGCGCGGCTGTCGGCGGGCGACCCGAGAAAGCTCCAGTAACCGCCACGATCTGATCCGAACGCCTTTGGTATGCAGTCGGGTCGCCGGTTCCGCCAGGGAACTGGCGACCGATTCGAATCCAAGTTGCTCTAGGCTGGCAATGCGCTAGTCTCGCTTTCTGGGTCTGCCGCCCGGCAGGCTGCCAGAGTCGGGCTGATGTGAGAATGAATTCGGGTGTTGATCTGCTGCGGATCGAGGATGTTGGCATCTCTTTTGCCCTTATCGGGGGACCGTTGCATGCCGTCAGGCGTGCAAATCTTCGCGTCCTGCCCGGCAAGGTTACCGCGCTTGTGGGCGAGTCCGGTTCCGGAAAATCGGTTATAAGCCAGGCAGTGATGGGCATTTTGCCGAAGACAGCCCATGTTCGCGGCCGTATTCTGTTTTCCGATCCTGAAAAGCCCGGCACGACGCAGGATATCCTGCAGATGCCGCGTGACGGACCCGATATCCGGGCGTTGAGAGGCAGCCGCATCGGCACGATCTTTCAGGAGCCGATGACATCGCTGTCGCCGCTGCACACGATCGGCAACCAGGTCAGCGAATCCCTGCAGGTTCATAAGCCCATGGCTCGGGCAGAGCGCAAGGCGCGGACCGAGGAAATGCTCGGCCTTGTCGGCTTTCCCAATCCCAAGCGCGCCTACGACATGTATCCCTTTGAACTTTCGGGAGGATTGCGTCAACGCGCCATGATCGCCATGGCGCTTATCTGCCGGCCCGCCTTGTTGATCGCCGACGAGCCGACGACGGCGTTGGACGTCACCATCCAGGCGCAAATCCTGCAATTGCTGCGCGGGCTTCAGACCAAGCTGAACATGGCGATGCTACTGATCACGCACGACCTCGGCGTGGTCGCCAATGTCGCCGACGAGGTGGTGGTCATCTACCATGGCGAGATCATGGAAGCGGGACCTGTCGAGGCGATATTCCGCCGGCCAGGTCACCCTTACCTGAAGGGCCTGATGGCAGCCGTTCCGCATTTCGACCTGAAGCCTGGCGAAAGGCTAAAGGCGCTCCGCGAGGTGCCGGTGAATGTCGGGAACCTGCTCGGCGAGCAGACTGCGCCGGCATCGAAGGGGCCGGACGACATCCTGCTGTCGGTCAGGGATCTGAAAAAGACCTTCACCACCCGCAAGTCCGGATGGTTCGGCGGGGATCATCAAACCTCTGTTCGCGCCGTGGACAGCGTGAGCTTCGATATCAGGCGGGGTGAGTGCCTGGGTCTGGTCGGCGAAAGCGGCTCCGGCAAAACCACCGTCAGCAAGATCCTCATGCGGGCTGTCACCCCTAGCGGCGGCTCTTTGATCTTCAACGGCCGCGATGGACCGATCGACGTCTTGGAAGCCGAGGGTGACGCCCTGCGCATGCTGCGCGCGAAAATCCAGATGGTCTTCCAGGATCCGGTTTCGTCGCTTTCACCTCGCATGACGGTGGAGAACATCTTGAGCGAGCCGCTGGAAATCCATCAGCGTGGCAATGCCGCGTCCCGACTCGCCACGGTCAAGAGCCTGATGCAGGCAATCGGGCTCGATCCGCGCTTCATCAAGCGTTATCCGCACAGTTTCTCCGGCGGGCAGCGTCAGCGTATCGGCATCGCGCGCGCGTTGGCTCTGGGGCCTGAGCTCCTGATCTGCGACGAGCCGGTTTCGGCGCTTGATGTCTCTGTCCAGGCGCAGATCCTGAACCTTCTGAAGGACCTGCAGAAGGAATTGGGCCTGACCTACCTGTTCATATCCCACAACCTGGCGGTGGTGGACTACATGGCAGACCGCATCGCGGTGATGTGCGGCGGGCGTATCGTCGAGCTTGCGCCGCGCGAAATTCTACTCAGGAAACCGGTCCACCCCTACACACGCTCACTGGTCGCCGCAGTACCTTTCGCCGATCTCGACAGGCCGATGGATTTCAAGACGCTGAAGCTCAGCGGCGCTTCCGACACCAGCGCATGGGGACCACAATTCCGCGACGAGAGCGACGAGGATATGCTGTCACCGCTCGATCTTGGCGGCGGCCACCTCGTGCTGGCGCGACGTTCGGCCGATGTCAGCGAGCTACGCCATTGATCAGCCGGCGCACCGTCCTTGGACTCATGGCTTCGGCATTTCTGCCGGGCACGTTGCGCGCCGGCGATCTGGAGCCGGAATTTCTTCAGCCGCAGCTGAAGGCCAAGACGCTGCCGGCACTCGCCGAACGCCTGCCCAAAAGCCCGCGCGCGTTGAATCTCGCTGCGATGGGCCGGCAGCCCGGCCAGTATGGCGGCACGCTGCGCACGATCATCGGCAGCCAGAAAGATATCCGGATGATGACGATCTACGGGTATGCTCGCCTGGTCGGCTATGACGAAAAGCTTAACTTGCAACCCGACATTCTCGAAAGTTTCGACGTAGCGGATGATCGCATCTTCACTTTCAAGATTCGGGAAGGGCATAAATGGTCTGACGGTAGCCTGCTGACGCCGGAGGATTTTCGCTATTGCTGGGAAGATGTCTGGCTGAACGATGAGCTTTCGCAAGGCGGGCTTGCCCCGCCCCTGCTGGCGGACGGCAAGCCGCCACGCTTCGAGATCGTCGATCCGTCGACGGTCCGCTATAGTTGGGATGCGCCCAATCCCGACTTTCTGCCCAAGCTCGCTGCTGCTTCGCCGCTATCGCTTGTTCTGCCGGCCGCCTATCTCAAGCAGTTTCACAAGAAATACCAGGATCCATTCCGGCTCGCCGGCCTAATGAAGGAGAACCGGGCCCGGAAATGGACGCTCCTGCATATCCGCATGTCGCGGCAGTATCGCCCGGAGAACCCGAAACTGCCGACGCTCGATCCCTGGCAAAACCGGACCAAGCCGCCGGCCGAGCAATTCGTCTTCGAGCGCAACCCGTTCTTTCATCGAATAGACGAGAATGGCCGGCAACTGCCCTATGTTGACCGGATTGTCATGAATGTCAGCTCGCCGGCGATCATTTCCGCCAAGACCGGTGCGGGCGAGAGCGACCTGCAAAGCATGGGAATTGACTTCACCGACTACTCCTTCCTGAAGGATGCGGAGAAGCGCTACCCGGTGAAGATGCATCTCTGGAAACGCACCCAGGGTTCGCGGCTGGCGCTGCTGCCCAATCTGAATTGTGCCGACCAGGTGTGGCGTGGCCTTCTTCGTGACGTGCGCGTGCGCCGCGCCCTTTCGCTCGCTGTGGATAGGCGCGAGATCAATCTGGCCGTGTTCTACGGACTGGCGCAGGAAAGTGCCGATACGGTCCTGCCGGAGAGCCCGCTCTACCGGCCGGAATTCGCGAAAGCCTGGGTCGCCCATGATCCCGACCAAGCCAATGCCCTGCTCGACGAGGCCGGGCTTCAGACGCGTGACGATGACGGCCTGCGGATACTTCCCGATGGACGCCCTGCGCAGATCATAGTGGAAACGGCCGGCGAAAGCACGCTGGAAACCGACGCGCTCGAACTCATCACCGATCACTGGCGCAAGATCGGGATCGCCCTGTTCATCCGGACTTCGCAGCGCGATATCTTCCGCAGCCGCGCGCTTGGCGGCCAGATCATGATGTCGATGTGGTCGGGCATCGACAATGGCGTGCCGACCGCCGACATGAACCCGTACCAGCTGGCCCCCACCATCGACGACCAGCTGCAATGGCCGCTCTGGGGTGCTCACTACTTGTCTCATGGCAAGGTCGGTGAGGCGCCCGATCTTCCGCCTGTGGTCGAGCTGATGGCTTTACTCAAGCGCTGGAAGGCATCGACCGAAGCCACGGAGCGCGCCGAAATCTGGAATTCAATGCTGTCGATCTACACCGATCAGGTGTTTTCGATCGGCACCGTGAACGGAACGCATCAGCCGGTTCTGGCGTCATCGCGGCTGCGCAATCTGCCTGACAAGGCGCTCTACGGCTACGACCCGACCGCCTATTTCGGTGTCTACATGCCGGATACATTCTGGCTTGGAGAGTCCTGAGCGTGTTTCGATATTTTGTCTGGCGCATCGCCGTGATGGTTCCAACGCTGCTGGTCATATCGGCGCTGGTGTTCACGATCATCGAACTTCCCCCAGGCGACTATTTCGACAGCTATGTTGCCGAGCTTCGGGCTCAGGGCGAAGCGGTGGATTCTGATCGCATCGAGATGATGCGCAAGGACTATGGTTTCGACCAGCCACCGGTTATTCGCTACTTCTACTGGGTCGGCGGAATGCTACAGGGCGATTTCGGCTATTCCTTCGAATATGAGCTGCCGGTCCGCGACGTCGTCGGGGACCGAATGTGGCTGACGGTGCTGGTTTCCTTCGTCACGATCATCTTCACCTGGCTCATCGCCTTTCCGATCGGCATGTACTCCGCCACGCATCAATACAGCTGGGGCGACTACGGCCTGACTTTCTTCGGCCTTCTCGGCCTTGCCATTCCGAACTTCATGCTGGCGCTGATCCTGATGTATTTCGCCAACATCTGGTTCGGCACATCCATCGGCCATCTCATGGACCAGCAATATCTCGGCGAGCCGATGAGCTGGGCCAAGGCGAAGTCGATCCTCGCCCATCTCTGGATTCCGGTCTTGATCATCGGCACCGGGGGCACGGCAAGCATGATCCGGCGGCTGCGCGCCAATCTGCTCGATGAGCTACACAAGCAATATGTCGTGACCGCGCGCGCCAAAGGCCTTCATCCGTTCAAGGCGCTGGTCAAATACCCGCTGCGCATGGCGCTCAATTTCTTCATTTCCGACATCGGCTCTATCCTGCCGGCCATCATCTCCGGCGCCGAAATCACGGCGATCGTGCTGTCTTTGGAAACGACCGGGCCGATGCTGATCAAGGCGCTGCAAAGCCAGGACATGTATCTGGCAGGGTCGTTCCTGATGTTCCTCGCCTTCCTGACGGTCATCGGTGTCCTGATTTCCGATCTGGCGCTGGCGCTGCTTGATCCACGAATTCGTTTGCAGGGCGGCAGCACCAAATGAACACGCATTCGCCGCTGCCCGCTCCGGGTGCTCCACTTCAACACTACGTTTCCACCGCGCCCATTGACCTGCAGTCGGTCGAGGCGATGACGCCGGAGCAGTCGAAGGTCTTTCAGGCGTCGCAGTTACGGCTGATGTGGTGGAAATTCCGGATGCACCGGCTTGCCGTTATATCCGGCATATTCCTGGCAGCGCTTTATTTCGGGATACTGATTTGCGAGTTCCTGGCGCCCTACAATCTGCACACGCGCAACATGGACTACATCTATTCGCCGCCGCAGCGGGTGCACCTGTTCCACAACGGCCAGCTCGTCGGGCCGTTCGTCTATGGCCGCCAGATGACACTTGATATGGACACGCTCAAGCGGAACTACATCGAGAATCAGAATGATGTTCAGCGGATCCGTTTCTTCTGCAAGGGCGACAGTTATCAGTTCTGGGGCCTGATCGAAGGTGACAGGCATTTTGTCTGCCCTGCCGAAAACGGCCAGCTCTTTCTAGCCGGCACTGACAGGCTGGGGCGCGATGTGCTCTCGCGCATCATCTATGGCGCACGCATTTCGCTGACAATCGGTCTCGTCGGCATCAGTTTCAGCTTCCTGCTCGGCATTGTCATCGGCGGACTGGCCGGCTATCACGGCGGTATCTTCGACCTGATCGTTCAACGGATAATCGAAGTTCTGCAATCGATCCCCAGCATTCCGCTATGGCTGGCTCTGGCGGCGATCATGCCGATAACCTGGAGTCCGATCCTGATCTATTTCGGCATCACCGTCATCCTCGGGCTGCTCGACTGGACTGGACTGGCGCGGGCCGTGCGTTCAAAGCTTCTAGCCTTGCGCGAGGAGGATTACGTTCTGGCCGCGCAATTGATGGGCGCCAGAAGCAGCCGCATCATCGGGCGGCATCTCATTCCCGGCTTCATGTCGCATCTGATCGCGACGGCGACGATCTCCGTACCCGGCATGATTCTGGGCGAGACGGCGCTGAGCTTCCTCGGGCTCGGCCTGAGGGCGCCGATAACCAGCTGGGGCATCCTGCTCACCGAGGCTCGCAGCGTCAGCGTCATCGCGTTCTATCCATGGCTGCTTTTGCCGATGCTCCCCGTCGTTCTCGTCATCTTGGCGTTCAACTTCCTCGGCGACGGCCTGCGGGACGCCGCAGACCCCTACAAGTGAGATCGCTATTCCGCCGCGCGCCGGGCCGCCGACTCCACCCGGTATGATCCTTGTCGGCGGCCTGTTCGGTTGTTGCAGTGTTCATCGGTCGCCTCTATATGTGCCGAGACGCGATCGGGGTTTAACACGGGCCCTCGGGGTTCACCCGTGAACCGTTCTGGTCGCGGGCATTGCCGATCTCTTGAGCTGGTTTCAGGACACGCAAACGCATATGACTCGCCTCGAGAATTTCATCAGCAGGATGACCGCACAGCGCGACATTCTCGATCAAGTCTGCCCCGAGGTGGCGAAGATGGAAGGGCTGGTGCTTGAGCTCGGCCTCGGCAATGGCCGGACGTTCCACCATCTGCGCGAGCGCCTGCCCGGACGCCGGATCGTGGTGTTCGACCGCGCACTTGGCGCACACGCCAGCTCAATTCCCGAAGCTGAAAACCTCGTGCTCGGCGAAATACGCGAGACGGCGAGCAGGTTCATTGGCATCGACGCGGCTCTTGTTCATGCCGACATCGGCACCGGCTATGACGATCGCGATGCAGTGACCTCTACCTGGCTTCCCGATCTGATCGCGCGCCTGCTTCGCGTCGGTGGCATCGCGGTCAGCGGCACGCCGCTCGATCACCCGCTGTTGCAATATCTCCCGCCACCGCCTTCGGTGCCCGCCGATCGTTATTTTGTCTGCAGGCGCGTGTGAGGAGCCGAGACGACTCAAATCTTCAGGGGCCAAGTCTTCAGGGGATCGTATATACTGCTATCTCCCGCGCAATGCCGCGCAGCGAGACCTCGTGGGGTACGGGCGTCAGCGCGTTCCTGTGCAACAGATCGGCGGTGAGATTGTCGTCGACCACCGCACGAGTGGCGAAGATCGCCTGTGCGTTGGCAAGATTCTGGACCCGCGAAGCAATATTGACTGTCTGGCCGAAATAGTCCTGTCGCTCGTTCATAGACACGGCGATGCAGGGGCCGGCATGGACTCCGATCTTGAGCAGCAGATCCTCGCGCCCGCTCTTGTCGTTGAGCGCACGCATGGCATCGCGCATCCTGAGGGCCGCAGCAATCGCACGATCAGGCGTCGCGAAAGTCGCCATCACCGCATCACCGATCGTCTTCACCACCGCGCCTGCCTCCGCCGCGACGATCTCGTGCAGAACCTGGAAATGCACACGCACGAGATCGAATGCTGAAAGATCGCCCACCCGCTCGTAAAGCTCGGTCGATCCGCGCAGGTCGGTGAACAGGAAGGTCAGGCTGGTGATCTTCAGGCGCTGGTTGATGTCGAGTGTATCCGTGCGATAGAGATCGCGGAACGTCTGGTTAGTGAGCAGGCGCTTGGCGGTCAGGAAGGGCCGGCGTTTGCCCAGGAAATCATGCAATTCCTGGCCGGCGATGAAGACCGTCGGCAGCACGCGGGCGTCGGTCCTGTTTTCCAGCGAAATGCGCAACGGGCCGGGTTGCATCTCCAGCGTCTGGTTCTGGACATGGTCGCGGTCAAAGACCAAAGACAGGCTTCGGCGCTCTTTTGTTGGTTCGCCCTTCCCGTCGATGAACTGCACTGAATGGGTGACCGGCTCGAAGACGATGATGAATTCGGACGGAAGCTGTATGGGCAGAACCGCCTTTTCACCGGGGGCAAGCTCGATATCCTCCAGCGAGAACGCTTCTATCTTTTTCGCGAAATCCTCTTCCGGCAGATCGACGCCGGACCCCCAGTAGATCTGGCGGAAGTATTCCATCAACGGCAGTTCGTGTGGATTGTGGGCGGCAATTCTGCGCACGCGGGGACTGACGGTGAATGTCACCTCGACCATCTCGTCGAGGGTCGGCGAATAGCCCTCGGAGCACAGCGCGCAGGTGTATTCATCCTTCTGCAAGGTTTTCAGCGTGGCGTTGGTGTCGAGCACGCCGCCACAGCCGGGGCACAGAACATTCCAGGAGATGTCGAAGATACCCACCCGTGCCGCATGGAGAAACGCGCTTATGGCGCGTTCCTCATCGAGGCCATGCTTGCTGGCGAAGGCTGGCGCATTGATGCGGCAAAGTTCGCGGTCCTTGCCCTCCGCGATGGTTCGCTTGATCGCGTCGATTGCCTGCGGATCGACATCGGTCGATTGCCGCAGAAGCGAGAACAGATCCTGAGCTTCGTTCATCGTGCAGGCTCCGGAAAATGCGCCCCGAGGCGTCTTTGCTCCGAGTTCTCCATCTTACTTCGAAACGGATCGTACGGCCATTCGAATAGATAAGCCTGGTGACAGTTCAATTTCCATTCGGCGGATTTTCACCGGCCGCAAGCGGCACTATGATGGTCCACGGGGCATTCATCTTTGGGACTTTCTCCCATGCCGACATCCAGCAACCCGCCATTTCCCGCGGCCCTGCGCCTTTTCTCTGTGGTGGTCATCATCGTGCTGATAGTAGGCGCCGGCCTGTTTTTCGCGCCTGTGCTGGTCAAGCCGCGCTGGCCTTGGGCCGTCACGCCGTTCAATGCCCGCTTCCTCGGCGGCTTCTACACCGCCGAAATGGTCGTGATGGCGGCGCTGCTGGTCTGGAATCGCTGGTCGCCCGGCAGGCTCGTGCTCGTCATGGCGTTCATCTTCACCGTCATCGTGTCGGTGGCTTCGTTCATCAATCTCGGCTATTTCAACTTCGAGCGCAAAGCGCCCTGGCTCTGGTTTTTAGTCTATCTCGCTTCGGTCGCGGTATCCGGGCTGTTCCTGTGGCGGGCCAGGGCCCGTCCTTCTGCAAAAGGCGTGACCTTAACCCCCGCATGGCGCGGCTACATGCCGGTGGAATCGGCGATCCTTGGGCTCTATGGCGTCGGCCTGTTGCTGTTTCCCCTGACATTCGGCAGCATCTGGCCATGGCCGATCGATGCCTTCCACGCTCAGGTCTACAGCGCCATCTTCCTGGCCGGTGCGGGCGGCATATATCTCGTCTGGAGAAGCGCGCCGCGCGAGGAACTGCTGGTGCTCGGCTTGGCGCAGTTTCTGGTTGGCCTGCTTGCCATCCTTGGCCTCGTTATCACCGACGCTGCGGTGGATCGGATCGACTGGACGGCGACCGGGACATTGTGCTGGCTCGCCCTTTTCGGCTGGATCGGCATCAGCGGCGTCTTCAAACTCTACGCCGCCTCCCGGTATTTTAGCTCGCAATCGGCATCATAGTTGCAGAGACGGCTGGATTTTCAGGTAAGGTCCGGTGCATCGTTCGCCGGGAACGCCATGACCAGCACGACCTCGCCATCCTCGGAGAAAATCCAGCCGCAGCTCCGGTCCGTCCGGCTAAGCGATGCGGAGGCGCTTTGCGCTATCTTCAACATGCCGGGCTTCCGCTGGGGCACGCTGAGGATGCCCTTCGAGATGGTGGAGCAGGTGGAGCGGCGCATCGCCAAGTCCGGCCAGGAAACCACCTGGATCGTTGCCGAGTTGGACGGCAAGGTCGTCGGCCATGGCAGCCTGGTCGTGCAGGGTTCGCCGCGCCGTTCGCATATCGGCGAGATCAATATCGGCCTTGACGATGCCTTTGTCGGCAAGGGTATCGGCTCTGCCATACTCGGCGCGCTGCTTGACGTGGCCGACAACTGGCGCGCCCTGAAGCGGGTCGAATTGACCGTCTATGCCGACAACGAACCGGCCGTCCGTCTCTACACAAGCCACGGCTTCGAGGTCGAAGGCCGGCATGTGAAGGCTGGTTTTACCGACGGGCAGTACCACGACCTCCTGAGCATGGCCCGGCTGCGGTTCTGAGATCCGCTGTTTGGCCTTAACTGTTTAGCCAATCTAACAATTCGTGCCGAGTCGACGAACCGGCGATTGCTCATGGAGAACTCCGTTGGATACGGTCAATTTCGTCTCACACCATCTTGATCGAGTTGACAATCTATCTGTGGGCCGGTCGCATCCAGCAAGTCTGGTCTCCCTTGGCGTTTGCACCGCAAGCGGCTAGACGGGACCAATGACCGCCGTCTTTGACCCAACCCCTACGCCTCCGGTGGAAATTCTGGCTGTGCTGTCGCTGCTCTGCCCGGAAGTCGTGCGTGACATCGAGCAGAACTGGAATGCACCAGTTTCCGATTACGCTCGCCATCTGTGGCGGCCGGTGGCAAGGCCTGCATCGGGCCCGGCGATCGCTGCCCGCTCGATTCTGCGCGAAGTCCTGCATCAGCGCCTTGGTGTGATCATGCAGCCTGAAGAGATCGGCAAGGCCCTTGAAGAGTTCGAGCACAGACCGGTGATTCAGTCCGGCCTGCACTGCCTGCTTCTGATGGACCGGATCACCTTCGATGCCCTCCTGCTTGCCTGGCTCGGCGCGGTCGAAAACGGGCTGTCGGCCTTCTTCGGCTTCATGGGAACGACGATGACCATGGAGACAATTGGCCGGGAGGGGCCGGGATGGCTCGATGTCGGTGACGACAAGGTCAACCTGTTTGGCATGGGGCGCCACAAACTGTGCCGCAAAAGCGCCTGCGTGGCCGGTCCCGTCTCCCTCAACAAGCGCGCGCTCGAGGCGGTGGGCGATGAAACGGATGCCAGCCGCTGGCTGGGCACATTGCTTGCCAGCCAGGACAAGGTGTTTGGAACCGCCGCCGATGCGCTGACAGCCCTCAACGAGGATCTGGTCGCCGATTGGGATCGTTCCGGCATGGCCCTGCCGGTTTTCATCGATGATCGGCTCGCCGCGGCTGCCATGGCGCGGCATCTTGAATATGACGGCAGCCTTCTTTCCAGGCTGCTCATTGAGCCCGCAAGGCGCCAGCGTCTCGAATGTGCCTTGCAAGAGGCCGCATCAAGCCCATTTGGCAGATTCCTGCCCAATGCCACGGCCTATTTCTGGGGCATCCGCGAGGAGCGCGTGCGCAAGCTCGTCCTCGAGAACGGGCACCTGATCGAACCTGGCAGGCCGCATGGTCTTTCCATCCCGTTCGAGCGGCCGCATCTCAGGCAGGCGCTGCTGGACGGCGTGCTGCTGCCGAACTTGTTCCTGATGTTCCTCGTCCTTGCCATATTGCCGCGCGTGCGGGTTGTGGGCGGCCTGAGACAGATTGGTTATGTAGCGCTTTTCCACTCGATCCTGCTGGCTGCGCTAGACGAAAACGCGTCGGAAGAGCGCGATCTGGCTGCGGAGCTGCAGGTTCGGGAAAATGCCTGGGGCATGCGGGTCATCGACGAAAAGATCTCGGTCCGCGAGCAGCTTGCCGGCCTGCCGGAAGGGGCGCTCTTCCCGGACCTGCTCCGGCTATACCGTTTGCGGACATTTGCCGAGACGACCGACGACCTGAAGCTGGTTCGCGAAAACGCCCGATGGCGCAAGATCGGCCAGGCAGAGATCAAGGCGAGCTGAGCCTTCAGTTGATTTCCTGGTGCGCAACCGCAAGCGACGGCGATCTATCGGTGAGCCTCTGGCGTCTGATCCGGCCGGTAGGCCTCACCTGTCATTGCACGACCCCGGCCTTGCGGAGCCCATCCACCAGTGTTCGAAATCGGCAGGGTTCTTGTAGGGCAAGACTTTGCGACGGTATTCCAGCGAATAGTCGGGATTGACGCGAAGCACATCCTGCCATGCCGCGCGGGCCTCGGCGAAACGGGCCAGATGGCCGTAGCTGGCGGCCAGAAGCGCGCGCGAGACGTCGGTGACAGCGTTGCGAGCCAGCCGTTGCATCAAGAGGTCAACGGCCTCTTCGTACCTTCCTAGTTGACAGATCGCTGCGCAGCGCCCGCAACCTCGCCAAAGTACGATCTTCGTCCGCGCTCGCGAGCCGACTGTATCCGACCACATCTGCAACCAGGATTGCGACTAGCTTACGATTCTCGCTCATGGCTGTCTCCTCATCTCCACGAGAGCAGGAAGACGGAGGGTAAGAGAGAACTTTCGCAACGACGGCCACGCAGCCGCGCGAATCGGCAGCGCTCTGCCACCGGACCCAAACGGATCGCTCGATGCCCATTTGCGCTGCCGCTTGCCGGTCGACGGCTATCGGTGCATCCTTGTGAATAGCCTGGCCGTGAAGTGCGTAGCGAGATCACGCCGCCACGGCCCCTAGTGAGGTCTGGTTCGATGGACTGCTCGGGCTGCGGTTTCGAGGTTGAGGGTGGTTACGCCTTCTGTCCGAGGTGTGGCAGGCGCCAGCCCGTGCCATGCGTCAGTTGCGGCTACCCCTGCGCACCTGATTTCGAGTTCTGTCCGAAATGTGGGGCAAGCCTCGGTGCGCCCGCAAAAGCCGTCAAACGGCCTGCTCCGACACCAAGCCGGGCCATTGTGCCGCCTTCTCGAACTCCGTCGCTGCTTCCGAACATCGAAAGCGAAGAAGGGCTGTATCCCGTCTCTGACGCCGATCGCCGGACGGTAACGGTCCTGTTCGCCGACCTTTGCGGCTTCACGACACTCAGCGAGCAGCTTGACCCCGAGGTCATGCAAGCGCTGCAGAACGAGCTGTTCAAGGAATTGACGGCGGCCGTGCGAAACTTTGGTGGTTTCGTCGACAAATTCATCGGCGATGCGCTGCTCGCTTTGTTCGGTGCGCCGGTCGCGCATGAGGACGATCCGGAACGTGCGCTTCGCGCCGCTCTCGACATGATCGCCCGGACGGCGCGGCTCGGCGAAAGCACCCCCCACTCCGGCTCGCCTCTGTTACTCCATATCGGCATAAACACTGGTCCGGTCGTTACTGGCGGATTGGGCATCGGCACCGCCAAATCCTATTCGGTGACCGGCGACACAGTGAATACGGCACAACGCCTGCAATCGCTTGCCGCACCGGGTGAGGTGCTGGTAGGCGAGCTCACTCACAGGCTGACCCGGCATGCCTTCTCTTACGAGTCGCTGGGTGATGTCGTGTTTCGCGGCAAGGCTGGCAGTGTGCTCGTCCATCGACTGGATGCACCGCTTGCGGCGCCGCGTGCAGCGCGTGGGCTCGAGGCGCTCGGCCTCAGTGCGCCGATAATAGGTCGTGGTGCGGAGCTCAATAGAATGCTGGCGAGCCTTGACCAGGCGTGCGGCGGCTCGGCCCAACTTGTCCGCCTCGTCGGAGAAGCCGGTATCGGGAAATCGCGGCTGGTGAAGGAGTTCGTCGCCCGCGTCGGCGACGAGGATCGTTTTCGCAACGTCGCCGTGCGGCTGGCCACGTGCTCACCGCTGGGCGAACAATCATTTGGCGCCTTGGGCGCAGTGGTGCGCAGCGCTGCCGGGATGATGCAAAACGACAATGGGGACGAAATGCGGGGGAAGCTCGCAGGCTTGCTTACCGATCTCGGCCTGCAGGGCGAGGAGGCGAAGCGGCTGATGCCTTTGCTCTACCATGTGCTCGGCCTTGGCGACCCCGATGCCACCTTGCAGCATGTCGAGCCCGAGCAGCTGCGGCGGCAAATTCTCTACGCAGTCCGCACAATCGTCGAACGGCGGCTTGCGTTGTCGCCGCTGTTGATTGTCGTCGAAGACCTGCACTGGGCCGACGCCGTGTCGCTCGAGGCACTGCGTTTCGTGATGGACAGGTTGGAACGCACGCGGTTGATGTTGCTGGTCACGCATCGTCCGGCGCCGGACAACGGCCAGCTCGATTCAAGTCGGGTCAGTCACACAGCGCTCAGGCTTTCGCCGCTCAACAATGATGACGGACGCAGCCTGCTGGCGGCGCTTTTCGGCGAGAGCTGGGTAAACTCCGCAGGAGGGCTTCTTGACCAGATCCTCGAGCGCGCGGGCGGCAACCCCCTTTTTTTAGAGGAGATCGTCCGCGGCCTTATCGATCGCGGTGTACTGATGCGCGAGGGCCAGCGATGGCGGACTGTGGCAGGCGAAGTCGCAACCGACATTCCCGCCACTATCCAGGCAATGTTGCTTGCTCGCGTCGATCGGCTGCCCCAAGAGGTGCGCCGGTTGGCCCAGGAAGCCGCGGTAATCGGCCCGCGCTTCGATGCCACACTTCTGAAAGCCGTGACATCCGATCCCGGCCGGCTAGAAGCCGGCTGCGAACTGCTTTGCGATGCGGAAATCATCGAGGAAGTTGCCGGATCAGGCTCGGTCTCGTCGCAAAGCTACCGCTTTACGCAAACATTGCTGCAGGACGTGATCTACCAGAATATGCTCCTGCAACGTCGCACCGACATCCACGGGCGGGTCGGTACTGCCTTGGAGCAACTGTGCGGCGACAAGCCGGAACGGCTCGAGGATTTGACCGTGCTCGGTCATCATTTCGCACAGAGCGCCGAGCGGGAGAGGGGCGCGCGTTACCTGCAGGCGGCGGGCGATCGCGCTCGCATGATATACGCCAACGACGACGCCCTTCGTTTCTACGAGCGAGCACTGACTGCGTTGGGCGCGATCGGGCAAACACCGCTCAAACTGGCAATTGCAGAGCGCATTGCCGATTTGAGCGGCCCGGTAGGCCGCCGCGAGATCGCGCACCACCACTACGAGACGGTGTTGCAGGCATACCGCGAGTCAGCCAATCGTGTCGCGTCGGCGCGAGTTTTGCGTAAGATCGGTCGGCTGCTCTGGGACGTCGGCAAGCGGGACGACGCAGAATCCCGCTATGCTGAAGCGGCAGCGCTCCTCGATGGAGCGGATGCCCCGATCGAGCAGGCGCATCTCTGGCAAGAACGTGGCCGCCAGGCGTTCCGTAGCGGAGATCACGCCCTCGCGGCAAAATGGGCAGACGCGGCGCTGGATTGCGTACGCTCTCTGACAACGGAGCATGTCTCTGAGGTCGGGTGTGATGCCACTCTTGTGACCGCCGAGGCACTTAATACCAAGGCTGTTGCGCTGGCTCGCCTTGGGCGAAACCGTGAAGCGGTGCGTCAGGTTGAGCGTAGCATTGAATTGGCCGAAGCCGCCGGTCTACTGGGCGCGGCCTGCCGCGGCTACACCAATCTCGGCGTGCTTTACACGACCATCGATCCGGCACAGGCGATGGAGGTCTGTCGGCGCGGTCTTGAAGTGGCGCGCCATATTGGTGATTTGGGTTTCCAGGCGCGCCTCCTCGCCAATCTGGCGGTCGCTTGTTGTACTTTCACGGATCGCTGTCCAACGGAGGGCGTGCCTGCTGCCGAGAAGGCCATCGAGATCGACCGGGCGCTCGACCAGCGCGAGCACCTGCCGGTGCCGTTGATCGTGCTTGGGCAGATCCACCAGTGCAACGGCCGTCCGGAACTGGCGATTGGCTTGTTCCAGGAAGCGCTGGACGTAGCCCGCGA
Source organism: Mesorhizobium sp. WSM4849 (assembly GCF_055811385.1). NCBI lineage: Bacteria > Pseudomonadati > Pseudomonadota > Alphaproteobacteria > Hyphomicrobiales > Phyllobacteriaceae > Mesorhizobium > Mesorhizobium sp. WSM4849. The sequence goes on from NZ_JBVVPW010000027.1 coordinate 56,511, forward strand.
AACGGGCGAGCCCCAACTGCTGTTTCCGTGCTATGATGGTCTCGCAACGCTTAATCTCGACCTCGACAATCTGGCCGAGGCCGAACGCTACTTTTCCCTGGCGCAGGGCATATGCGCCCAGCACGGGCTCGACCCGGAAGCGCTTGTGGTGCTGCCTTTTCTCGACTAGCCGGGTTGGAGGTTGGAAATGTCCGCGCGTAGTGACTTGGTACCGCTTCAACCGGGCGACCGTGCGCCGAACTTGGTACTCGACGCGATTACCCAGGAAGGCAAGATCGCGCTTGACGACTTTCGCGGACAAAAACCGGTGCTGGTCGGCCTGTTTCGAGGTCTGCATTGTGCGTTTTGCCGGCGCTATATCGCCGCCCAGGCGCGGCTTGATCCGGAGCTGCGCGAAAAGGGCGTAGAGAGCCTGACGGTGGTCAACACGCCGATCGAACGGGCGCGTCTCTATTTCCGCTACCACCCGATGCCGAATCTGCTTGCGGCCTCCGACCCTGAACGCGCTTCACATCGTGCTTTTGGACTGCCCAATCTCGAATTCACCCAAAACGAGACGATCTGGCCGTACAAGGTCTCGATGGCAGCGGCAAAGGACATGCGGGTCGACATACCAGGCGAGTTGCCCGGTCCGATGGATCCTTTTGCGGCCACCGAAATTCTCAACAAGAAGGACAAGTACGAAGTGACCGAAGCCGACGAGCAGATGATGGCAACGGGACACGGACAATTGGTCGGTCAATTCCTGCTCGACCGGCAGGGGATCGTCCGCTGGAGCTTCACGGAAGTTCCAGAGGGTGGGCGATACATGTTTGGGGCGCCAAGCCCGCAGGAGCTGATGTCAGCCGTGACCCAAGTCGCCCAATAGACTTGCGAACGAGGTAAACGGGCGGGACACTGACAAGTTCACCGCTCTTCGAGTACGGCCTCGACGGTGGCAACAAAGTCATCGAGCGAGCGATCCCCGCGAATCTCGATGCGCGGAAGGTCGATGGGATCGCAATCGAGGTCCGCCGGCCCGTGTCTGCCGCCGAAGCCGATTCGATAGCCGCACTCCTTGGCCAGCCTGCCAAGCCGTCGGTCGGTGACAGAAAAGGGTGCCGCGAACGACGTGGTTGGCCGACCGGTCCACCGTTCGATGAACATATGAGAGCGCAGGAGCTCGGCGGCCAAGTCAGAGCTCGACAGACCATCGATCGCGCGATGCGTCGCCAGATGGCTTCCGAAGAACGCACCTTCGGCGGCGAGGCGTCGCACCGTCCCGGCGTCCATAAGCTGTATCGGCGGACCGCTGTCGGCGTCCCACTGTGCGCTTGCGCCCACCAGGTCCGTCACCAGGAACACTTCCGCGGTCAGGTCGTTCGCGCGCAAGGTCGGCCAGGCATGGTCGGCAAAGTTCTGGAAGCCGTCATCGAAGGTGATGAGCACTGGGCGGCCAACGAAAGGTTGACGGTTGGCGATGAACCATTCCAGCTGCTCGGACCTAATCGCGTGAAAGCCATTGGCGCGCAGCCATGCCATCTGGCTGTGGAATGCGGCGGGCGTGAGCCGAAAACGGGCGAGCGCGGCCGGACCATCCTCGGAGACGCTGTGATACATGAGGACAGGGACACGCTGCCGCCGCTCGCTACGTGCGACGTCGCGGCGCAAGGCCCGCGCCCCGCCCCAGACGATGTTTCGCGCGACCCCGATTTCGATGGGTGCGCGGATTGGGACGTAATCGATTGTCGGTTCCGTCGCCACATCTCCAGGTGAGAGGCGGCGGAAGCGGTCAATGCGATAGAGATCGGTCTGGATCGATCGCTCGAGGACGAGGCCTTCGGTCGCTGCCAGCGTCTCTGAGATCAGCTGGGCCCCAAATGTGTTCCAGTCGAAGCCCGTCCTTTCAACATTGTCACGTAGCACGAATGCGTGTGCGCTGATGAAACTGCCGCCGGGCGCCAACGCCTCGACGATTTTTTTGGCGAAGCGCCGCAACTCGGCGAGATCATCCAGGTAGTAGAGCACTTCCGAACAGACGATCAGATCCATCTCACCCGGCAGCGTGTCCGCGCAGAAATCCAGTACGCCGAACTCAACATTCGGCTGATCGCTGCATCGCGCGCGCGCTCGCCCGATGGCTACGGCGGAGATGTCGGTTGCGGTCAAATGGCCCACGCGCGGCGCCAGCTGCCGCGTGAAGTGCCCCTCCGCACAGGCCAGCTCAAGCGCCCGTCCGATCGGACCGGCAGGCAGAATTTCGAGCTGCCGCTCATATTTTTCCTGCTCATAGGGCGAACCGTAGTTCCAGGGATCCTCGGTCGCGAAACGGCGATTCCAGAACGACGTGCGATCATTGTCGTGCCCATCCGCGGCCGATGCACGGCGCGGCGCTGCAAGCGGCTCTGTAGCTTCGGCGCTCGAGCGAACCAGCCCCCGCGCTTCCGCGGCCAACCGCGCGAGTTTGCCGAAGTGGCTGTCCCGATCGGACCGGCGTCCCGCGATGGACGACAATGCCTCAGCTGCAAACATGTTTGACTTGTCGGCACCGGCGCCCTGTTGCGGGGCATGTACAGGCGATCGCCTCGCAAGCCGCGTGGCACTGTGTATAAGCCGCTCAGGGGGCACGAAATCCCGGGTCAATTCGATCCAATGGCGCCTTGTCACTTTCCCGAGTACGCCGAACTGCACGTGAGCCTCGATCTGGCCATCCATCATCAGATAGGCATAAATTTGATCGATTCCTTCCGGAAGTTCGGTCGAGGCCGGATTTCGAGCGTCGACGCGAATTCCAAGTGTCCGCGCCAGCCTCCGCGGCGCGGCAAGATCGTCGACGTCGAGAAGCATTTGCTCAAGGTAATACTGGACGCGGCGACCCGCGACGGGATTGTCCCAGACCTTGCCGAGTTCGATGATCAACTCGGTGAGGGAGCCGCCGAACCTGTCCCACCTGGCAGCCAATTGCGCTGGCACCGATAGGCTTCCTGCCATAAGGCCATCGAAGGCCACCTTGGCGATCTCACGCGCCCACTTACGTCCTGGCGGGAGCGCGCGCAGGGACTGTGGGTTGATCGAGCGTGAGCCGCAGCCGCAATCGGACGCGGCGTTCCACAACGCGAACCACGCGAGTGCTTCGGAAGCGGTGCGGCCGTTCGCCTCGATCGCTCCATTGGCGTGAGCCGATGCTGGCTGTTTGACCCTGGGATCAGCAGAAAAGCCGCGGGCGATCACGATTTCCGCATCTACCAGCATCTGCGTCGAATTGCGGGTGAGCGAGTTGGGGCTGGCCCGATAGAAAGCGAGCGGCTCGTCGACCATCACCCAACGTTTGCCTAGACGTGCGAGGCGCTGCCACAGATCCCAGTCCTCGCAGGTGCGCAGCGAAACATCGAAGCCGCCCAACTCGACAATTGTCTTCCGGTCGACGAGCAGCGCGTGAGTGCGGATGGGGCACCGGCGCGCGAATGTTTCGAAGGGCTGGGTCGCAACCTCCGTCGGGATGGTCGACGGGGTGAGTTCGCCATCGGGCATCACGCGCCGGGAACCGCAATAGGCGGCGACCGCGTCGGGCGCGGCTTCAAGGGCGGCCAGCATTTTCGCAAGGAAGCCGGCGTCCACCCAATCATCCGCATCCAGAAACATGAGCCAGCGTCCGCGCGCTGTCGAAATCCCGCTATTGCGCGCGCCGGCGGCGCTATACGCGCAACAGCTCAACATCCGAAACCGGGCATCCTGCTCCACATAGCCGGCGACAATCGCGGCGGTGGCGTCCGTGGAGGCGTCGTCGACGACGATCGCCTCCCAATCCACTATTTCCTGATCGAGAAGGCAATCGAGTGCGCGCGCCAGCGTTGCCTCCGCGTTGTGCGCAGGAACCACGATTGAAACCAAGGTTTTATCCGCCACGCCGTCTTACCCGCGCCTGGGTCGGAGGTAGAACAAGAGTCCCGATACATAGCCGGCGATTTCCTGCCAAAGGAAACGGTCCTCAGCGACACTGCGTCCAAACAGTCTCCTGCGAACTCTTCCGAGCCGCCGCGACGCCGCCATTTGGCCGCAGAGCGAGCTTGCTCCTGTCGTGCTACCGATGTTGGAGGCCTGGCGCAGCATTCGCATCCCTGCCGCCGAGCTTGGGCGCCAGCTGTCGCAGAGGGACGTCAAGGCCAAGCATGCCGCATACTCATGTCGATCCCCGGGTCGGCGCCATGACCATAAGCTGCGGTCCGTGGCACCGTGTGAGTGCAATCGCTACGGCAACCTGACGTCTTTTGCAATCGGGGCGCAATAAATGCAAGCCCACTGAAGCGTTGGTGTGAATGACTGCAGCGATTGGGACTATTGCTCCCCTGCTATCGACCGAAACGCCTCGATCCGAGGTGCATTCTCGAACAGCCATTCTCCGTGCGAAAGAAGACGTTCCTTCTACCGTTGGGCCCCGTATCGGATGCTGATCGTCGCAGTATTCAGCCGGGCGCGAGACAGTATGTGCACCGCCAGACCGGTTAATTTAGATATTTCTAATGAATATGCGCTACTTAATTGCGCTCCAGTAGCTATATAGCCTGACATTGTATTACTCATTTCCATAGTAGATTGCGTCCAATGGTCGATTAGATTAGCCGGTTATGGCTGCTATGACAAAGAGATGCGAGAGCGACGCAAATCGGTACTCGTTCATGTTCTGCTAGTCCAAGAGATGTAAAGGGAGGCACGAATTGGCTTAGGTCAAGAAGATTCTGGCTTGCGAGCCGGGTATTTTGCTGACATGCTTGGGCGTTTTTTGGGTTTGCACTGTGGCAGGTGTTCAAATGAAGGGGCATAGGAATGGCTAAGGAATCTTCGAATACCGCTTCTTCAGCAAGTAAAGCGGACGAAAAACTGATAAGCAATGCAGATGGAAACGGGCTGGGTTTCATGGGGGTCCAGGCTCGCGAGAGCGGGGTCCCCGGCGACGCTGTAGGTGTCGACAAGATACGTGATCTGCTGTTCGGCAACCAGATGCAGGACTATGACCGCCGTTTTTCCAAGCTTGAAGAACGGTTCTTGCAGCGCTTCAAGGATGTCGAATCTGAAGCCAAGCGCAATCTTGAAATGTACGAGTCAAATGCAAAGAAGCAGGTCGAATCGCTCGCGGCGCAATTGCGGAACGAAAAAGATGCACGAGCCGAGGCCGACAAGGAGATTGACCGGAATCTTCGCGAGCAAAATCAGGCGCTTGAAAAGCAGGTGCGCGCGTTGTCGGATCAATTGAGCGAGCTTGAGCGCGAAGTCGCGGACCGGATAAATCGAAGCGATCAATTGCTGCGTGAGGAAATCAAGCAAAAGAATGAAAGCATGCAGATGCTAATGGAAAAAATGTTTTCCGATCTCAGCAACGTAAAGACCGACCGAAATCTTTTGGCTGGCCTGTTTGTCGAGGTTGCAAAATGTCTGAATCAGGATCCCGTCGGCAGCAAGAGCAACTCGGAACGTAGTTGGAAAGTGAGTTGATCGGAACTTGACGTCGACCGTCGACCCAATCAGCCTTCCTCAAAGAGCAGCTTCGAGCGATACAGAGATTGATCGCGCCGCTCTGGCTAATCTTTTGGTCGAAATTGCCCGGAACGTTGATCCGGACTATCGTGCGCGTTTCCACGGAGTTCCAACCGCCGATCCTCGCATGGAAACGCTGCGCCAGTTGCTGGTCGGCCGCGAAATTTCGGAGCTTTCACGCGTTACGCACCTGCTCGACGAACCTGAGCAGCTTGCGGCTGCAGTTGGGGGTGTTCTCCCCAGTGCAGCCGCACGTGCGCCTCATGCGCAACTCGGCGAGGCCCTTGCGCCAGCTGTCGAGAGGGCCGTGCAACGGTCCATCCAGAAGAGCCCGCGTACGCTTACGGATATATTATACCCGGTGTTTCTGCCGGCAATTCGCAAGTCGATCGGGGAAAAGATCGATCAGACCTTTCAGTCGCTGAATGAAACTTTAAGACATATATTTACCTGGCATGGGCTCAAGTGGAGATTTGAAGCTTGGAGAACGGGTGCAAGCTTCTCAGAAGTTGTTCTTAAGCATTCTCTTGTATATCGTGTAGAACATGTCTTTCTCATTAACCGCAATTCCGGGCTTTTGATAGCGCATGTAGCTGCCGATAATGCAACGAGTGAAGATCCTCAACTCATTTCGTCGATGCTTAGTGCAATTCAAGATTTTGTGAAAGACTCATTTAACGAGAAAGAACAGAGCGGCCTGGACACTATCCGTTTTGGGGAGCTTCGTCTCTGGTCGGAAGTTGGACCGTTTGCGACCTTGGTTGCGGTGATCCGGGGAAATCCGCCAGAGGAATTACATGAAATAGTTCGCGATGTGTTGCTTCGCATCCATGATGAATGCTCACAGGCTTTAGAGCAGTTTGACGGCGACAGTTCGCAGTTGGCCGGCGTAGAGACGCAGTTGCAGACCTGCGTTGAACTGAAGCAGGAGGAATCAAACCAGGGATTTCCGTGGCTGGTGGTGGCTGCAGTCCTGCTGGTTTTAATTCCGGCAGGCGGTTGGTTCTTTCTTTCCTGGCAATCCGGGCAGCGCTGGCAGGCCTATGTGTCGCGACTGGGGACCCAGCCGGGCATCATCGTTGCCGAACAAAAGATGGGCGATGGCCAATTCTATATTGCCGGCCTGAGAGACCCGCTTGCCGCCGACCCGCAGTCGCTGTTGTCCGGAACGGAGATTGATCCTGCCCGCGTTCATTCGCAGTGGCAATTCTATCAGAGCCTTGATCCGAAGTTCGTGCTGAAGCGACTAACGGCGTCGCTGACCCCGCCGAAATCGGTTCGGCTTTCGATCGTCGAGGATCGCATCGTTGCCGAGGGTGAGGCTCCCGACACCTGGATAGATCGGGCACGCGCGGCGGCCCGACAGCTTTCGGCAGGCGGACCGGTATTCGACATCTCCAAGGTTCGTGATGTGAGCCCCGAAGCACGCGCGGCGGAGCACTGGCAGACTTATGTGTCGCGACTTGAGGCCCAACCGGGAATCATCGTCGCCCAACAAACGGCGAGGGGCGGACATTTCTATATTGCCGGCCTGAGAGACCCGCTTGCCGCCGACCCGCAGGCTCTGCTGTCCGGAACAGGGGTTGATCCTGCTCGCGTTCATTCACAGTGGCAATTCTATCAGAGCCTTGAGCCGGAGTTCGTGTTGAAGCGGCTAACGGCGTCGCTGGTTCCGCCGAAATCGGTTCGGCTTTTGATCGTCGAGGATCGCATCGTTGCCGAGGGTGAGGCTCCAGACACCTGGATAGATCGGGCACGCGCAGCGGCCCGACAACTTTCGGCAGGCGGACCGGTATTCGACATCTCCAGGGTCCGTGATGTGAGCCCCGAAGCACGCGAGGCGGAGCGCTGGCAGGCCTATGTGTCGCGACTGGAGACCCAGCCGGGCATCATCGTTGCCGAACAAAAGGTGCGCGATGGCCAATTCTATATTGCCGGCCTGAGAGACCCGCTTGCCGCCGACCCGCAGTCGCTGTTGTCCGGAACGGAG
>NZ_JBVVPW010000027.1:64111-97002 GCF_055811385.1 Mesorhizobium sp. WSM4849
CTTATGTGTCGCGACTTGAGGCCCAACCGGGAATCATCGTCGCCCAACAAACGGCGAGGGGCGGACATTTCTATATTTCCGGCCTGAGAGACCCGCAGGCCGCCGACCCGCAGGCTCTGCTGTCCGGAACAGGGGTTGATCCTGCTCGCGTTCATTCGCAGTGGCAATTCTATCAGAGCCTTGATCCGAAGTTCGTGCTGGAGCGGCTGGTGGCGTCGCTGACTCCGCCGAAATCGGTTCGGTTTATGATCATCGAGGATCGCATCGTTGTCCTGGGTGAAGCTCCTGCCGCCTGGATAAACCGGGCGCGGGTCGCCTCCCAACAGCTGTCCGCGGACGGGCTCTCTCTAGAAATCTCCGAGCTGCGTGAGTTGACCCCTCAGGAACTCACTCATTTGAGGGCGGCTATTCAAGCGGCCGACATTTTCTTCGATTCTGGCAAGGCTATACCGGGACCAGAGCAACTGCCGGTTCTCGACAAATTGGCAAATCAGTTGAAGGAATTGGCCAAGGACGCCCGCAAGGCAGGCGTAACGGCACAGTTCATGTTGACCGGCCATTCGGACGCGACGGGCCGTGAAACGGCCAACGTGTCGATCAGCGCCGCCCGTGCGGAGACAGTTCGTGCGCTTCTCAAGAAGCGCGGCGTCGATCCGGAATTGCTCTTGGTTCGCGGCGCGGGCACCTTTGAGCCAGCGGAGACTGAAACTAGCCGAACCGGGAGCTCCGCCAATCGCAGAGTTTCGGTTACGGTAAACTTCCACTAGGGCGGAGCCCGGGATATTGCAAAAGAAGATCTGCATGTTGGGCGGGTTCGCTGTCGGGAAGACGAGTCTGGTTCGCAGGTTTGTGCAAAGCATCTTTTCAGAAACCTACTTGACCACGGTGGGAGTGAAAATCGACAAGAAGAGTGTCGCATTCCCGGACAAAACCGTGGATCTGATTTTGTGGGATTTGGCCGGCGAAGACGATATCGGCTCATTCCGCGTCAGCTATGTGCGAGGTGCGAGTGGGCTCGTGCTTGTCGTCGATGGAACCCGCGCCGCTACTCTTGCCGTGGCGCTCACGCTGCGTGAGCGGGCCGAGGCCGAATTCGGCGCTATGCCGTTTGTATTGCTGTTCAACAAATCCGATCTGGCCGATCGGTGGGCAATATCGGATAGGGAGATTAACGAACTGAGGCAACTTGGATGGCAAATCTATCTAACAAGCGCGCTTTCGGGTGAATATGTTGATGACGCGTTTCGTCAGCTTGCTTCGATGGTTGCCAAATAGACCATGCATGAGTTGCCAAGAGAAGTCAGAAGCTGGATTTACGATTTCTTCTACAACGAGCACTCTGTCGCATATCTGAAAATTGACGCCCAGCTTTGCATCGCTGAGAAGGGCGGTAGTGTTAAACATTACGGCCTATCATCGCTTTGCATTGGCAAGCCCGTAGCCGAGCAGCTTGAATTCATGGAAGGTTTGCTGCCTTGCCCGGAGCTTCCATATCATATGGCCATGGTCGAACTGCCCAACGGGCGTGTCGCGGACCTTCATCTTTTTGCTGACAATGCCAGCGTATGGCTGCTCTTTCTTGACGCCACTGCCGAACGCGACAATAGGCAGCGGCTTCAACAGAAGGCTTATGAAATGACACTCCTGCAAGAGAGGGAGCGTCAACTCAACGAAAAATTACAATTGACGAACGAGGCATTGAGGCAGAGCCAAGAGGGATTGTCGCGTGAATACCAGCGCGCCGAAAGCCTACTCCTCAACATTCTTCCGGCGTCGATCGCGGAGCGGTTAAAAGCGGACGAACAAATTGCAGACAATCACGCTGAGGTGAGTGTGCTTTTTGCCGACATCGTCGGCTTTACGGAAAGAGCGCGGAGCGTCGGAGCCGAGACAACGCTCGCTATTTTAAATTACTTCTTCAAGGCGGCGGATCTGCTCTCGGAACGATACGGCTGCGAAAAGATCAAGACAATCGGCGATTGTGTGATGGTGGTCGCAGGCCTGCCCGCCGCGCGATCCGATCATGCAGAAGCCCTTGCGCACTATGCACTTGAACTGCGGAATGCGGTTAAGCGCGAACGCTTCGCAGGAGAACCGATAAGACTCAGAATTGGAATTCACTCAGGACCAATCGTCGCGGGCGTCATAGGCAAAAGGCGGTTTGCCTATGACCTGTGGGGCGAGACCGTTAATCTCGCCGCACGTATCCAAACGTCAGCGGAGCCCGATGAAATCCGTATTTCGGATGCAACTCGCAAACTGCTTGGACCAAATTTTGCTTGCGACTCGCTCGCGGAAACGGAATTGCGTGGTACAGGTCGTGTGCGAATGTGGCGGCTCCCGGCCTGATTTGCCGCTTGGCGGTGCCGACCCTGGAGCGCATTGCATCTCAAGCAACATCATGGTTTCGAATGTCCGCAGAGGTGCAGTCGACCACCGAGCGACCGCCAAAGGTCTGTCCTGGGTCACCGCAGGACTCTGTATAGACCGTCCTTAGCCGGAACGCGCGTCGGCACGGCCGCCTCGCCGGATTTGCAAGTCCGATGATCACGCACATATATGTCGTAAAGTATCAATTTACTTACGCGCTGAGTGGTATCGAAGGATGGATCGGTGCTTCGATTGACGGACTCCACCGACCGCCTCGCGCGACATTTGCGATACGTTGTGCCTCTCGATTGCTGCTGCATGACTGGCGAGAATGCTCATTGCAACAAGCATAGCCGTCCGTCTCATGGGATGCTTCTCCTTTCCAGTCGATCTGGTCGTGGATCGTGTCGCTCAGTCGATCGGAGCTTGCCACTTGCGCGTGCTTCGCCGCCGCAATCGGACATCCAGGTACCCTGCCCGCCGGCGGTGGGAAGGCGCCCATTGCGTTGCGCCATCACTAGTCGTGCTGGACTGTCTGTCGGTGCGCGACATGCCCGTGTTCCTCATTTGCTCGGTCGACCAGCGAGCAGACCAGAGCCATGGGGAGAACGCGATGTTGAGGGCGCGCGTGCAGTCGACTGCATCAAGGCTGTGGGCGACTGAGACCGCGGTATAGGATTGATCCTGATCCTACGCGCTGCGTGTACTGCCAACAGGCGAGAGGCACAGCCGTTGCTCGCTGCTCAAAGCGGCGTCTTCCGACTTTCGCGGGATATCACCCATGCTCGCAACGGGTCTGCCATAGACTTTCGCATCGCCTGACCGGTGCTTCCGTCCGATGGTGGCGCAGGCCGAGGCGGCGCAACTTCCACCGTAGACGCCAGGTGGCGGTCAATGGAGGCTCATGCCAAATCCACGGGCGCCAGCGGCGGAGGTGGCCGATACGGCCGTGGTCAGCAGGAGACAAACATGACCCTGGACAACATTTCACACCCCTCGATCCAGCACTGCGCCGACAGCCTGAACGCCAAGCACAGCAACGGTAGACCGGCGCCCGAATTGGTTCCGTCGCGCTACGCGCTGCAGGTCGGCGACATCGACGTGCTGGTGGTCAGCGATGGAGTGCTGCCGATACCAGCCCCGGTTATGGCATACAACGTCGACCCGGCCGTCCGGGCGGCCTGGCTGGACGACATGTTCCTGCCGCCGGACGTGCTCGAGTGGCCGCTGAACGTGGTCGTCGTACGCAGCGGCGGCCAGACCATACTCGTGGACGCCGGGCTGGGGATGGACCCGGACTTGCACTTGCCGAGGGCCGGGCGGTTGGTCTCGCGACTGGAGGCCGCCGGCATCGATCTCGCATCCGTCACCGACGTGGTGCTGACCCATATGCACATGGACCATATCGGCGGGCTGCTCATCGACGGGGTGAAGGACCGGCTGCGTCCGGATCTGCGGATTCACGTGGCGGCCGCCGAGCTCAAGTTCTGGGAGTCGCCCGATTTCTCCCGCGCCTCCATGCCAACAGGGTTCCCGGATGCGCTTCGGCGGGCGGCCAAGCGGTTCGTGAACGAGTACCGCAGCCAGTTGCGGCCGTTTGAGACGGAGCACGAGGTGGCGCCGGGGGTGGTCGTCACGCTCACTGGCGGCCACACCCCCGGGCACAGCGTGGTCCGCCTGGCGTCCGGCGGCGACCGGCTGACCTTCGCCGGCGACGCCGTGTTCCAGGTCGGGTTCGACCAACCCGACTGGCACAACGGCTTCGAACACGACCCTGAGGAGGCGGCCCGCGTCCGCATCAATCTTCTGCGGGAGCTTGCGGCAACCCGCGAGCCGCTGGTGGCCACTCACCTGCCGTTCCCGTCTATCTGCCATGTGGCGGTGGACGGCGATGTCTTTCGTTGCGTGCCGGTTGTCTGGGACTACTGACCCGCTTGTCGGGTCAGAGCCGCACCAGGTCGGCATCGAGACTCATCGCGCCATGATCGTGTGCTCGTGCAATGTGTTGAGCGATCAGGATGTCCGCTCCGCCGTCAAGGCGGAGCGGACGTGCTCGATCCGCCAGGTCTATGGCTGTCTCGGCTGCAGCGCCCAGTGCGGCCGTTGCGCGCGTACTATCCGCCGCATCATTGACGAGGCGCTCGCCAGCGCCCCTGCGGCATCCTGCAACGGCCGCGCGCAGTCTTCGTAATCCTGACTCGGCGATGTCGGAGGCCGGCGGCGATCGCGCCGAGTGCCGGAAATGGCGTCGACAACCCGCCAATCTCGGGCGCTGAAGGGCACCACGCCCCACACGGCACTCGTTTGACCTCGGGCGATTGGGCGCGGCCAATGATGCACGTTCAATGTTCATGGGAAGAGGCGCAGTCGTTCACGACGAGCGGCCGCGCGGCGCTGGGGGTCGGAGGCCGACCGGTCCGCCCCCACGCGCAAGCGCGCTTTGCCAATCGTGAAGGCGCGGCGGCAAGGTTGCGCCTCGGCCGTCCGGCGCAGCCTTTCAGTCAGGAACCCATAGACGAACGTATCGGACGCATGCGTCCTCGGCATGATAGTTCGAACACTGGAAAGGCTGGCATGCTTGGGTCCTCCACAACCCAACCAAGGAGCATCGGAAATGACGCTCGGATTCGTTCTTTCGAGGATGCTGCAGATATTCCTGAGGGTCTGGGCCGTCGACACGACGGCGCAGCCGGTTAGGCGCGGCGGGAACGGGTTTGCTCGCGCGATGGTCCGGCCGATCTCCTTACGCTGTCCCGTCGAGGAAGGTTCGTGACCGCGAGTGAACCCGCTCATCCGTGTTAAAGGGCGGCTGACCAAGGAGCGCCGGCCGATTTCGATACCGGCAATTTCAAAACCAGAGGCACCCCGATGAACGGTGGGCATTCCACCTATATTCCCAAGACCATGATCGGACGCTGGTTCGACGCCCGCCTGCCGGTGCCGCGCCTGGTGCATGATCAGTTCATCGTCTATCCGGTTCCACGCAACCTGAACTACGCCTATTCGTTCGGCGGCATCCTGTCGATGATGCTGGCCGCGCAGATCGTGACCGGCGTCGTGCTGGCCATGCACTACGCGGCCGACACGACACTGGCCTTCAATTCCGTAGACAAAATCATGCGCGACGTGAATTCCGGCTGGCTGTTGCGCTACCTGCACTCCAACGGCGCGTCGTTCTTCTTCATCGCGGTCTACGTCCATGTCTCCCGTGGCCTCTATTACGGCTCCTACAAGGCGCCACGCGAACTGCTGTGGGTCCTCGGCTGCACCAACCTTCTGTTGATGATGGCTACGGCGTTCATGGGTTACGTGCTGCCCTGGGGACAAATGTCGTTCTGGGGCGCGACCGTCATCACCGGCTTCTTCAGCGCCATCCCGCTGGTCGGCGACTGGGTGCAGCAATTGCTGCTCGGCGGCTTTGCGGTGGACAATCCGACTCTAAACCGCTTCTTTGCGCTGCATTATCTGCTGCCGTTCATGCTGACGGGCGTCGTCATCCTGCACATTTGGGCGCTTCACGTCGCCGGCCAGACCAATCCGGCAGGCATCGACGTGAAGTCGGAAACCGACGTCGTGGACTTCACGCCCCATGCCACAATGAAGGATGTGCTCGGGGCCGTGGTGTTCCTGCTCGCCTTTGCGTACTTCGTCTTCTACGTGCCGAATTATCTCGGGCATCCAGACAATTACACCGCCGCCGACCCGCTGAAGACGCCGGCGCATATCGTGCCCGAGTGGTACTTCCTGCCCTTCTACGCGATCCTGCGCGCCGTCACCTTCAACATCGGGCCGATCGACTCGAAGCTCGGCGGCGTGCTCGCCATGTTCGGCGCCATCGCCGTGTTGTTATTCGTGCCCTGGCTCGACACGTCGAAGGTGCGCTCGGCCGTCTACCGGCCCTGGTACAGGCGGTTCTTCTGGCTGTTTGTCGCCAACGCCCTCTTCCTTGGCTGGTTGGGATCCAAGCCGGCGGAAGGCTGGTACATCCCCGCCATGCAGGTGTCGACCATCTACTACTTCGCGTTCTTTCTCGTCGTCATGCCGCTGCTGGGCGTGATCGAGACGCCGCGGCGGCTGCCGAACTCGATAACCGAAGCGATCCTGGAGAAAGGCAAGGATTAACACCAAAGATCGCTTGCCCGGTCGCCATGCTCCGAGGCGAGGATTGTGTGAGGATTTTTATGGATCCGGATACGGCCATGAACTGGTGGAATTCTCCCCATCTCTATATGGTGCTGGTCGGTCTCGCCGGCATGGTCGTGTGGCACGTCATTCCGCGGCGGCTCTCCACCACCAGGCTGATTGTCCAGATCGCATTCTTCCTCGCTATGTCGGTCCTGCTTCTTGACGGAGCTGTGGTCCCCTACGAGCCGGCATGGGGCAATGAGACAACCGCGGGAGCAATTTTCGTCGGGACCGCCAAGTTGCTGTGGTGGGTTCACCTCGCCTGGGCGCTGATCGGATTTGTCCGCATCTATCTCGTGTTCGAGCGAAAGCCGCGCGAGGCGCGCCTTCTGCAGGACCTCGTCGTCGGCGCCGTCTATGTTGGGATGCTGCTGTCCATCCTGGCTTTCGTCTTCGGTGCGCCGGTCGGAACGCTGATCGCCACCTCGGGCGTCTTTGCCATCGTACTCGGACTGGCGCTCCAGAATACGCTGAGCGACGTCTTTTCGGGCATCGCGCTCAACCTCGGCCGACCTTATGTGCTTGGGGACTGGATCGTCCTGAGCGACGGAACCGAAGGGCGCGTTGTGGAGACCAACTGGCGATCGACCCACCTGCTCACCTTGGCCCACAACGTGGTGGCGCTGCCGAACAGCTTCCTCGCGAAGCTCGGGCTGACCAATGTCAGCAGCCCTGAGGAGAGCCATGGGCTGTCCGTCACGATAAGATTGGCGCCGACCAAGATGCCGGCGATCGTCGCGGACGTCATGAACGCGGCCTTACAAAGCAGCAACACAATACTAAGGGAGCCCCCACCGGTGGTCGCTATCAAAGCTCTGGATGCGACGGCGATCGAGGTCGATCTGTTTTTTCGCGTCGCAAATGTTGGCCAGCGAATTCCGGCGACGAACGAAATCTTCGATCTTGTCTACCGTCATTCCAAGTCCGCGGGTTTGCGGCTGGCAACGCCACCCTCCTCTTCGATTCTCATGAATGACTTGCCGAACGAAGAGACGGCAAATCTCGCGGAAGTCACGCCGATCAAGCTTATAAATGCCATACCAGTATTCTCGGCGTTGACGGACAACGAAAAAGAAGCCCTCGCGGCAGCGGTTACGGTGCGCACCTATCGCAAGGGCGACATCATAGCACGACAGGGAGAGATGCTGCCCTCCCTCATGATTGTTCGGACGGGCATCATTGTCCGAGAGCGCGGCGAAGATGACGCCCATCCGCAGGAGATCGGCCACCTCGCTCCCGGCGACTTTTTCGGAGAGACGGGTCTGCTCGCGGGCATTGGCGAGACCTCGACCTTGCGCGCAATGAGCCACGTCGTGGTCTACGAGATTGACCAGCAAAGCTTTGCGCCCCTGCTGCTCGACCGGCCCGAAATGGCTGAAGATCTTGCGGCGGTCCTCTCAGCCAGGATGTCTCTCGGCGGTAGCCGCACCGGACAAGAGCACACGGATTCGAAATTCGCGCTGCTCAAAGCCATGCAGACGATCTTTCACCCAGTACCGTTCCGGCGCGTTTCGAGCGCCGGCAGACCGGGCGGACAAGAAGGGAGGTAGCCATGAGATCCGACAAACCGGCGTCACAGATATCGTTTTGCCGGTGTCCAGTGAACCTGTGAGCGGTTTCAAGGTACGGCTGTGAGCCGGCACCCTATTGGCTTGCAGTTAATCCTGCCGGGCCTCCATGGCGGGCAGGCGCAATATCACTGTCGTGCCCGAGCCGAAGGCGCTTTCGATATCGACGCTCCCGCCGTGGCGCTCGGCAAAATGCTTCACCATCGGCAGGCCGACACCGCCCAGGCCCGTGCCCTTGGTGGTGAAAAAGAGATCGAAGGCGCGGAGCACGGTCTCCCGCGTCATTCCGATTCCACTGTCTTCGATACGGAGCTCGACGACAATGCCAGGATCCTGAACGACCGCGGCGGCGTTTATCGAGATCAACCCACCGTTCGGCATCGCGTCGCGCGCGTTGAATACGAGATTCATGACCGCGTTCTGCAAACCCAGCGGATCGCATTTCGCAGCGGGTAGATCGCGCCCAACGCGAACTTCGAGACGAACGTTCGTCTCCCATGCGCTTCGGACAAGGTTTTCGACCTCGGCCAAGCAGGCGCCCACGCTTGCATGTTCCGGCGCTCGATGACTTGCCGCGGCCCGGCCGACCGTCTCCCTGACGAGCGCGGCGGCTTGCTGCAGGGCGGTCCTGGCGCTGGCGATTACGGGGTCGAGAGCCGGAGCCGTCGAGACGCTCGGGTCGCGGGCGACCCGATTCAGTGCAGATGAAGCGACCTGAATAAGATTGCCCAGATCATGAACAATGCCGGCCGTCGACTGCTCTGCCGGCGGGTCGGACAGGGGAACATCAGTAGTCCGGTCAAAGACATGATTGTCGGCCGTGCCTGATCTTGTTTCCGCGCCTGACATTTTCATGCCCCCTTTTGTTCGGTCGACACCTGGCAATCCGGTCGTGTGAGGACACTATATTGAGGAGCATTTTCTGGTCGACGGGATGGAGGACGAGGGCGAGCCATACGGCGGTATTATGTCTCGCTGCAGTTTTCGCCGGATTGATCGTCATGGCACTTATTGAGACCGGTGAAGGGAGACACTGACAGCCGACGCCAGTCGGCCGCGCACTCCCTGCCAGCCTTGGGCGCGCTGCCTGGGAACGTCGGCGCGGCCGGCGATGCGTTCGATCGATGCCGGGAACCTACCCGTGCGCCGACTACCGACTACAGCTGCCACTCCCCCGGGTGCATCGTCCTAGACTTTCGGATCGCCTGACCGAGCCGTCCGTCGAATATTTTCGCGCGCCAAGTGGGCGCATTCTTCTCGGTATCGGACGACCCGCCGCACAGGAGAAGACACGTGCACAAGATCATTAGAGCCCTGGCCCTTGTTTACGCATGTTGCGTATCGGACAGCGCGACGACGCAGGCCGCGGACTATCAGGCAAAACCGACGATCGTGCTGGTGCATGGGGCCTTTGCTGAATCGTCGAGCTGGAACGGCGTCATCGCCGAGCTCAACAAGGACGGTTTCCGGACCATCGCTGCGGCCAACCCACTTCGCGGCGTTGCAAGCGATGCGGCCGCCGTATCGGCCGTCATCGGATCCATCGGCGGACCAGTCGTCCTGGTAGGCCATTCTTATGGCGGGCCGGTCATCACCGAGGCAGCTAACGGGAAGAACAATGTGAAAGCGCTGGTCTATGTGGCCGGATTCGCCCCGGACAAAGGCGAGTCCAGTCTCACGCTTTCGGGGAAGTTCCCAGGCAGCACGCTTGGCGAGGCGCTCCTGCCGGTGGCGCGGCCGGATGGAGGACAGGACCTCTACATCCAGCCGGAAAAGTTTCACGAGCAGTTCGCGGCCGATGTGCCGGCAGCGCAGGCCAGCCTGATGGCGGCGACACAACGCCCGGTGGCTGACGCCGCCCTGGCAGAGCCCTCCGGCGCGCCTTCTTGGAAGACAATTCCATCCTACGCGATCTACGGCTCGGCGGATCGGAATATCCCGCCAGCGGTCATGAAGTTCATGGCCGAGCGCGCGCATTCGGTGAAGACCATCGTCGTCGAGGGCGGGTCGCACGCGCTGATGGTCTCGCGTCCAGAAGCGATCGCCTTGCTCATAGAGGAAGCCGCATCGGCGCAGTGACGAAACCGGCCGCCTCGTGCCGGCTGCAAGTGCAAGCCCCAGGAGACATCGACATGAACATCGTGGTCATTGGCGGCACTCGGTACATCCGGTTAGCGACCGTCGAGAGGTTGCGTCAACAGGGGCACGACGTCGTGGCGGCGTCGCCGCAACGTCGTGCCCTCACAACAGCGGCACCTCATGATCCCGGCCACGCCGGCAGACCTCTTCGGGAATTCCTCGAGAACACCGCCTCCGTCCTGCGCCACCTATGGCACAGCCGACATCTTTGGCTTCGGCCACTACGGCAGCGCCTCGGAGGTCGTGGGATCGGGGCCAAGCGAGGGAAGGCTGCGAAGACAATGTTGCTTGAGCCAGGCCCTTCCGCTGGCGGTCGAAAGAGTCGCGGACGCGCGTCGCTCTCATCGAGGCATTCAGGACCGGCACGGTTAGAGCCGCCGGCGTTGTTCCAAGTAGATATTTTCGAAGTCAGAACAGGAGAATGACATGAAAATCGTAATCATCGGTGGCACCGGACTTATCGGCTCCAAGACCGTCGCAAGGCTGAGCGTGAAGGGCCACGACGTGTTGGCGGCGTCGCCAAGTGGCGGCGTCAACACCTTCACCGGTGAGGGATTGGACAAGGCTCTTGCCGGGGCGGAGGTTGTCATCGACCTCGCCAATTCGCCGTCGTTCGAGGACAAGGCCGTTCTCGCGTTCTTCGAAACAGCCGGAAAGAACCTGCTCGCGGCGGAAAAGGTTGCCGGCGTGAAACATCACATTGCGCTCTCGATCGTCGGGGCGGAGCGCCTGCCCCGCAGCGGCTACCTGCTCGCCAAGATGGCTCAGGAGAAGCTGATCAGGGAGTCGGGAATTCCCTACACGATCGTCCACTCGACCCAGTTCTTCGAGTTCCTTGGCGGCATTGCGCAGTCGGCAACTGTCGGCGACACGGTCACGGTATCGTCGGCCTACTTCCAGCCCATCGCCTCCGACGACGTCGCGGATGTCATGGATGACGTGGCCCTCTCCCAGCCGATTAACGGCGTGATGGAGATCGGCGGCCCCGAGCCCTTCCGCATGAACGAGCTGGTCGCGCGTTTTCTGCAGCTCGCCAACGATCCCAGGAAGGTGATCGGCGATCCTCATGCGCTCTATTTCGGGACCGAGCTAGACGACCGCTCGCTTGTCCCCGGCGCGGGCGCCCGCATCGGTTCGACGTCGTTCGAAGACTGGTTCGACCACGCCCCGCCTCGGCGAAGCGGTGTTGCGGCGTAACGGCGTCATCTGACGAGGAACGACGATGGACCACAAGCTGCCTATTGCGCCTCAGGCAAGTCGCCGAGCCCTCCTCCTCGGCGCAGCGGCCGCCGGCATTGCAACCGGCCTGCCCAAATATGCGCTCGCGCAAGGGACAGCCGGCCAGGAATCGAACTCATCCATCTCTCAAGAAGGATCGAAAGATATGAGCACTATCACCACCAAGGATGGCACCGAGATCTACTACAAGGACTGGGGTCCGAAGGATGCTCAACCGATCGTCTTCCATCACGGCTGGCCGCTCAGCGCCGACGACTGGGACACGCAGATGCTTTTCTTCGTCGGGCATGGATATCGCACCATAGCCCATGACCGGCGCGGGCACGGCCGTTCCGCGCAGGTGAGCGACGGTCACGATATGGATCACTATGCTGCCGACGCGGCTGCGGTGGTCGAGCATCTCGGCCTGAGGGACGCAATCCATATCGGCCACTCGACCGGCGGCGGCGAAGCCGCTCATTACGTCGCCCGCCACGGCAACGGGCGCACCGCGAAGCTCGTCCTCATCGGCGCGGTGCCGCCAATCATGGTGAAGACGCCGGCCAATCCTGGCGGCCTTCCGATCGAAGTGTTCGACGGGCTGCGCAAGTCGCTCGCCGACAACCGCGCGCAGTTTTACATCGATTTCCCATCGGGCCCCTTCTACAGCTTCAATCGGCCGGGCGCGAAAGCGATCCCGGGCATCATCCAGAACTGGTGGCGGCAGGGCATGATGGGCAGCGCCAAGGCGCACTACGACGGCATCAGGGCCTTTTCGGAAACCAACTTCACCGACGACCTCAAGATCATCGACGTGCCGACACTCGTCATGCACGGCACGGACGATCAGATCGTGCCCATTGCCGATTCCGCGCCGTTATCCGCAAAGCTTCTGAAGAACGGCACGCTCAAGATCTATGAGGACTTTCCGCACGGGATGTGTACCACGCATGCCGATGTGGTGAACGCCGACTTGCTCACCTTCATCAGGTCCTAGGCTCACGTCGTGCCCTCAGGCGAGAGCCCGATCGCCAGCCGTCCGCCGTCCCTCCGGCCGGCGATCACCCGCAATCTCAACCGCAAACTGGAGCCAGACAAATGATCAGGAGCATACTCTACAGCACCGCCGCTCTCGCGGCGTTCATCGCCACGGCCGCGCTGGCCGACAATACGGCTAGCGCTTTCAAAAACGTGAAGCTCGTTTATGATCAACCGCTTCCGAACGTGTCCGGCAAGAGCATGAGAGGTGTGCTTGTCGAATATGAGCCAGGCGGCAACTCGCCCGCGCATCTCCATCCCAAATCTGCCTTCATCTACGCCACGGTTCTCGAAGGGGCGATCAAGAGTCAGGTCAATGATGGCCCGGTGGTCACCTATCGCACCGGCGAGAGCTGGTCCGAATATCCCGGCGATCGTCACCGCGTCAGCCAGAATGCCAGCGCGACTGACCCCGCCCGGCTGTTGGCCGTCTTCATCGTCGACACCGACGAGACCGAACTTGTGCTCCCCTACGAAGAATGAGGTCGGGATTTCATCGCCCTGTCTCAAGGGGAAGAGCGCCGCGCCGCCGAGCACCTGAAGCATTCGCGGCGCGGCCACGCAACCAAGGACGGCTGCAATGATCATCGACAAACTGCATGCTTTGACGTCGCCACGTCTCGCCGTGATCGACTTTAATGCCACCGTGCAAACTGCCGCCCATTGGCTTTCCCGGCCTGGAGTCGGTCTCGTCGTGGTGTGCAACGGCAGCGGAAACGCGGAAGGTGTCCTGAGCAAATCCGATCTCGTCCGCCATCTCGCAGGTTCGATGTCGGCGCCGCCGGTGTCGGCCCTGATGAGCAGGTCTATCGTCTCGTGTAGCCCGCAGGACGATGTCCACGCGGTGTGGCAAACTATGGCTGCGCGAAACCTTCAAAATATTCCCGTGATCGACGATGCCGCCAGGCCTCTCGGCATATTGGACATAGGCGACGCGATGAAAGCTCTGTTCGAGCAGGAAGAAATGCAGGAGCGGATGCTCTTCAATTACGTCACCGGGGTCGGTTACCGCTAGCCCCACCCCGCAGCGACGCCACCACGCCCTTAAGAAGAAAATCCCCGCCAGAAGGATCGTAAAGATGAAATTATATTACAGCCCACTCGCCTGCAGCCTGGCCGATCACATCGCCTTGCTCGAGGCCGCAGTGCCGTTCGAGCGGGAGAGCGTAGACCTGAAAACGAAGCGGACGGCCTCGGGAGCCGATTTCAACGATATTATCAGCAAGGGCTACGTGCCGGCACTAGTGCTGGACAGCGGGGAAATCCTTACCGAGAACATCGCCATTCTCGATTGGCTCGCCATGCAATATCCGGCGCTCGGCGTTCCGGGCGATCTAGGCCGCACGCGCGTTCTGGAAGCGCTGGCTTTCATCTCGACCGAGGTGCACCGCAGCTTCAAGCCAATGTGGCACGGCGGTGCCGAAGCCGAAAAGGCGCAGGCCAGGGCAAAGATTTCAGGACTGCTCTACAATCTGGCTGATACCCAGGTCGGCGGCTATCTGTTCGGCGAAACGCCCAGCGTCGCGGATTTCTACCTGTTGGTGATGCTGCTGTGGGCCGAGCGTTTCGATGTGCGCATCCCCGCATCATTCGTAGCGCTGCGTCACCGCATAGTGAGCCGTCCTGCGGTGCAAGCCGCCATGCGGCAAGAGGGACTGATCTCGTTGATGAACAATGAACCAGCGTCTCGGGTTCCTGAGAGGCGAGATCATGTCGACGCTTGATAACAAGGTCGTCATCGTCACCGGCGGAAGCTCCGGCATCGGCCGCGCCGCAGCCCTGAGCTTTGCCAGGCAAGGTGGGAAGGTCCTCATCACAGGACGCCGCTCGGGGCCGCTGGAGGAAACAGTCGCCGCGCACCCGAACATCGCCGGCCTTGTCGCCGACGTTGCGAAGGCCGAAGACGCCCAACGCACAATCGCGAAGGCAGTCGACACATGGGGCCGCTTGGACGTGCTGGTGAACAATGCCGGCGCTGGCGCTCTCTTGTCTCTGGGGGACGCAACCGCTGAGCGGATCAACAACATCTTTGCGGTGAATGTCGTTGGCCCAAGCCTGCTGGCGGGGGCGGCGATTCCGCATCTGGCGGCGGTGACGGGAGCGATCATCAACATATCGAGCACGTTCGGTCACAAGCCCGGGGCTGGTCTCTCGCACTACGCCGCCAGCAAGGCGGGGCTGGAGCATCTCACTCGCTGCTGGGCGCTGGAGCTCGCGCCTCTGGGCGTGCGCGCCAACGCCGTTGCTGCCGGCCCGACCGAATCGGGAGCGCTGACAGGCATGATGGGGCTCTCTCCGGAACATGCAGCAGTTATCGAGGAAGCTGAGCGCGAGCAGATACCGCTCAAACGACGTGGCAGCCCGGACGACGTAGCCAGGTGGATCGTGCATCTCGCCGATCCGGGATCCGAGTGGGTGACCGGACAGGTAATCGCCGTGGATGGGGGCTTGGGCCTCACATGACGCACGTGCCGGCGAACTGCCGGTCGAAAATCGCTGAGGAGACTATGGACATGAACCGAACCAGCGGTCGAATCCTGGCAGGGATTTCGGTTCCCGATACGCCGCTCGTGGAACAGGCCCTCGTTTATGCCCGTCGGGAAAGCGAGCCCTATCTGTTCAATCATGTCGTCCGTTCCTGGTTGTTTGCGGCACGGATCGGGCAGCTTCGGAACATCGACCACGACGCGGAAGTCGTCGCCTTGGGGACGCTGTTGCACGACATCACGCTGAACGAGCGCTTTGACGGTCCACGCCGTTTCGAAGTCGAAGGCGCCGATCTGGCCCGGATATTCGCCCGGCAACGCGGTGTCGACCAGCGCCGAGCCCAGCTGATCTGGGACAGCGTCGCCCTCAACTCGACACCATCCATCGGCCTCTACAAGGAGGCGGAGGTGGCGCTCTGTACCGCCGGAATCTGCCTGGATGTGGTCGGCCTGCAATACGAGCTTATCCCCGCAGCAGAGATAGCGAGGATCGTTGAGGAATTCCCGCGGCTCGACATGAAGCGGCGCATGACCGGGTGCTTCTCTCACATCGCCGAGGCCAGACCGGAAACGACCTACGACAATTTCGTCCGGGATTTCGGTGAACGCTATGTACCTGGATACCGAACTCCTTCATCCGTCGATCTCGTGTCGAACGCGCCTTTCGAAGAGTGAACACGTTTAAGGGCCAAATTATCCGGCGTTCCGCGCTTAGAAGGCGACATCGGAGGTCGTACATTGCTGTACGCCTTGAATTGCCTTGACCCGACAATTGCCTTGACCCGACAAGTCCGCTGCCTTCAAGCTGACCTCCTCGTGCTTCACGAGGAGGGATATCCCTGCGCTAGCCGATCCTTTCGGACGGAAGCATCCATCGCCTTGTGCCAAAGTCTAGTTCGCGCCGGCGTCGCGCATCGCCGCCGGCAGCGTCTCCCATGCGCGGATCAGTTCGCCGATGGATGCGGCCTCCATCTTGCGCATGACATTGCCGCGGTGCAGCTTCACCGTCACCTCACTAATGCCGAGATCGAAGGCGATCTGCTTGTTGAGGCGTCCACGGGCGACCTGATGCAGAACCTCGCGCTCGCGTGGCGTCAGCGTCTCGAGGCGGTCGAGGTTGCGCTTGACGACCGCAGCTTCCGCTCGCCGCGTGGCATCCGTCGCGATGCCCGCAAGTACGGCGTCAAGCAGCGTCTGATCCCGCACCGGCTTCGTCAGAAAGTCCACCGCACCGGCCTTCATCGCCTGCACGGTCATGGGAATGTCGCCATGCCCGGTCAGGAAGATGACCGGCTTGGGGTTGCCGGTTTGGGCCAGATGGCGCTGCAAGTCGAGGCCGCTCGACCCCGGCATTCGCACATCGAGGATCAGGCAACCGGAGCTGTCCAGTACGTCGGCATTGAGCAATTCGCGCGTCGAGCTGAAACAAACAGGCTGGAATCCAGCGGAAAGTATCAATTCGGACAGCGCCTCCTGAACAGACGCATCGTCATCCACAATGATGACGAGTGGCTGCTCCGCTTCGCTCCTCCTCTGCGCTGACAACGGAGCCGATCCCCGTAAGTGTGGCTGCTCAACTCTCATGCTCACCTCCATTTTTCGATTTGCGTAAGGCATTGCCGATGGCTGCCAGCATGACCTGCGCATCGAACGGCTTGCGGAAGCATCTGCTGACGCCCTGGACTCTGTCCGCATCGGTAATCTCGTCGCGCCCAGTGATCAGGAATATCGGCAGATCCGGGCGCACCTTCCTTACCAGGTCACAAAGCTCGAAGCCGTCCATGCCGGGCATCCCAATGTCGGTGATGAGAACGTCCAGGCCGGCCAGCCCGCTGATGAGCAATGATCGTGCTGACGAGAAGCTGCGTGCCGCATAGCCTGCGGACTCCAGCAGATCCTCCAGCGACTCGAGCACCCTTGGATCGTCGTCGACAACCGCAACAACGGGACTTTCCTTGGTCACGCCCGGCTCCCCCCCGCTCGGCGCGAGTGGGTGACTGGTATCTCCAATCGCTCCGCGATCCTCACGAGATCAGCGAGCGACGCCGCCGCCATTTTCTGCATCACGTTCCTTCTATGGATTTCCAGCGTGACTTCGCTGATCCCCAGCTCGGCGGCGGCCTGCTTGTTGAGCAGACCACTCACTACCAACGGCAGCACCTCGCGTTCGCGTGGCGTCAGCTCGAGATAGCGTCGCCTCAGCACGCTTAGTTCAGCGCGCGCCGATCTCCTTTCCCGATCCTCGGCTATCGCCGCATGGATTGCAGACATAAGATCGGCATCGCTGAAGGGCTTGGTGAGAAAGTCCACGGCGCCATGCTTGATCGCCTGGACGGATGAAGGAATGTCGCCGTGCCCTGTTATGAACACGATCGGCGGATGATCTCCCTTCGCAATCTGCCTCTGCAGATCGAGGCCGTTTATGTCGGGCAGCTCGACATCGAGGATGAGGCATGCCGGGGCGTCCGGTTTGTCCGCACTGATGTATTCGCCGGCCGATCCGAACGCGGCGGCGCGAATGCCGTGCGAATCGAGCAACTCGCTCAGCGCTTCCCGTAGGCGCGCATCGTCGTCCACGATGAAGACGATATGGTCATCCGTGGTCATGGCGCCGCTTTCGTTTCAATAGGCAAGGTGAAGACGAACGTCGCTCCCTGCGGTTCGTTCTTCTCCGCCCACAGGCGTCCGCCATGCGATTCGACGATCGAACGGCTGATCGCGAGCCCCATGCCCATTCCGTTCCCCTTCGTCGTGAAGAACGGCTCGAATATCTTGTCGGGAAACGCGACCCCCGCGCCGCGATCACTGATCTCCGTTTGGACCACATCGCCCACGCGGCGGACCCTCACCCCAAGAACCCGGTCACCCGCAATGGAGTCCATCGCATCCATGCCGTTTCGAATGAGGTTCACCAGGACCTGCTGGATATGTACGCGGTCGAGGGCGAGAAGCGGCAAGCTGCTTCCGACATCGACATCCAGGCGGACGCGCCGCCGCGCCGCCTCCTCGGCCATAAGATCGCGCGCCTCGGCTATGATGCTACCGAGCTTCGTGCGATTCCTCGGCTCCACGGATTGCCTGAACAAGGCGCGGATTCGGCTGACAACTTCTGCTGCCGAGTTGGCGTCCCGGATGATGCGCTCGGCGGTGATCTTCGCGCGCTCGAGGTTTGGGGGTTCGGCCGAAAGCCAACGGTGGCATGCACTGGAGTTGGCGACGATCGCGGCGAGTGGTTGGTTCACCTCATGCGCGATAGATGCCGAGAGCTCGGCAAGGCTGGCTGCCTGGCTCGCACGCGCTAGACTTGCTTGCGCCAGACGCAGCTCTTCCTGCGCCCGAACTTCCCCATCGATGTCGATGGAAATTGCGTACCATTGCACGATCGCGCCGCTTTGGTCCCGCACCGGCTCCCCGCGGCCGTCGACCCAGCGATACGCGCCATCCGCATGACGCATACGATACTTCATAAAGTAGGGCTCCCCGGTGGCGAGGGAGTGGCGAACCGTGTCGAGCAGGAGAGGTGCATTGTCGGGATGGACGAGGGCCTGTATGGCTGCCGCCAGCCGGCTCATGTCAGGCTTGTCCAGTTGCGCCAGGTCGTTCAAGCCGAAGAAGTCTAGCAAGCGCTTGTTGAAGAAGGTCGGCTCGCCTTCCGGCGTCAGACGTCTGATATGGACGGGAACCATGTTCACGAGCTGCGAGAGCTCGCGCTGCCTATCGCGCAAGGCTTCCTGCGCACGCACCTCATCGTCGATGTCGAGGGAAACGCCGTACCATTCCGCGACCTCACCGTCTTCGTTACGCCGAGGCTCCACCCTGCACTCGGCCCAGCGATACGCGCCGTCCTCTTCGCGCCAACGAAATCGCATCGTGGACACGCCGCCGGTTTCGAAGCAATTCCGTAGAGTGTTCTGCACCTTCGGAGCATCTTCGGGATGGATCAGCTCTTGAAGCAGCTTCTCGATGCGCGGCTCCTCGATAGCTTCGAAATTCGCGATGACGGAGCGGAAATGGTCCTGGTAACGCTTGTTGAAGTAGACCGGCCCGCCCGTAGGCTTTGCGCTCCAGATGCGGACCGGCACGGCGTCGATCGTCTCCCGCAACTGCCGCTCGCTGCGCCGTAACGCCTCTTCGGCGTGCATCTGGTCGTCGATGTCGTGACAGAGGCCGTACCATTGGACGATGCGCCCCTCCTGATCCCTCATCGGCTCGGCGCGGCTCGACATCCAGCGGTAGGTCCCGTCGAGGCGGCGCAAGCGGTACCGCATCGCAAAGACCTCGCCGGTGGCGAGGCAATCGCGGAGCGCGTCCCCGAACGCCGCCGCATCGTCCGGATGGACGCCGGCCTCTATCATCGCGGTCAAGCGGCTCATGCCCGGCTTGACCGTATCCGCCACGTCCAGGCCGAGAAAATCGACCATGCGCTTATTGAAAAAAATCGGCTCGCCGTCAGGCGTTAGACGCCAGACGTGGCTCGGAACCATATCGACGAGCTGCGAGAGCTCCCGTTCCCGGTCTCGCGATGTGGCCAGCGCCAGCTGATATTGCCGGGATATGGCCGCCACGATGAGCGCCGAAAATGCCGAGATTGCCAGGAAAAGCTGCAGCATGACCTGCCTTTCCCTCTGGGACTCGGGATCGCCGACAAACTGGCTGTCACCGGATATCGTCAGCGCCATCGTGATCAGGGCGAGGAGCGTCAAGGCGACGGCAGAACCTCTGAACTCGAAGCGCGCCGCGGCCCAAAGAAGGGGCGGCATGATGATGTAGGGGGTGGGCAGATAGACGTCGCTCAAGGAAAGTGCGGCGACCCCTAGGAAGATCAGACCTAGGACGCCGGCTTCCGCCCGCTGCGCGGGAGAGAATTGGGTCTTGCTGCGCCAATACTGGATCACGACCAACGCCGGTGGCGCTACGAGCAGGATTCCGGTGGCGTCTCCAATCCAAAACAGCGGCCATACCGCCGTGAAGGTTTGCGATTCTACCCCAAACCACGCAAGCGTCGCGCTTCCCACCGTCGCGCTTACGAGGGGCGCAACTCCAGCACCCAGAACGACGAATGCGAGAACTTCCTGCAAGGTTTCGAGCCGAACCGGGCGCCCGCATGTCCGGTTCACCAGCGTTGCGCCGACAGCCGCGCCGAGGGCGTTGCCGACATAGATCAGAAAGCCCGCAGGCAGCGGACTGTGGAACCACACGAACTGCGCGAACATCTCCGCCAGGCAACCCGCCAGTATCCACCACGGCCAACTGTAAGGCGAGGTGAGGATGAGCGTCGCGATGAAAACGCCGCCCGGAGGCCAAACGGAAACCGTTATTCCGGGGACGATTGCGAGCGCCTGGGCGAACCCGCAGCCCAAGACATATGCCGCAAAAAATAGCCCCAGATGAAGGAATTGCGGGCGCGACCAGACGGACATCATCGGTTTCTCCTGCCGGGCAAAGAAGGGCTGGGGATTGTCAACGCTGCGTGTAGCACGTCTCCGCGATATCTGGGCTGGCGATCTCATGATCTCGGCTGGCGAACTCATGGCCCACTCTAATTCGGCGCCCCCCCGGCTGCACCTCATGGAAATCCATGAGGCGTGGCCGAAGCGTACTTGGCCTAGCCCTCAGGATGACACTGCCTAGACCAGCCGAGTGGCGACATGGCCTCTCGCATGATGGCTCGGCCCGGCGCGTCCCGGCATGATTTGCAGGCGATAAACCGCCTTCAAGGAGACATTCATGAATATCACCACCAAACCGACGGCGGAGGCCGGGACCAAGCGTGGGCCCCGTGTTAACTGGGCCGATCAATCTCCGGAACTCGTGAAGAAGTTCACCGGGGTTGTAACGGCTCTCCGTGCAAGCTCGATCGAGGAGTCCATCCTCAATCTTGTCAGTATTCGTGCTTCGCAGCTCAACGGCTGCTCCTTCTGCCTCGATATGCACGTCAAGCAGGCAAAGATGCACGGCGAGCGCGAACTGCGCCTCTACCACTTGGCCGCGTGGAGGGATTCGACCCTGTTCGCCCCACGCGAGCGCGCCGCACTCGCATGGACGGAAGTCCTGACCAAGCTGCCGGACCAGGGCGTTTCCGATGAGATCTATGAGCGCGTCCGCACGCAGCTGTCGGAAAAGGAGATCTCCGATCTTAGCTTCGCTGTCATGGTGGTCAACTCGTGGAACCGCCTCAACGTCGGCTTCAAGACCGTGCCGGGTTCCGCCGATGCAATGTATGGCCTGGACAAGGCGGGGCTCAATTAGCCCGCTACAGACCGGCGGCGCGGCTGTCGCCGTGTCGCCGCTGATCCCTGGCGGTGCGCAATGACCCGCCGGGGACGCGCTATCGACAACCATGCGTATCGCCGAATCGCTGCGGCCGGCTTCCGCCGCGTTTGCCGCCACTGCCGGCCAGTGCGCCTTTCCCACGCTCATTTCACGACAATCCGAGAACTCACCCAGGACTTGGCCGGACACTCGCCCTGCGAGCTAGCTCGGCCGTCTCGCGTTTCATTCCATTACGCCGGCCAGTTTCAAGCAGCCTCCTAGCCGCCAAAATTGACACGGCAACGCAACTCACGACGCTGGACGAGTTGTCGGGGTTAGATGGGGTTGGTCAATCGGACCTGTTCACTCGCCCATCGTCTTTAGAGCCCGGGCGTGATTTTATTCAAAGCGCATGTCGATCCGCCGGGGGCTGGTTCGTCGACTTATTAGCGAGACTGTTCAGCGGCCATCACGTCCGCGGCTCGCCTCAGGAGGAGTTCTCAAATGCGCTTCATGTCGTTCGTCACTTCCGCCCACGCCGGACCGCCAACGGCGGAACTCATCGAGGCGATGAACAAGCTCGCCGACCGGGAAATCAAGGCCGGCCGCATGGTCGACATGGGCGGGCTCACGCCGGTCGCGATGGGCGCGCAGGTGCGCATCGCCGATGGGAAGCTCAGCGTCATCGATGGCCCGTTCGTCGAGGCGAAGGAAGTCATCGGCGGCTACGCGATCATGGAGTTCCGGAACAAGGAAGAGGCCGTGGCGTCCGCGGTCGAGTTCATGCAGCTCCACAAGGATTTCATGCCGGATTGGGAGGGCACGTGCGAGGTCCGCGCGTTTGCCGTCCCTTGAGGCGACGTTCCTGCAGACGCGGTCGGCGGCCATGACGGTCGCCGACGCCCATCGCACGATCCTCGCCGTGTGGCGGATCGAGCAGCCCCGGCTGATCACCAGTCTGGCGAGGATGCTGCGCGATGTGCCCCTGGCCGAGGATTTGACGCAGGAAGCCCTGCTGGCCGCCCTTGAGCGGTGGCCCGCCACAGGCGTTCCGGAAAAACCCGGCGCCTGGCTGATGGCGACCGCCAAGCGCCGGGCCCTGGATCATCTGCGCCGCAGCCGGATGCTTGAGCGCAAGCACGACATTATCGCCTGGGACATGGAGGAGGAGCAGCAGGCCATGCCCGACCTCGACTCGGCCCTGGACGACGACATAGGCGATGAACTGCTTCGGCTCATCTTCACCGCCTGTCACCCGCACCTGTCGCGCGAGGCGCGCGCGGCGCTGGCACTGCGGATGATCTGCGGCCTGACAACCCAGGAGATCGCCAGGGCCTTCCTGCTGCCGGAGGCGACGATCGCCCAGCGCATCGTGCGCGCGAAGCGGACTCTTTCGGAATCGGGGCTGGCCTACGAGACCCCAAGCGGCGAGGAGCTCTCAAAGCGGCTCTCCTCGGTGCTGGAGGTCGTCTACCTCATCTTCAACGAAGGCTACACCGCGGCGAGCGGCGAGGACTGGCTGCGCCCCCAGCTCTGCAATGAAGCGCTTCGCATGGGCCGCGTGCTCACCTCCATCGTGCCGCACGAGCCCGAAGCCCATGGACTGCTCGCTCTGATGGAGCTGAACGCCTCGCGCACGGCGGCGCGTACTGATGCAGGGGGCGAGCCAATCCTCATGCTGGACCAGAACCGCGCACTCTGGGACCAGCTCCAGATCCGGCGCGGGATGCAGGCGCTCGGGCGAGCACGCGAATTAGGCGGAGCCGGCGGCATTTACGTCCTCCAGGCGACGATTATCGCCTGCCACGCCCAGGCGAGGACGGCGGGCGATACCGACTGGTCGCGCATCGCCGGACTTTATGCGGAGCTGGCGGCTGTCGTGCGCTCGCCAATCATCGACCTCAACCGCGCGGTTGCCGTCGGCATGGCCGAGGGCCCAGAAGCGGCGCTGGTGATCGTGGACCGCCTTGCGCGCGAGCCGGCGCTCAAAGGCTATCACCTGCTGCCGAGCGTTCGCGGCGACCTACTCCACAAGCTCGGCCGTTACGAGGAGGCGCGCGCCGCGTTCGAAGCGGCCGCGACGCTGGCGGGCAACAGGCGGGAACATGACCTGCTGAGACGGCGCGCCGCCGAGGCGGCCGACGCAGCGATGTCATCATAATCCCTGATCAGACAAGGACATGGCCGACCCCGGATCGACCGCTTCCGGGGCTTTTGTCATTTCCCTGTGTAAGGTCTGACGTGGATATGGCTGAACGTCCGCTGTCCCACCGAGCCGGAGTTCCAAGGTGGTTCCGTGAAACGGCAGCTTAGGGTCAGTTCGCGACCCTGGCCCCAGCAGGTTGAACGTCTGATATCTTCGTTATGAAACCTGAGGCTGCCGGTCCTCTCTCGGCGCCAAATGCGACAGTTTTGGTTCTCGGCTCGGAAGGTCGCTCTTGGCGCAACTGAGCCCATCACGAACAGCGGATCCGCAGCATGTGAGCGAAGGCGGTATGACGTTGTTCGACGTTTGTTCGCGCAAAGTTGCATAAGATTGCAGTGTGGAACTGGCCTCTCGCGAGGGCCATCGACCGATCGCATCAAGTCGTATCTAAAGGCCATAAGAAAAACCGGCAGTTTGCCCAACCCTTGCTGCGACTGCGCTGCGTCAAGCTCTGATCGAGCGCGTTGCCCGACCGTTGTGCGGGAGGGACTCTATGGCCCAGCAGGAGTAGCTGCAGCTGGAGGGCAGCGCCGCGGACTCAACGAGCGCTACTGTTATGACAGCAGGAACGAAGAAGCAGTCCTCATGGGCCGATGCATGCTATGCACGCCCAGCATGGTGCGGACATAGGCGAACTCCGGCGAAGAGTTTGACGGCGGAGATCAGCGCAAGATATCCGACAGGCTCTCGGGCTTCTTCTCGCCAAGCGACAGATCAAGGCCCGACAGAAGGTCGATGAGATGACTTCGCATCAGGTCGGACGCGTTTTTTGCGTCGTGCTTTTCGATGGCATCGACGAGGGCGTGATGGGCGTGGCTTTCGCAGGTGGTGTCGCGGCGGCGCCAGTAGAGCGCGATGATCAGCGACGACCGCGACAACAGGTCTTTGACGAAGCCGGTCAGGATCGAATGGCCGGCGATTTCGGCGATGCCGACATGGAATTTTGCCGACAGCATTATGGCGTCGCTGTCGCGGCCGGCATGCAGAGCCTCGTGCTCTTTTTCGAGATGAAGCCGCAGTTGCGCGATCTCGGCCGGCTTTGCCACTTCGGCGGCAAGCGCCGCGACCTTGGGCTCGATCAGCGCCCGCGCTTCGAACACCTCGCGCGCTTCCTGCTTGGTCGGCTGGGCGACGAACGCGCCGCGGTTCGGCTCGAGCCGAGCCAAGCGGTCATGCGACAGCGCCTGCAGCGCCGCGCGTATCACCGCGCGGCTCACCGAATAGATCGAGGCGAGTTCGTCCTCGGGCAGCTTTGTGCCCGGTGCGAGGCGGTGGCTGACGATGGCGTCGCGTAGGCCGGCATAGACCGGAAACCAGCGCATCGTCGGCTTGTCGCCATCCCGTGTCTTTGGTCCAAGCAGGTCCATCGTCTCATTGTCCCGGCGGCCGGATCGCATAGCGGCGCGAACACCGCGTTTCCGGCCGGACATCGAACATCCTGTGTGGGAATGTCAACAATTTTGCACGCATCAGGATACACGGCCGGAGGGCGAAAAGGGCGCAAAGATTCCGGCGAAGGATTTTTCGAGTGGAACTTGGTAGCCGCCGCGCTTCGAGGTCGACAGGCCAAGGCCGACGAGGCTCTCGCAGAGTTTTACCGCGCAGGCGACGCCGTCGAGCACGGGAAGGCCATGTTCGCGGCTGAGCGCGGCGGCGAGGTCGGCCATGCCGGCGCATCCCAGCACAATCGCTTCGGCCCGGTCGTCGCGGATGGCGCGCTCGATCTCCTCCGAAATTCGATGGCGGGCGTTGGAGCCGGGCACTTCGAGCTCCAGAACGGGAACGTCGCTTGCCCGCACCTTGGCGCAGCGGCTGGCGAGGCCGTAGCGCACCAGATTGTGCTCAATCGCCGGCACCGAACGCGACAGCGTCGTCACCACGCTGAACTTGCCGGCAATCAGGCTCGCCATGTGAAACGCCGCTTCGCCGATGCCGACCACCGGCATCTCGCCAACGCAGCGTACTGCGTCGAGGCCGGTGTCGTCGAAGCAGGCGATGACGCAGGCGCTCGCCGCCGGATGTCTCTGGATCTCGCCGATCATTCCCGGGATGGCGAAGACCTCGTCGAAATAGCCTTCGACGCTCGGCGGCCCGTCCTTCGGATTGACGGCGATGATCCTGGTGCCGGCCGAAGCCGCGCCGCGCGCCGCCTCGCCGATCTTTTCGGTCATGGACGCGGTGGTGTTGGGATTGACGACGAGTATGTCCATTTGCGCTTTCATATTTCGCCGCCGAGATAGAGTTTCTTGACCCGGTCGTCGCCAAGCAGCTCAGCCGAATGTCCGGCCAGCGCGATCTTTCCGGTCGTCAGTGCGTAGGCGCGCTGCGAGATGCGCAGCGCCATGCGCGAATTCTGCTCGACCAAGAGAACGCTGACCTTTTCGTCGCGATTGATCGCCACGATGGAGCGGGCGATGTCCTGGACGAGCTTCGGCGCGATGCCGAGCGAGGGTTCATCGAGCAGCAGAAGCTTCGGTTTGGCCATCAGCGCCCGCCCGATCACCAGCATCTGCTGTTCGCCGCCGCTCATCGTGCCCGCCGTCTGGGAATAGCGTTCCTTCAGGCGCGGAAATCGCCCGAGCACCATGTCCAGCGTCCTGGCGATTTCGGACTTGTCGGTGCGGGTGAAGGCGCCCATCATCAGATTATCGCGCACCGTCATGTAGGAAAAGACGCGCCGACCCTCCGGCACCATGGCGATGCCCATCCTGACCAGCTCGTCCGGGCGCGTTCCGTCGATGCGGTGGCCCCGGAAATGAATCTCGCCGCTGCGGACTTTCTTCAGGCCAGTGATGGCGCGCAGGATCGAGGATTTGCCCGCGCCGTTCGCGCCGATCAGCGCGACGGTCTCGCCCTCGTTGACGTTTAGCGACACGCCCTTCAAAGCATAGACATGATCGTAGTAGAGTTCGACGTCGGAGACTTTCAGCAGTTCGCTCATGGCTAAAATCCGATCGTCTCATCTTCGGCGCCGAGATAGGCCTCGATGACCTTTTCGTTCTCCTGGATTTCCTTCGGCGTTCCCTCGGCGATTTTCACACCGAAGTTCAGGACGACGATGCGGTCGGAAATGTTCATGACGGCGGGCATATCGTGCTCGACCAGCAGGACAGTCACGCCGCGCTTCCGCACGCCGCGCACCATCTCCACCGCGCGCACGGTTTCGTCATGGTTCATGCCGGCGAAGGGCTCGTCGAGCAGAAGCACGGTCGGGTTGGTGGCGAGCCCGATGGCAATCCCGAGCGCGCGCAGATGGCCGTGCGGCAGCGTGCTGGCGATCTCATGCCGTTGCGCGCCGAGATCGAGGAAGTCGATGATCTCGTCGGCCGAGCGGCCGAATTCGTCCTCGTCGCGCCGTGCGGTATTCGTGCCGAGATAGAAGCCGGCAAGGCTGGCATTGGAACGCAGGTGATGCGCGATGATGACATTGTCGCGCACCGTCATGCCCTTGAAGATCGTCGTCTCCTGGAACGTGCGCACCACGCCCTTCCGGGCGACGATATGCGGCGCCAGGCCTGAAATCCGCTCTCCTCGGAACAGCACTTCGCCCGAGGTCGGATTGAGGAAAGAGGAAATCAGCTTGAACAGCGTCGACTTGCCGGCGCCGTTGGGGCCGATGACGGAGAGGATTTCGCGTTCGCGGACCGCGAAGGAAACATTGTTGACCGCGACCAGCCCGCCGAAGCGTTTGGTCACGGCCTTGATCTGGAGAAGCTCGGCCATGGTCCTAGCCCTGCTTCTTGCCGAACAGCCTGAGGCTGAGCAGGCCGTTGGGAAGGAACAGCATCAGCGCGATCAGCACCGAAGAGAAGATCAGCAACTGGAACTCGCCGGTCTCGAACAGGAAATCCCAGCCGAAATAGAGCGCGAAGGTGCCGATCATCGGCCCGAAGACGTGGCCGAGCCCGCCGAGGAAGCAGTTCAGCATGAAGTTCACCGAGTCGGTGACGGTGAAGCTCGACGGATAGATCGACTGCGAGATGGCGACGAACATCGCACCGCCGAGACCGCCGAGGAATGAGGAGATGGCGTAGGCGATAACGCGCAGATAGGCGATGTTGACGCCGATAGAGGAGGCCAGTTCCTCGTTCTGCTGCAACGACTGGCAGAGTTTGCCGATGCGCGAATGGACTAGGCGGTAGAGCGCCGCAAAGCACAGCACCATCAGCACAACCGACACCAGATAGAAGGCGGGACGCGGATTGGCGAGCGTCGCGAAATCTGGAAGGATGGTCAGCCCGAAGATCGAGATGCCGCCGGGGAGCGGAATGCTGACCATACCCTTGGCTCCGTTGGTGATCGGCAGTGCCAGCGCGAGCAGCCGCGCCACTTCGGTCAAAACCAGCGTGACCATGGCGAAATAGACGCCGCGAAGCCTGAGGATGGGCAGTCCGATCAGCACGCTTGCAGCGGCGCAGAATAGCCCAGCCAGCGGCAGTGTCAGCCAGAACGACACACCATACTGGACGACAAGAATGGCCGAAACATAGCCGCCCATAAGCGCGAAGGCGCCCTGGCCGATATTGATGCGGCCGATGTAGAAAGTCACCCACACCCCGGCGCTGGCGATGCTGAGCAGCGCGACCGAGGTCAGCGTGTAGTAGAGGTCGAGCCGACCGGTCGCCTCGATCAGCCAGGGCACGCCGACGAGTACGACCAGCAGGAAGACAGCGACGGCGAGGATATTGCGTGTACGCTTCATGTCCATCATCCCCACGGCTTGCCCATGAGTCCGTTCGGGCGGATGCTCAGGAACACCATCAGCGCGGCGAAGATGACGAGATAAGTGACGTCGCCATATTGGCGTAGCACCGTCAGGCCGACCGATTCCATCATGCCGAGGATGAAGCCGCCGGCGATCGCTCCGCTGACCACGCCGGCCCCGCCGATCATCACCATCAAGAACGCCTTGATCGAGATCGGCCCGCCGATGCCCGAATTGACGCCGGTGATGGCGACCAGCAGCCCGCCGACTATGCCGGCAAGCATGGCGCCGAGCGCAAAGCCGATCATCGAATAGCGGTCGACCTCGACGCCCATCAGCTGCGCCGCGACCCGGTCCTGCGCCAGCGCCCGCATGGCGCGTCCCGGCTTGCTGTACTGCATGAAAAGCACGAAGGAGGCGATGAACAGTATGGCGAGTGCGCCGACCAGCAGCCGGTCGTAAGGCATTATGAGGCTGTCGGAGACGAAGACGCCGTTGACGATCTTCGGCACGCCGCGCTGCTTTTCACCGAACAGGAGGAGGATCACGGCGTCGAGGAAGAATGCGACCGCCGCCGCGAGAAGCATCGTACTTTCCTCCCGCACGCTTCGCCTAATCACCGTTCTGAAAAGGAATTTCTCGACCAGCGCTCCAATGACCAGCAGCGTGATACCGGACGCGACGAGCGCGACGACGAAAGGCATGCCGAGCTGGCCATAGACGGTGTAGGTGACGAAGCCGCCGAGAACGTACATCTGCCCATGGGCAAAGTTAAGCACGTTCATCAGCGCGAAGATCAGGGTCAGACCGAGCGCGATCAAGGCGTATTGCGCGCCAAGATAAAGCCCGTTGGCGATGACTTGTTCCATCAGGATGGTTCCCGGCCATTCAGAGGCTCAAGGCGAATGCACGAGCCTCTGCGGCAATCCGCTTCAGTGCAGTGCGTCAATCGACTTGAGCGACGAAGAGCGTCTCGAACTTGCCGTCGCGGTATTCCGTGACCACCATCGGGACCGAAAGCTGGCGCTTCTGGCCAAACGACGTCATTCCGACATAGGTCAGCTTGGCATCGCCCTTCAGATAGGGATTGGGCGCCGAGAAAGTGTCGATCGTCTTCTTGAACTCCTCGACATTGTCGATCGCGGCCGGGTTCGCCTTCAGCGTCTCGATGATGTATTCGAGCGCGTAGACCTTGGTGTTGGACTCGTCATTGTATTCGCCGAACATTTTCGTATAGCGGTCGACGAACTCCTTCATCGTGTCGGACGCGATTTCGGGCGTCGATGCGCCGCCGACTGAGATGAAGCCGTTGGCCAACTCGCCCGCGCCCTCTTCCAGCACCTTGGCATCCTGCGCCGTTTCGGTGGAGATCAGACCTTCGTAGCCGAGCTCGCGCGCGGCGCGGATCAGCAGCGGCGCATTGCCGGGCGCGACACCCGAAAGCACCAGCAGGTCCGGTTTTTGCAAAACGATCGGCGTCAGTACCGGCGTGAAATCGCGGGTATCGTTCTGGTAGACATCCGTGGCAGCCACAACCTCGAGCCCGAGCGCCTTTGCCGCGGCAACACCGCCATCCCGCTGGCTCAGCGGATCGGATTCGTTGGCGGCGACAAAGGCAACTTTTTTCACGCCCCTGTTTTCCATGAGATATTTGTAGATCGCCGGAGCCGACTGGTAGTTGGCGATCATGCCGAGCACGGCGTTGGACGCCGGCGGGGTGTAGAGTTCCTTCGGGAATGCGTAGGGAAAATAGATGATGCCCTTGGATTCTGCCACGGGACGCACCGCCGCCGCGCCGTCGTCGACATTCGGACCGACGACATAGTGGATGCCCTCCTGGGCCATCTTCTCCATGCCGGCGATCGCCCGCTTCGGGTCCTTCTGGTCGTCGAAGGTGACGATTTTGATGTCATAGGTCTCGTCACCAATCTTCACACCGCCGGTTTCGTTGATCCAGGCGGCGCGTGTCTGCATCGAGCGGACGTTGGATGTGCCCCACGCAGCGGCCGCGCCACTCGTCACGCCGACAAAGCCGATCTTGAGTTCCTTGTTGGCGGCGTGCACCGTGATTGTGCCGCCGGCCATGATTGCCAGCGCGGAGACGGCGCCGAGCGCGGCGAATGTGATTATTGAACGTCTGTTGATCATTGTTCTTCCCCTTGGAGGCCGCGCATTGTTGCGACAGAACTCGACCGATACGCGGACTTTTGTGAGTGAAGGCTCAAATCAATCACCTGTCAACAAAACTTTTAAAGATTGTTGACAATCTTGTGACCGGCCGTAGATGAAGGACGTAGGACCGATCGCGGTTCGGTGCTTTCTCGAGAGCTTCGTGGTGTCGGAATTCCTGAAGCTCGCATCGTGGTCAGAGCGACGGGTGTCTTTCTCACACTACCGGACCAAGGATCGGGACGAGGTCGGCGTCGTGATCGAGGATCGACGCGGTCGGGTCGTCGGTATCGAGGTGAAGGCCTCCGCAACGGTTCCGCAGGACTTTCGGGGATTGCGCCAGTTGCAGGAAAGAGTTTCGGGCGCCGGCAGGCGTACGAAAGTCCCCGAGGAAGGAAGGACGGGCCACAGGCGGTGGGCTCGCGACGGCGAGCAGTTCGCGGGCGAGCGCGAGCCCTTACCGCGCGCGCCCATCCCGCGCAGCGGGTTGGTTTGTCGGCCCCCAAATGCGACGTCTGAGCAGTGGTTCGGCGATAACCGCTCTTGGCGCAACCAGGAGGTTACGAGCTTGCTCCAGCAGCTCTAAGCGTCTAAGGGCAAGCCGCGGCGCGGTGGCAGTTCGATCTTCTCGAGCGCTGATGCCATCAGGGCCAAGCCGATATGCCTGTAGACACCCGAGGAACTGCTGTCGGTGTGGCCCTGAATGGCGTCGGCCACGCTGTCAGAAATGCCAACCCTTGACGCTTCGGTCTTGAACCAGTGCCTCAACGCATGATTCGGCGCCTTGCGTCGATCGGAAAACCCATTCTTTCGAATCCAGGTCGCCAGGCGGTTGGCAACGCCTTTCGAGGCGTGCTTTCGCTTTGGATCGCCTGACGAGCGGCCGTAGAAGAGCGGACCTTGTCCCTTCTCCGCCACGAATTCCAGGAAGCCAGCTGTGAGAAGTGCAGGATGGATCGGCACCGTCCTTTCACTTTCTGCATTCTTGATACTGCCGGCATCACTTGCGGGCGTGATCTTGACGACCTTGAAATCCGTCTTCCTCAAATACGTGACTGCCCTGGAGCTGTGCCACTTCCCCGATCCGCGAGCCTGTCGCGGCTGCCAGCCAGGGGAGCCACTTCTTCCCGGGGTCAGAAGCATTGCTGGCCAGGTCCAGCAGACGAGCCACCTCCTCGCCGCTATAGCCGAGCATCTTCGTGCCCGCCTTCGTCTTGCGCGCGACCTTGATGCCCTGGGAGGGAGCGGAGGCCGCGAGCCTGTTCGCCACGGCAAACCTGAACAGCGGACGGGCGCAGCCGAGATAGCCTCGCAGATTGTGGCCGCCGCCTTGTTGGCTTTGACGAGCTTGTCCTTCCAGCCGACGATATCTTCGGTGGTGATGCGAGCAATGTCCTCCGCCTTGTCGCCGACGAACGACTTGAGGTCACGAGTGATACCCCGCCAGCTCGAAAGCGTGCTGGCGCTCGGATCGGTTTCCGCCTCCCAGCGCTCGAAGAGTTCGTCGAGCGAGATCGGCTTGGCGGCTGGTGCCGTCGGCAGGGAACTGCCCAAGCTAGGCGCCTCAGGATTTTCCACCTGCCGAAAATTGCCTGCACGAAGATCGCCCAGCGAAGGGTCGGGCTGGCCCTCGACAATCGCCCGTAGTGCGTCGAGTTCCTCCTCAAGCAGCAATCGGGAGAGAGCGATCGCATCCGGGCGGTTCATCCCTGCAATGCGCTTGTCAGCGATCGCGACCAATTCGCCAAGGTTCCCGGTCGCCCGCATGCTCTGCAGCGCCTCGATCCGCTTCCGGAGACGAAAGCGATTGACGAAGGCGATGACATTTTCGAGATCTCCTTCGGCAACGAGGTGATCGAAATAGGTATAGGCATCCTCTTCGTCGTGCCCGAAGTCGGCCGGCACCGGCAGCGGTCCGAACTCGCCGCGCCAGAACCGAGCGGGAGCCGCGGTCGCCTGGCTGAAGAGCTCCGCACGGCGGGAGAACTCCTGATCGCTCGCCGCGATGGCGTGTTCACGGGCGATCTCGCAGAAGCCGGCACGGAGCGTTCGGGAGGGTGGCGGCGTTGCAACGCCAAGATTGACACCGGCGATCTGATCAGCACGAATTTCGTCGAACCGGTTTTCCAGTTCGACGCTCTTGCGAGCGAGACGGCACTTGGCTGTTTTCAGATCTTTTGTGCGCAAGAACCGGACCACAATTTGACGCCCGTATATAGGGGCAATGTCCGTAGGAACCCAAATGCGACAGTAAAAAGTGCCGCTGCGCGTCATCATCCGTTCGGGCAGTGTCGCCATCCTGTTCGAGCCCCGACTATAACAGTCACTGTTACAACAGGGCCGAACTGGAAAGCGAATCAGAACCTGAATGAAATCAGGTACTTACAAGATGCTGGTGTAACCGGGGCAAAACCGGCGGCGTTTGTTGGGGTTCAGCGACCGGCGAGGAGAACGGGAAGCGGCAGGATCTTGCTGCCAGGGATGCCGAGGCGGTCGCCGAGATAATCCCAGAAGCTGACACCGAGCTTGTTGCAGGTCTTCATCATGCTGAGCAT
>NZ_JBVVPW010000028.1:0-78005 GCF_055811385.1 Mesorhizobium sp. WSM4849
TGTGCTATCCTGATCGAAGGCGACGAGGGACTTGCTCAGATCATTCTGGTGCATCGGGGCGCTCCATTCGTTGAGTTTACAGCAACGATGGTGCCACAACCCTCGCCGCCGCCCCATAGCTTCTCTCCCCCACTCTCGTGGGGGCGAGGAACCCAAGCTGGAACGCTGTGCGTAACCCATTGGCAGGAAACGGGTGGTTTGCACGCGCTGTTTCACCCATCTCTGATGGCAGAAGAAGCCATTGGAGGCAGAGCCATGACCATACACACGGTTCCAGAAGCAGCGGTCCGATCGGCGGAAGCGCGGGTCGCCGGATATGATTGGCAGGCATTGGCCGAGGGGATGAGCGGCTATGGCTGCGCCGTGATGGAAAAGCTGCTGACGCCGGAAGAATGCCGGGAGATCGCCAGGCTCTATCCCGACGAAAGCCATTTCCGCAGCCACGTCCACATGGCGCGGCACGGCTTCGGCAAGGGCGAGTATCGCTATTTCCGCTATCCCTTGCCCGAACTGATCGGCGGCTTGCGCACCGCGCTCTATCCGCGCCTGGCCGCGGTCGCCAACGACTGGAACGAGCGCATGGGCGTCGCCCAGCGCTACCCGGACGAACACGCCGCGTTCCTTAAGCAATGCCACGAGCAGGGCCAGACGCGGCCGACGCCGCTCCTGCTGCAATATGGTCCCGGCGACTTCAACTGCCTGCATCAGGATCTCTACGGCGATCTTGCCTTCCCGCTGCAGGTGGCGATTCTACTGTCCGAACCCGGCGAGGACTTCACCGGCGGCGAGTTCGTGCTGACCGAACAGCGTCCGCGCATGCAGATCCGCGCCGAGGTGGTGCCGCTGCGCCAGGGCGACGCCGTCGCCTTCGCGGTTCACAATCGTCCGGTCCAGGGCAGCAAAGGCAGCTACCGCGTCAATCTCAGGCACGGCGTCAGCCGGCTTCGCTCCGGCCTGCGCCACACCGTGGGCATTATCTTCCACGACGCGAAGTAAAGAATGTCATAGACTTCGAAAGGCTACGTCGAGGCGACGGGACAGCTTCGTGCTAAGGGGTCAGTTGTCGGAGTCGGCGCCGCCCCTCATCGCCCTGCCGGGCACTTCTCCCCGTATAGTGACGGGGAGAAGGGGCTGGCCGCAAACTCGGCACCCTTTCTGCAACGCTGGTGATTGGCGAAACCATAGATGAGAGCGCCCCTCTCCCCGTCATTATACGGGGAGAGGATGCCGGCAGGCAGGTGAGGGGCAGCGCAAAGCTGAAGCGATTGGCCTGCCGTTCCGCTTTGCCGGGTCGCTTCGGCACCTTCGCTCAGGCCTGAAGCAGCGCCAACTCGTCGGCGGTGAGGTGGCGTGCCTTGCCCTTGGCGAGCTCGCCGAGCTGCAACGGACCGATCGCCACCCGCACCAGGCGAAGCACGTCCACCTCATGCGCCCCGAGCAGCCGGCGAATGTGGCGGTTGCGGCCCTCGTCGAGCGTGATTTCCAGCCAGGCGGTGCTGGTGCCGCTGCGCAGGATTTCAATCGACCGCGCCGTCAAATCTTCGCCGTCGACCGTCGCACCGGCCCGCAACTTGGCCAGCACGGCTGCGTCGGGCAGGGTGCCGATCTGCACGTGATAGACCTTGGCGACGTGCGAGGCGGGGTCGAGCAGGCGCTGGGCGAAGCGCGTGTCGTTGGTCATCAAAAGCAGGCCTTCGCTGGCCTTGTCGAGGCGGCCGACCGGCGACACGAAGGGCAGGTCGAGTTCTGCCAGGCAGTCATAGACGGTGCCGCGGTCCTGCGGGTCGTCGCGGGTGGTGACCAGGCCGCGCGGCTTGTTGATCATCAGATAGACCTTGCGCTCGGCGACAACGCGGCTGCCGTCGACCTCGATGCGGTCGCGGCCGGGATCGACGCGCAGCGAGCCGTTGCGCACAACCTTGCCGGCGACACGGACGCGCCCTTCGGCGACCAGAATCTCTGCCTGCTTGCGCGAGCACAGGCCGAGTTTCGACAGCGCACGGCAAAGGCTCACTCCTGGCGGATTGGCTCCGGCGCTAGGCGAGGGGCGTTGCCGGCCGGTATTCGGTCGTGGCGCTATGGTTTTGCGAGAGCGCTCCGGCAAGGTCAGGACTTTCCCGCTAGCCCATCTCCAGCCCTGGCGAGCGTTTCCATGCCTTCGCTGAGGTGCCTTTTCAGGACGCGGACGGCTGCCTCGGCGTCACGGTGGCGGCAGGTCGTCAACAGGTCGAGGTGCTCCGACTGCGAGCGGCTGCGATAGTCGAGGTTGGACAGGAGAACGCGAACGTAGCGGTCGGCCGCATTGTGGTGGGCTTCGATCAGGCCGAGCAGCCTTGTGTTGCCGCAGGCGCTGTAAAGGGCCAGATGAAAGGCACGGTTCAGCGTTCCCCAGCGGCCGACATTCGGCTCGGCATCGATCTGGTTGAGCACATAGCCGGCCTCGTCTAGTTTTTCTTTGCCGAGGTTAGGGATCGAGAGCCGCAGCGCTTCGCCTTCGAGCAATGCGCGGACCGCAAAGATCTCCCTGATCTCGGCAGCGTCCATCCTGGCGACATGCGCGCCCTTGGTCGGATGGATCGACACGATGCCTTCGGCCTCGAGCTGGCGAAGCGCGT
This sequence comes from Mesorhizobium sp. WSM4849, assembly GCF_055811385.1. Taxonomy (NCBI): domain Bacteria; kingdom Pseudomonadati; phylum Pseudomonadota; class Alphaproteobacteria; order Hyphomicrobiales; family Phyllobacteriaceae; genus Mesorhizobium; species Mesorhizobium sp. WSM4849. The sequence continues at coordinate 2,616 of NZ_JBVVPW010000028.1, forward strand.
CGCGGACCGGCATGCGGCTGAAGCCGAACCGCTCGGCCAGGTCGTCCTGACGCAGCGGCGTGCCGGCCGCCAAGCTGCCCTCGGCAATCGATTCGCGCAGCACATTCGCCACTTGCTCCGCCACCGTCAGCGGCTTCTGCATCAAGCCTTCGCCAAGTCCGCGCAATCGATTCTCCCGTCAGGTGAGCCTTGCTAACAGAAAGCCGCCCGTGTGGATATCTGTATCCTCGTATACGAGTATCCAGAAGCGAGAAGCGATGCAGAGCGCCTCGATTACGGTGCTGACGATGTCCCGCAGGCCATTGCATGCGCGTTTCAAGCCGGCGATGATGCAAAAGCCAGCCGGTTTGAGCCCAACATGAAAGTCCTTGTCGTCTATTGCCATCCCTGCACCGACAGCTTCAACGGGGCTGTGCGCGACACGGTGCTGGAGACGCTTGCCGAACGCGGCCATGAGGTTCATCTCCTCGACCTCTACGCGACCGGTTTCGACCCGATCATGCGCGCCGACGAATGGCTCGGCTATCACGACAAGGCGGCGAACCTCGCGCCGGTGTGTGACCGGGCGCAGGAACTGCTTTGGGCGGAGGCCGTCATCTTCATCTACCCGACCTGGTGGTATGGCCTACCGGCCATGCTCAAGGGCTGGTTGGAGCGGGTGCTGGTGCCGGGCTTCGCCTTCGAGATGCCGACGGCGCAGCGCGGCGCACGCCCCAAATTGCGGCACATACGCCGGGTGCTGGTGATGACCACATGCGGCGCGACGCCGCTGATGTCGTGGATCATGGGCCAGCCCGGCCGGCGCACCCTGCTGCGCGGCTTCCGCTCCGTTTGCCATCCGCTGTGCTCGACAAAATTCCTGGCGCTCTACCGGATGGACACTGTCTCAGCGGTGGAGCGCGAGGCGCATTTGCAGCGTGTCAGGAAAGCGGTCGCCAGCCTCGGACGCGCCGCTTTCCTGGCCTCCGACGTGGTGCCTGGCTGATCGCCGGGGGCGCCACGATCGTCAGTTTGTCCTGGGCTCGTCCTCGACAACGAAAGACGCCGCAATCAGGTCGTCGGCATCGAGCCGTAGGGAGCCTTCACCTCCTCCCATGACGGCGGCGACCTTCTGAAAGGTTTTAATTTCGTGTTCGGTAATACGGGCGCTTCTCATCCTGGCCTTGAGATTAGCGACGCGCAGCCCCAATGTGTGGGACGTTTCAATTTCGCGGTTCGACATCACAATATGCTCCTCCCCAACCCATGCATTTGCCTCCCCGCCGGTATTCGCCCGTCACCTACGTTTGCCTAAATATGAGGCATGACGAATACAGCGCCCCGAACGCGTGGTGCGAGGGAAGGTTCCCGCGCGACACGGTCACGAAATAATACGGCGCAACCGGCGGCCGGCAAAGCTATCCGTAGGAGGGTGGCAGGTCGCTGGGCGCGCCGAGGGTTTTCTTCGGACTGTGGGACACTCAGCGGCAAAGTAAAGTAAGTCGAAAAGATTGACTGTATCCCCGGGGGGAGGATACAAAAGAAGCATGTCCGTAAGCATCCATCGTTCGCATCCTGCTATCGTGAAGCGTCTGAAGCGCGCGCAAGGCCACCTCGCGGCGGTGCTGTCGATGTTCGAGGCGCATCGTCCTTGCGTTGATCTGGCGCAGCAACTCCATGCCGTGGAGAGCGCCATCAGCAGCGCAAAACGCGAACTGATCCACGATCATATCGAGCATTGCCTGACGGACACCGCGGAAGCCGGCGGCAACTCGCTGGCGGAACTCAAGCAACTGGCGAAATACCTGTGAGCCGTCAAATACCTGTGAGCCGTCTCGGCGCGCACATTCTCGACTGGTTCGGGTTCGGGTCGCGCGATCACGCCGCGCATGGTCATGGCCATCACGATCATGCGAGCGGGTCGCACGGTCACACCCACGGGGTCATCGATGCGACCATTGCGACGACCGACCGAGGCATCTGGGCGATCAAATGGTCGTTCGTCATCCTGGCAATTACCGCGGCACTGCAGATGGTCGTGGTCGCGCTGTCGGGCAGCGTGGCGCTGCTGGCCGACACGATCCACAACATCGGTGACGCCACCACCGCCATTCCGCTGTGGATCGCCTTCATGCTGGCCCGGCGCAAGCCGTCGCCGACCTTCACCTACGGCCTTGGCCGGGTCGAGGACCTGGCCGGGATCATCATCGTTGGGATCATCCTGTTCAGCGCCATCGTCGCCGGCTACCAGGCCATCGACCGCTTGATCAATCCACGCGTGGTGACGCATCTTGGTTGGCTGGCGGCGGCGGGCCTTGTCGGCTTTCTCGGCAATGAGGCCGTCGCGGTGTTCCGCATCCGCGTCGGCCGCGAAATCAACAGCGCCGCACTGATTGCCGACGGCTATCACGCCCGCACCGACGGCCTGACCAGCCTTGCCGTGGTCATCGGGGCGCTCGGCGTCTGGCTCGGTTTTGCGCTGGCCGACCCGATCGTCGGCCTCCTCATCACTCTTGCCATCTTCGGCATCGTCTGGCAGTCGGCCCGCTCGGTGCTGACCCGCATGCTCGACGGCGTGGAGCCTGATGTCATCGGCGAAATCCACCATGCGGCCGCGCATGTGCCGGCAGCGCGCATTGTCGAGGCCAAGGCGCGGTGGATCGGTCACAGGCTGCACGCCGACATTGCCATCGCCGTAGGAGAAAGCCTGCCGGTCTGCGAAGCGAAGAAGATTACGGCAGCGCTGGAGCACGATCTGTTCGAGCACATGCCGGCGCTTGCGGCGGCCAATATAAGATTGGCGAGCGCGGATGCGGATCATTCCCATGAAGATGCTCACGGCGAACACGACAGCCACTAACGGTCGCTCGGAGCGGCTCGTTTCTGTTAGCCTCAGCTGATGTTCCAAATTCTTGTCGAGTTCCAACGAACGATCTATCTGGCGGCCGGCGAGCAGATCAAACTGCTCTCAGTGGGAGGCGACTGGCTGGCGTTCATGGGCTTCCTGCCGGTGGGCATCGTCTTCGGCGCTGCGCATGCGCTGACGCCCGGCCACAGCAAAGCTGTGCTAGCGACATATCTTGCGGGTTCGGATGCCAAGGTTCCGCGCGGCCTTTTCGTATCGATTACGCTGTCCTTCACCCATGTGACGATTGCCGTTCTGATTGCGGTTCTCTCGCTGCCGCTGGTCTCCATCGCTTTGGGCAGCGTCGGCCGCGCTCCGCTTCTGGAGGATATCAGTCGCGGGCTGCTCGGCCTTATTGGCGTGTGGATGCTGTGGCGCGCTTTGAGTCACGGCCGTCACCACAAGCATGAGGGCGAGGCGGTCGGCGCCATGGCAGGTCTGATCCCGTGCCCGCTGACGCTTTTCGTGATGACCTTCGCGATGTCCAGAGGCGTTCCCGGCGCCGGCTTGCTCTTCGCAATCACCATGATGGTCGGCGTGGCGCTGACGCTGTCCTGCGTCGCGGTGTTGTCGATCCTGTTTCGGGAACGTCTGGTGGATTTCTTCGCCGGCAAGCCACTCGAAACCATTTCCCGAACCATCGAAGGCGTTGCCGGGCTAGCGCTTGCGGCCGTTGCCGTCTGGCAGATCATGTTCGCTTCCTGAGCATGCTCAAGGGCGAGATCGAGTTGCACACCGATCGGCATGCGCCGGGCCGGCGATGCCGAGATGCCATCCTGCCAGATAGAATCAAGACATGGCTCTATCTGCTTGTTTAGTGAAACTTTATTCTGGATCATGTCACGTCGCCGCGACACCATGTCAGGCGCGCAGCCGCTCCGGCGGAGGATTGTCGCAACAGGCGCGCTGGCCGCTTCACTCTGCGCTCTTCGACCCGGCATCGGTGACCGAAGGGTCCAAACCGCAACCACGTCTATCGGCGGAGTACCGAATCGGCCAACTGAGCCGTCGTTATCGGATCAGCATGACGATGCACAATCTTCCAGAGACCATCTTCTGGGCGAAAGACGCTCGTCACGCGTAACGCCAAAGGGGTGACATCGATCCGACCGCCAACCTTGGACCTGAGCCGCTCTACTTCGATGAGGTATGCCAGTTCAGACGTCACACACTTCGCTACGTTCTCGAAGCCGGTAGCGTCGCCGTCCCTGTAGTTCGATGCCGCTTGCTCCATCGTCTCAACGACCTGCTTCCATCCATGCGCGAAAGGGCCAAAGGGATTTCCCAGTGTTACATCGTCTCGTTGGGAAAAGAGCTCCTTCGCAGGCGCGGGGTTCCCTTTCATGAACTCATCCAGAGCCAGGTGGTATTTTTCAACTGCTTGATCGAAGTCATTGGCGTCGAGGGACATGTCATCCTCCCTGTCGTTTTATTTCTGATCCGGACTGGCGACTCCCGCAGGTCAACATTCTGTGTGCGCAGCGGTGAGGCATTTCCCTAACTGCTGCGCAGTGCAGGTTGGCGTGGTCAGTATAGCACGGCGCGAGACAAGTTTTCGCGACAGCGTGTTGAGACGGCTCGGTAATGGCCGCTCCCCCGCCCCGTTCCAGCCGTTCAAATTGTGCGTCAAGCTTCCAAGCGCCCGACCGTGGCAGATTAGCAACTGCTCACCAAGAACGCAGGGCGGCGGGAAGGATCTCATACGCTCTTTGCAACCTCCGGCCCCCCCCCGAAATGACGGTTAGGTCGCCGCGTGCTATCCTGCGCCCGGAGGCGAACAAGGGCGCATCGTTCCACATGATGCGTGCGGGGCGCGCGCCCAAAACGGGAGCAGAACCCATGAAAGGCGAAGATAGGATCATTGAACGTCTTAACGAAGCGCTGTTTCTGGAACTCGGTGCCGTCAATCAATTTTGGCTGCATTATCGCCTGTTGGAGGACTGGGGCTATTTCAAATTGGCGAAGAAGGAGCGCGAGGAATCTATCGAGGAAATGCACCATGCGGACCGGATTATCGAACGGACCATCTTCCTCGAAGGGCACCCGAACCTGCAGGCGGTGGCGCCGCTTCGCATCGGGCAGAATGTGAGGGAAGTGCTGGAATCGGACCTTGCCGGCGAATACGACGCGCGCACCTCTTACAAGAAGTCACGCGAGATCTGCCAGGAACTGGGCGACTACGTGACCATGCACCTGTTCGAGGATCTGCTCAAAGACGAGGAGGGCCACATCAACTTTCTCGAGACCCAGCTCGATCTGCTCGCCTCGATCGGCGATGAGAGATACGGCCTCCTCAATGCCGCTTCCGGGGATGAGGCAGAGTAGTATTGGGAAAGCCACGCGGCGGAAATACTGCGCGACAGGTTTGAGGTTCCGCAGCCATGGCGCACATCAGGTGAACGGCACCAAAGACTCGACGTGACGCCTCTAAGCTCTGTGCCGTTCGCCGGTATCCTGCGGCAAAGCACTTGCCACGTTCGATTATGGATCATGAATGGCCCGATAGCGGCCATCAGGACTTGCCGCGCAGCCGTTCAAACGGGCGCGTCAAAATTCAGATGCCCACTCCCCAGCTGCACCTGCTCAGCGGGAGATCGCGCGCGGCATCTCCGATCACATTCTGAGCCGGATCGATGCCCCAGCCCCCCGCCGACCAGGGCCAAAACGCACGCCAGGTCGACTCAAAACCGATGGCCGGGTGAGCGCTCCTCGTCAACGAGCGCCGCAACTTTTACGCCCGTCAATCGCAGCTTTGTCCGCTTCCGGCAGCCGAAGGGAAGTTCCAGCGCTGGCGGCTAGCGACGCTAGACAAACGAGCAACCGTCACCATCGTGATCGGTGCTCCAGAGGTGGCGATGGAAGTCATTACATGACCTCGCGATCCACTCCAGGCGTTCTCGACCATGAGTCCACTCGTCTTTTGTCGATGTGCGCCACCAGATGGTGCGCCTCCTCGGCAACGGCCGGTATGGTGCCTGATTTCCGCGTTAGCGCAAAATCGAGGCCGGCGAAGTAGAGCCCGGGAATGGTGCCGACACCATCCTCGTGCATGGGTTGGCCAGCCTCATCCAGGGCACCGGGAACCTTCACCCATGAGAAGTCGCCCGAGAAGCCGGTGCACCAGATTATCGAGGAGATGCCACTTGCGGCCAGGTCGATCGATCGGATCGGCGGATCAGCCAGAATCGGCGCAACCGTTTCGGCAGGATCATCGTCGACCGGCGGCGCATCGAGGCCGGTGCGCTCGATATACTCGTCGATCACACGCTTCGCGTCCGCCGAGGCCTCGTCTGCGAAGCGCATGTGCTCGCCGATCTCGTCGCCGAAGATGAGGCTGCCGTTCTCCACGCCCCGGAAGCGGCCGAGCAGCACCACCCCTTGCGCGCTCAGCGATTGCAGGCTGATCGTGTGGATTGCCCCGAGCAGCGGACGCGGCGGCAGCCTGCCGTTCTCCAGGATAAGCTCCCGGCGCGGGACGTCGGCAAAGCCGGATACAGTGAGCCAGTTGAACGAGTCGCCGCCGCGATAGCGGCGTACCAGGCGGCCAGTGCGGCTCGTCGCTAGATACACAAGACGTCCGGCATGCACCAAGTCCTCGGCTATCTGGCCGCCCGACTGGCCACTCCCGACCACCAGCACGGCGCCGTCAGCGAACTCGTCCGGCTTGCGATAGGCAGAGGAATCGACCTGGCGAACTGCCGTCGGCAAGTCGGACGACCAGGGCGGCCGGACCTGACGGCTCTGGTTGCCGGTTGCAACCACGATCGTGCGCGCCAGAAACGTCTCGCGATCAGTCGTGACTCGGTAGGCTCCGTCCTCTCGGTTCAGCCGCTCAACCGGCACTCCAGTGCGGACCGGCAAGCGGTGCCGGTCAACATAGCCTTCCAGATAGCCGACGAATTCATGGTGGGTTATCGCACCCCAAGGGTCCGGGCCGTCGTAGGAATCGCCGGGCAGCGTGGTGCGTATATTCGTCGAGTTCAGCCGGAAGGAGTCCCAGCGCTGCGTTCGCCACGTCTCTCCGATACGGCCTCGCTCGAGAACGTGGTGCGCGCAGCCGCGTTGTTGCAGGAAGTAGCTGACGCCAAGCCCGGCCGAGCCCGCGCCTATGACGACCGCGTCAACAATCCCCCTCATGCGTTCCCCCGCCAAGATTGTGCTGCCTATCGCATGCGTGGGCGAGTGACACTACGCTCACCCTACAAATGCGGCAGCATACTGCAAAGAGCTAGTTCCGGGAATTCCAAAGGACGGAAGCCACGCCGGAGGGCAAGTGCCTCCGAAACCTCTGTCGACAGTATCGACCGCCAATTTTTCTAGTGACTGGTTCGTCAGCCCAACGGCTGAAACCGGTCATGAACGAGCGCGGTGCAAATGGCTGATCTTGGCGCTGCGGCATCCAGGAATCCGGCTGTCACGCCCAGCGGCGCCACAATCGTCAGTTTCGCAAGGGGCTGGTGGGAATACGATGAAACGACCGATATAGCAGCCGGCTTCCAATAACGCCGCTCGCGTCCAGGCCGTTGCTGAGCCGCCAGAACGCTATAGTTAAGGCAACAATGGCCTTGCCGCCCGCCACGGCTTTGATCCGCATCAATGCCAACCGCAGGGGAGGCTCGATTGCTCTGACAGCACGCGCGTCAACGTCCAATTGCCTGAAGCGTTAACATTTGGCGTGGGAGACGGGCACGAAGATGGTTCCTACGGCCGATGACAGGAGATCGCGCGGGGGCGACCTGATCGCCGTTGTGCGCGAGTTCGTGCACGAGCTTCAGCCGCAACGTGCAAATGCGATCGACATCTCGCCGTCAAGCCGGATCGAAAGGGATCTCGGCATCGACAGCCTTGGTCGGACGGAGCTGATTCTGCGGATTGAGCGCGCGTTCCGGGTGCGGCTGCCTACTCAAATAGTTGGCGAGGCGGACACAATCGGCGATCTGATCAATGCTCTCGAACACGCCGGCGCCCGACCGGGCTCGGCCCGCACGGTGCAGCCGACCATTGCCCTTCCTCCCGTTCCGGCTGCCACCGAGGCCCGGACGCTCGTCGAGGTCCTCGACTGGCACGTCGCGCAGCATCCTGATCGCCTCCACCTGACGGTCCTGCAGGACGACACAACCGCGCTGGGGTCAATGACCTACGCAGAACTGGCGGAATCAGCTCGTGCCGTCGCGGCCGGATTGATCCGCCGCAATGTCGAGCCGGGCGATCGTGTCGCTTTGATGCTGCCCACGAGTCTCGATTTTTTCTCCGCATTCTTCGGCATTCTCTACGCCGGAGCCGTGCCGGTGCCGATCTATCCGCCGATGCGGCTGTCGCAGATCGAGGACCATCTGCGTCGCCAGGCCGGCATCTTGAGCAATGCCGGCGCCCGCATACTCGTCACAATGCCGGAAGGAATGGGTCCTGCAGCGCTGCTGCGCGGACAGGTCGAATCCCTGGACGGCGTCGAGAACGTCGCAAGTCTCAGCACCGAACCCGCTGCCACACAGCTGCCGCCGGTCACGGACGATCACTCGACCGCGCTGATACAATACACGTCAGGCAGCACCGGAGATCCGAAAGGCGTCGTGCTGAGCCACGCCAACCTGCTTGCCAATGTTCGGGCCATGGGCGCGGTGATGGAGGCGAGCTCGGCTGACGTCTTTGTCAGCTGGCTGCCGCTCTATCACGACATGGGTCTGATCGGCGCTTGGTTGGGATGCCTTCATTTTGGCGCGCCGCTCTATGCGATGTCGCCATTGAGCTTTCTCGTGCGCCCGGAGAGCTGGCTCTGGGCCATGCACCGTTTTCGCGCCACCTTGTCCGCTTCCCCGAACTTCGGCTTTGAGTTCTGTCTGAACAAGACAGACGACGCCGATCTCGAAGGACTTGATCTAAGCTCGCTCCGCATGGTCGCAAACGGGGCGGAGCCGGTCAGTGTTCAGACGCTGCGTCGGTTCATTGAAAGATTTGAGCATCATGGCTTCAAGCCGGGAGCCATGGCGCCGGTCTACGGCCTGGCTGAGAACACGGTGGGGCTGGCCTTTCCCCCGCCGGGCCGCTCGCCGATCATCGATCGCGTGGATCGTACTGCGCTGACCGGCCGTGGCGCGGCCATGCCCGCCGGCCCCGACGATCCGAAGCCGCTTGAAATCGTCGCCTGCGGACATCCTCTGCCAGGTCATGAAGTCCGCATCGTCGATGGCGCCGGCTACGAGCTTGGTGAACGCCAGGAAGGCCGGCTCGAATTCCGCGGCCCGTCGGCGACCTCCGGCTATTTCGAGAACGACGCCAAGACACGCGAGCTGTTCCGCGATGGCTGGCTCGACAGCGGAGACAGGGCATACGTGGCGAGCGGTGATGTCTACATTACCGGCCGGGTAAAGGACATCATCATCCGCGCCGGGCGTCACATCTATCCGCAAGAGATCGAAGAGGCCGTCGCGGGCATCCCCGGCGTGCGCAAAGGAGGCGTCGTCGTGTTCGGCGCGACCGATGAGTCCACCGGAACGGAGCGTGTGGTCGTCGTGGCGGAAACGCGCGAGACCGACGAATCTGCCCGGGAGGAATTGCAGGAGCGCACTCGTGAGGTCGCAACGGATATCGCCGGAACACCTCCCGACGATATGGTCCTCGCGCCACCACGGGCCGTGCCGAAGACATCCAGCGGGAAGATTCGCCGCAGCACGGCCAAGGAGCTTTACGAGAGCGGGACAATTGGAGCGCCGCAACGCTCGCTCTGGTGGCAAGTCTTGCGGCTGTCGTTTGCGGGAGCGGGCCCGCAACTGAGGCGACTGCGCCGGCTTCTCGCCGACGTTCTCTACGCCGGATGGTGGTGGATCGTCATAGCCTGCAGCTTCTTCTTGGCATGGCTGGCGGTGATGCTTCTGCCGCGACTCGGCTGGCGCTGGGCCGCGGCGAGGACGATCGCCCGTGCCGCGCTCGCCCTTGCCGGCGTGACCATCACGGCGAGCGGCATCGAGCACATTCCCCGCCGCAAAGCGATACTCGCATTTAACCATTCGAGCTATATGGACGCCTTGGTGTTGGCTGCGGTTCTGCCGGGAGAACCAGCTTTCGTGGCCAAGAAGGAGCTGGCGGGGCAGGTCTTTGCCGGCCCCTTCCTGCGCCAGTTGGACATACCGTTCGTCGAGCGCTATGACGTCACAGGCAGCCTTTCCGACGCCGAATCCCTGACCAAGATCGCCCGGCAAGAACGCATTCTCGTGTTCTTCCCCGAAGGCACGTTCACGCGCAGACCAGGTCTCTCCGCCTTCTATCTCGGAGCTTTCAAGATCGCGGTTGATGCCAACCTGCCGGTACTGCCCGGCATTATCCGTGGAACGCGATCCATGCTGCGCGGTGACCAATGGTTTCCACGATGGACGCCGGTCACAATCGAGATCGGCGCTCCCATTGCGCCGTCTGGAACCGATTTTGCAGCGGTATTGCGTCTCCGCGACGCTGTACGCGAAGCGATCTTGGCGCGCTGTGGCGAGCCGGACCTCGGCGAGCTGGTAAAGCCGACACCGCCCGGCGGAGCGAGCGCAATCGGCAAGGTCTAGGCTCCCGCGGCTCGGCACTCCATCAATAGCACGACCGGATGTCACGCGACTGTGAACTGGGAGTATTGGTTTACGCCTCGCGCTGTGCATCATACCCTCTTCGCAAAATCGCTGCGAAGAGCAGACCCGCTGATAATTCAGCCTGCTGGCCGGAATCACCGGGTCATGATGGAGGCCAACTGATGAATTTCGACAAGATTTCGGCCTGGGCTCCGGAGTGGTTAAGCGTCGTGAGGATCATGTCGGCGCTGCTGTTTCTGGAGCACGGAACTCAAAAGTTCTTCAATTTTCCGCCCGCTCCCGAGCCGATGCAACTGTCGGGGCCTTTTGTGATTCAGGGATTGATCGAGGTGATCGGAGGCGTGCTGCTTGCCCTCGGACTCTTCACCCGGCCCGTCGCGTTCATTCTGTCCGGCAACATGGCGGTGGCCTATTTCATGGCGCACGCGCCGCAAAACTTCTTTCCGGTTGTCAACCAGGGCGACGCGGCGATCCTCTACTGCTTTATTTTCCTGTACTTCTTTTTCGCGGGAGGCGGCAGGTGGAGCGTCGATGCGGCCCGTCGCGGAACCGGCCTCGCGACGCCCTGAATAGGATCGCGAGGAACCTCCTGGGCCGCTTCCAGCGGAGCACGTCCTGCAAGGGTGTCGAAGAGCATATGCTGTTGCCCTAGGTGGAAATGATAAGAAGTTTCGGCTGGCCCGCCGCGACGACGTCGCCGTCGCGATGTGGCGCATCTGCGAAGTGCTGGTGGGCATGTCGGACGCCCCGTGCCCGGATGAGCGCACGCGGCGACGACCTGACGTTGCTGGGCGGCGAGAGGGATTTTCTGCACCTCCTGCCGCGGAGCATTCTTGCTCGTTGGAACAGACGAGACCGACAGCAGCAATCCACCGATAGTGTTGAAAAAGTCCGGCAGAGCAGGATGATTTGCCTTCGAATCTCCATCCCGCTCCAAGTCTTTACTTGGTCGCGCGTCCGGACGGAAAACCGGCTTTTAAGCAGCCCCGGCTTTGTGCGCCAAAGGATGCCTCGGCTGGTAGAGGCCAAGCGATCCGCCACTGGGAAGCGAGACATGCGTGAGCAGGCCCCAGCCTTCATCGGTGACCGAAGTGCATTCAACATCGTGCGATTTCAGCTCTTGGATTGTGGCATTGATGTCTTCGCACATGAGATAGACTTCGTGGCTGTCGTTTTCGGCGATCGGGTGAACAGCAATCTCGGCCGGCGGCAATGCGAAGATCAACCAGCCTTCGCCAGCATCGATTGCTGGAAAACGCAGAACATTGCGAAAAAATGCGCGGTCTGCCTCGGCATCCGTGCTGTAGATGATCATGTGTGCGCCGGAAATCATGGCTCCTTACCTCCCTGAAAGTGATGCGAACAAGCTATTGCCGTTGCAAACGACGTTTCGGCGCTACCGCCGTCCACACAGCCGCTCGATATCGACAAGCTTTAGTTAGATATAGGTCGGTCGGCCGTGATTGCAGGTGCCGGAACCCGGCGTTGCTTCCATCTGGCGGAGCAGTGCTTTCATTTCTTCCGGCCGAAGCTGCCGGCCGAGCGCACCGAGCGGTGGCACGCCATGGTAGCGGCGATTTTGTCGAAACGCTGCTTCAGCGTATTGGGTGTGTCAGTCTCGGCGATCTCGTCGGCAAGATCGCCGAGCCTTGGCCGCCGCACCGTTTATCGAAAAGTGAGGCGACTGGGTACCACTCGGCCGGCGCAGAGAGCATTTCCGACGATATTCAACCTCTCGCCCCGGGGGAAACTTCAAGGGCAATCGTGACTCTGAGCTGCCCCTTTCATCAGTCTATTTCGCTGCCCGGTAGTTGACAGTCGCAGCAACCAGCGCTGATGACACCTTCTCCAGCCGTTCAAATGGGCGCGTCAAAATTCAGAGGCCCGCCCAGCAGCGGCACCCGCTCATTGGCTGCCGATCACCATGCGATTGCCCTCGCTGTCGCGAAATTCCGCCACCGTGCGGCCTGGCTGCCAGGGCGCCTCCTGCGGTTCGGTGATGATCTCGACGCCGCCCGCCTTCAGAGCGGCGATCGTGGCCTCGACATCGTCGTCGACCAGCACCAGCACCGGCTCCGCGCCTGGCGTGTCGTCGGCGCGCCTCACGAAATGCAGGTTCGTGACAGCGCCGGGAAATGTCAGCTCGATCCAGCGCCAGCCGCTATCGCCCATCTTCTCGTCGGCCGCGACCTTGCAGGCGAAATGCCTGGTGTAAAACGCCCTGGCGCGGTCCTGGTCGAATACTGGCAATTCGGCAAACTGGATGTGCATGGTCGTCTCTCCTGCTCCTCGATAGCTGCTGCGTAGCCGTCCACAGGTGGAAGACGATCCGGGCGGCCGAAAAGATTCATAGCCTGTGAGAATCTTTTCGGGAACGCCAAACGTCTTCTGCTCAGACCAACCAATCAGGAGACGAACCATGGGCTACAAACTCATTCGCTACAGCGTAAAAGACACCGCGCTGGAAGAGAATCGCGCGCTGGTGGCAAAGGTATTCGAGGCGCTGGATGAGACGGCGCCGCAGAGCGTGCGCTATCTCGTGCTCGAACTGGACGACGGCGAGTTCATCCACGTCGTCGGCGAGGGAAATGAACCATCCGCGCTGACCGGGCTTGCGGCCTTCGAGGCGTTCACGCAAAACCATGCGGGGCGACGCTCTACCCCGGTCAAGCGATCGCCTGCCAGACTCATCGGCAACTACCATGTGCTTGAGGACGGCAAAGCCGGATAGAATGGACGCCATGATCCCTCAAAAATTCGACCGGCCGGCGCTGGAGGCGATGCTCTCAGGGTTGCGTCCCAAACTGCACCGCTACTGCGCCCGCATGGCCGGTTCGGTGATCGACGGCGAGGACATCGTGCAGGAGACGCTGCTGAAGGCGCTGCAGGCGGTCGACGGTAGCCTGGCGATCGAGCGGCCCGAGCAATGGCTGTTTCGCATCGCCCACAATGCCGCGCAGGACCATCTGCGCCGGCGCCATCGGGAAAGGTCGCGCATGACCGAGACCGACATGACCACGATCGAGGATTCTTCCGGCAGCGCCGACAGCAGGCTCGCCGCGGCGACCGGCCTGCGCAGCTTCATGCAGCTTTCGGTGGCGCAGCGCGGCGCCGTGATCCTGGTCGACGTGCTCGGCCTTTCCCTGCACGAGACCTGCGAGGTGACCGGTGCGACGCTGGCCGCGACCAAGGCGGCGCTGCATCGCGGGCGGGCGCAGCTGCGCATATTGGCAGCCGAGCCCGAACAGGTGGCCGCGCCCAGGCTCGACGCCGATGACGAGCGGCGGCTGCGCCGCTATGTCGACCTGTTCAATGCGCGCGACTTCGACGCGGTCAGGGCGCTGATCGCCGAGGATATCCAGCTCGAACTCGTCAACCGCCTCCGCCTGCGCGGCAAGGCCGAAGTGTCGACCTATTTCGGCAATTACGACCGCATAAGCGACTGGACGCTATCGCTGGGTCTTGTCGACGGCAGGCCGGCGATCCTGATCCGCAATCCGCAGGAGCCGGACGGCGCCGTCCGCGGCTTCATGCTGGTCGAATGGCGGGACGAGCGGGTCGTCCAGATCCGCGACTTCCGTTACGCGCCCTGGTGCCTGGTCGATGCGGAGATCAGCACGGTGGAGGGGTAGGGGAGGGCTGGAAATGGTGCGGAGATGGCGCGCGGAGGCGTCTGTCGGGGCATATTGTGTTCCTCAAATTGGCCTCCGGCCGCCCGGCTATCCGCGCCGGCCGCCGCGCCAGCCAGCCGGCGAGACGCCCGCGAGCTTCTTGAAGCTCCGGCTGAAGGCCGCTTCGGACTCGTAGCCGACATCACGTCCGACCGTCGAGACTTTGGCCAGCCCATCAGTGAGCAGTCGTGCGGCCAGTTGCACGCGCCATCGCGTGAGATATTGCATCGGTGGGCAGCCGACGAGACGCGTGAAGCGGGCCGCAAGGACTGACCGCGAGACGCCGGTTTCGCGAGCGAGTTCTTCAATTGTCCAGCCACGCGCCGGATGCTCGTGGACGAGCGCAACAGCCCTGCCTACGGCGGGGTCGCGCAAGCCGGCCAGCCAGCCGGTCTGCTCCGGCGGCAGTGCCTCAAGATAGCGGCGAACGACCTCAACGAACATCAGTTCGCTGAGGCGCAGGCGGATGCATTCAGCGCCAGGCCGTTGAACGGACACCTCTGCCAGCGTTAGCTCGATCAGCCGGTCGAGCAGATCGCTCGGTGCGCCGGCCGCACGCCGAATGCGTATCAGCGGAGGAAGGGCCCCGAGCAGAGGATTGAACGGCCGTGCATCGCAACCAAGAAAACCGCAGACATATCTTGTCAGGAGGGGGCCGTCGCCACCTTCGTTGACCACGAAAGGCAGTTGTCCAGCCGCCATGGCGCGAAAGAAATCGAGCGAATCTTCCGGGCTCAAACCTGATCGCACTCCGGGCGCACTGCACATTGCGTATGAATCCTCATGCGGGATCACAAGTATATCGCCTTCGGCAAACTCCATCGGCGAACCCTCATCGATGCTGACCGAGCCCGATCCCTGGGTGATTATGTGGTAGGAAATCACGTGTTGGGCGCGCGGCAGGATGAGATGGGCAAATGAATCCGCCCGCGGCACTTCCACACTCCAGGGCGAAGAGGCATCGACCCAGAAGAAAAGCGCGCCGGTGAGCTTTATCACGCGCAGCACATCTGAAAGCACATCCTTGTCCGGCACCGCCGAAGGTGCGGCATCGGCAACGGCCTCTTCCGGTGGCCGCCCAGGCGATGGCGCAAGAACGGACGCTGCGGCAAGCGATTGAGACGCTGGGTCATGGAGCGTGCCCATGGCCAAGTCTACTATGCGCCGGACAGCATATCCACCGCGCATCCCGTGCAGTCCATGCGATCAACGGAGGTCGGCCATGTCTACTTATTGCTTCTTCGACGTGCGTGAAATCACCGACCAAGCCAAAGTCGAGCAGTATCTGGCAGGGGTCTTTGCAACGGTTGAACAATATGGAGGGCGCTATTTGGTGCTGGGCGGGAAATCCGACCTTGTCGAAGGAGACTGGCAGCCGGTCTATCCGGTCATCGTCGAATTTGCCGACGCCGAGCATGCCAAGCGCTGGTACTCATCGCCTGAATACGAGCCGCTGAAGGCGCTTCGCGTCGCCGGAGCCCGATCCAACGCAGTGTTCCTTGAAGGTGCCACGCCGGGATCTGTGGACGCGGCGGTCCAGACCCACCGGGGTAAGACATCGAAAACTCCGGCTGAAATCTACGACTCACTGTTCGTTCCAGCGCTGTTCCGACAATGGGGGCCCATCGTCGCCGCCGAGGCGCGAATAGGGAGGGGCGACCGCGTCATCGACATCGCCTGCGGTACGGGTGTGCTGGCGCTCGCGGCCCTCGACCGCGTTCGCGCGGAGGGCAAGGTGGTCGGGCTTGACCCCAATCCCGATATGCTTTGCGTTGCCCGCCGCAAAAGCACTCGCATCGACTGGCGAGAAGGGCGCGCCGAGCAGATTCCTTTCCCGCATGAAAGCTTCGACGCCGCAGTCAGCCAGTTCGGCCTGATGTTCTTCGAGGATCGAGCAGCCGGACTGCGGGAAATGCTGCGCGTGGTTAAGACCGGCGGCCGGCTCGCCGTCGCGGTCTGCGACTCGCTCGACGAGTCGCCAGGCTATGCCGCAGTGGCGGCTATGCTTGAACGGCTGTTTGGAAGCGACGTTGCGAACGCGTTCCGCGCGCCCTTTGCTCTCGGCAATGCGGAGTTACTGCTCTCGCTCTGCGCGAAGGCAGGCATAGAGCGTGCCGAGGTGAAGCGGCACCGCGGAACGGTCCGTTTTGCCTCGATCGAGTCGCTGATCTCGACTGAAAGAGCCTGCATCTGGAACGTTGGGCGGGCTTTTGGACAACGAGCAGTTTAAGCGGCTTCTGGAGGAGGCCGAGCGGGCACTCATGCCTTTCGTGACAGCGGTCGGCGCCGTCGCTTTCGACATGCCGGCGCTCGTCATCACGGCATCCAAGGACTGACGCTGGGGGCCGATTTCCAGTATTCCGGCCGTCCCATGTCCCCATGGACGAGACGAATCGCAACAGTCCACCCGAAGCGGTCGTTCCGGGCATCTACGATGCGCGTCTATTTTGCCTGCCGAAGCGGACCTGAAGATTGCTTGGACAACCAGTCTGCGATCAGGCGCTGCCTGCTTCACCTTCCCGCGTGGTTCTTAGTCGACACGCACGCGGCGCGTCACCTGGCCATTGCTTTCCCAGTATGTGTGTTTCTTGGCAATCAAGGGATCGTCCATTGCCGGTTGAACTTGTCCCGTGGTGCTGACCGCGCGCGAGGTCACCGTGTGTTCGCCGGGAGAGGGATTTGCCCAATCCAGGGACCAAATCTTCCAGGCGTGTTCGGCCTCCTCACTGCGGTCAATGGTCGCCGATGCCCATGGCGCTTGATCGATTTGCACTTCGACCCGGTCGATCGGTGCCCCCCAAGCTGCCCCAATGATGCGGTAGTTTGAGTCTTTCCGGGTGACCTTCGCAGGCGCGGACTTTATCCGTGCCCGGCCGACTGAGTTCTCGGTCCACACAGTCTCGCCGTTGTGCTCTTCCTCCCGGATGGTGACATAGTCACGGGCCATCAGAAGGCTCATGAAGCGGGTGTCGCGAACCTCGATGCGCTCCAGCCACTTGACGTTGGCGATGCCGTACCAGCCTGGAGCAATCAGCCGCAGCGGAAAACCATTGGCCGGCGGCAAGGCCGTTCCGTTCATTTCATAGCAGAGAAGATTGTCGGGATTCATCGCGTCGGCGAGCGACATGCTGCGAGCGAAGTTCTGCTGCATCTTGACGTCGCGTATCGGGACCTCGCCCTTGTCAGTACCGAAAAAGACGACCTCGATGCCCTTCTCCATAACGCCGGCTTCCTCGAGGATCGGGGCGAGCGGCGTCCCAGCCCAGCGGGCATTGCCGATGCCGCCAGTAAAAAAGGGAAAACCGTGGTTGCCCGAGCATTCCACTGTGAAAACGACCTCCTGCCGCGGTCGCGCCCTGATGTCGGCGAGCGTCAATTTCAAGGGCTTCTTGACCAGGCCTCCGATCTCCATGGACCATGTCTTCTCGTCGATCGTTGGCCGGTTGAAATGCGAGATGCTGAAGAACTTGTGGTTTGGAGTTATCCAGCTATCCAAATCCTCCCAGACAAGCTGCTTCTGGATACCGACCGGATCGGGATTTTCGGTCGGCTGGTCCAGCCACGCAATAACCTCCTCGCTCGGCCGTGTTGGAAAAGCGTAAGCCCGACGCGAGGTATAGAGAGCAGCAATTGCGGCAAGAGCCGCGCTTCCTTGAACAAGAAGTTCTCTGCGCTGAAAATCAGGCATGTTGTTTACCTCCCAGTTGATCCGGAACGGGCTGCAACGTGCCTTAGGCCGTAGCCTGATCACGGATAGGCGACACAATATGAGGTCTGCCCAGCCGGAAGTATCCGGATAGGTCAGACAATCACCGACGCAAGTCAAGCATGTGAAGCATTGGACGAAACTCTCGCTTGGGTTTCGCATTTTTAAGGGTGCGCCTTTGAGAGGGAAGAGTCCAGGTGTATGATGATGGTCTAATATTTCGACATCAGGGAGGACAGCGTGACGTCTTGGGAAATCAAGGGACGCGAACTCGTCAATTGCACCTGCGAATATGGCTGCAACTGTCAATTCAATGCGTTGCCCGACAAAGGCCATTGCCATGCCGTTGCCGGCATTCAGATCGATGAGGGTCATCATGGCGAAACCGCTCTCGATGGCCTGCGGATCGCCGCGATCTTCAAATGGCCTGGCGCGATCCACGAAGGCAATGGCGAAGCCATCGCTTTCGTCGACGAGAATGCAACCGACCGGCAGCGTAACGCGCTGCTGCGCATCATGACCGGCCAGGACACCGACCCGTTCGCGACGATGTTCGCCGTCTACGCCTCAACCGTGACAAAAATGAATGAGCCGGTGTTCACGAAGATCGATCTCGACCTCGATATTGACGGCCGCAGGGGCCGCATCTTCGTCAAGGACTACATCGAAACGGTCGGCGAACCGATCCGCAACAAGGTGACGGGTGCGGACTCGCGCGCGCAGATCGTGTTGCCGAACGGCTTCGAATATGCGGTCGCCGAGATCGGCAGTGCTTCGAGCACAACCAGCGGCCCGGTTCAGGTGACCACGAAGGACAGTTACGGCCAGTTCGCGCGGCTGCATCTCAACAATCACGGGGTGGTGCGAGCCTGACGCCTCGCATGAACGGCGCGTCGCCACTGGAACGCCTGCTCAGACGCGACCGCGTCATCACGATTGCGGGCGTGGTGGCGCTGTGCCTGCTGGCCTGGCTTTACATCGTCGCCGGTGCAGGGCTCGGCATGAATGCGTGGGAGATGTCGAGGCTCGCGCTGTTCCCCCACCAGCAAACTGCCGGCGTGACCTCCGATATGCCCGGCATGGATATGTCTGGCATGAATATGTCTGGCATGGACATGCCCGGCATGGACATGAGCGCGATGGCCGCAGCGACGGAACCGCGGGTCTGGGGGGCCGCGAACTGGGCGCTGATGATCGCCATGTGGTGGGTCATGATGATCGCCATGATGTCGCCGAGCGCGGCGCCGACCATCCTGCTCTATGCGAGCGTGCATCGCCATGCGCTCGCACAGGGCCAGATCCAGGACAAGCTCGCGCCCACCGGCGTATTTATGGCAGGCTACCTCCTGGTCTGGCTGGGGTTCTCCGTTGCGGCGACCGCGTTGCATCGGCTGCTCGAACGCGAAGCCTTCGCTTCCGCGACGCTGATGAGCTCACAAAGCCGCTGGCTTTCAGCCATCGTCCTGATCGCCGCGGGCCTCTATCAGCTCTCGCCGCTCAAGAACGCCTGCCTGTCGCATTGCCGGGCACCGACGGCGTTCCTTGCCCGACACTGGCGTCCCCACGCACTCGGCGCGCTGCGTTTGGGCGCACTGCACGGGGCGTTTTGTGTCGGATGCTGCTGGATGCTGATGGCGTTGTTGTTCGTGGGGGGCATCATGAACCTGGTGTGGGTTGCCGGGCTCGCCATTCTGGTGCTGGTAGAAAAGGCGTTTCCTGCCGGCCAGCGGGTTGGCCGGGCGGCCGGCATCGTCCTGATCGCCTGGGGCGGCGCAACGCTTTTGGTCTGACGACCAGAAGACGCAGAAAATTTGCGAGCGGGTGCTGCCCTATCCGGTTGATGCCAAAAACCGGTGCACAACGAACTGGATCCAAGAACGTCATTCCGGCGATTTGCGACCAAGAGTAATCGCGGCTCACAATTCCTTTTCGGCCAGTTCGCGAAACGCGTCGGGGACCGAGCGCGACTGCCCAAGCGCGACCGAGGCATAGCCGACCGCCTCCCAGCCGAAGCGGTCGCGGATCTTGTCGATGGCGCGGTCGGCGGTCCAGCGCGCCGCGCCCTTCCTGGTGCCGGGGCGGCGGCGGTCGTCGTCGAGGCCGAGCGGCAGTTCCAGCTGCAGGGCCGGTTGCTTTTCCAGATGCGAGACGGCGATCGCCAGCAGCGAGATGGTCTTCTCGTGCGGATGATCGGCAAGCACCTTGCGCACCAGCGCCTCGGCGATCTCGGCCAGCATCGCGGTTGCCGAAATCGGCTGGTCGAGCGTGATCGAGCGCGTCACCGAGCGCAGATCGGCAAAGCGAACGCGAACCGTCACGGTGCGGCCGGGTCGTGATTTCGCCCGCAGCCTGGTGGCGACCCTGTCGGCCAGATGCAGCAGCGCCGGCACGAAGATTTTTGCCTCGGCCGGCTTCCTGCCGAGCGCCGATTGTGCGCCGGCCGATCGCGCCCGGCGCTGCGTCTCGAGCTTGCGCGGGTCGCGGTTCCAGGCCAGCGCGTTGAGTTTTTCGCCCGCCGCCGGCCCGAGCAGGCGCTCCAGCGACCAGCCAGGCGTTTTCGCCAGTTCGCCGATGGTGCGCACACCGATGCCGGCCAGCCGCTCCCTGGTGACCGGGCCGACGCCCCACATCAGCTCGACCGGCAGATCGTGCAGGAACTCCAACTCGTGGCGTGGATCGACGACCACCAGCCCGTCGGGCTTGGCCACTTGCGAGGCGATCTTGGCCAGGTGCTTGGTGCGCGCCACGCCGACCGAGATCGGCAGACCGAGCTCCGCCCGCACGCGGCGGCGGATGGTTGTGGCGATCTCGGCCGGCGGACCGAACAGATGGGTGCAGCCGGCGACGTCGGCGAAGGCCTCGTCGATGGAGATCCGCTCGACCATCGGCGTGAAATCGCCAAGCACTTTGATGGCCGCGTCGCCGAGCCACTGATAATCCTTGAAATGGCCGCCGACGAAAATCAGCCCGGGGCAGAGTTCCCGGGCGCGCCGCCCCGGCATGCCGCCACGCACGCCAAAAGCCTTGGCCTCATAGGACGCGGCCAGCACGACGCCGCCGCCGACGGCGATCGGCTTGCCGCGCAGGGCCGGGTCGAGCAACTGTTCGACCGAGGCATAGAAGGCATCCAGATCCGCGTGGAGGATGTTGGCTTCCATCCGGCCCGTTCGCCCGCGGCGGTTCGAACGCCGCATGTCTTGAGGTTTGTATGGAACATAAAGAGAACATTGCGGGTGGATTGTCAAGGAGCGTGGAGGGCAGGCGGAGGGCAATCGCTTCGGGTTTGCGCTGCCCCTCATCGCCCTGCCGGGCACTTCTCCCCGTATAGGGACGGGGAGAAGGACGCTCTCATCGATGGTTTCGCCAATCACCAACGTTGCAGGAAAGTGCCGAGGTTGCGGACAGCCCCTTCGCCCCGTCACTATACGGGGAGAAGGTGCCGGCAGGCGGATGAGGGGCAGCGCCGACTTCGGCAATCAGCCAATCGCGCGCTACAGCGCCATCTTGTAGCCGAGATGGCTGGCGGTGAAACCGAGGCCCTCGTAGAAAGCGTGCGCCTCCCGTCGGCTCTTGTCGGTCGTGAGCTGGACGAAGCTGCAGCCGCGCGAACGGCATTCTTCAACCGCCCATTCGATCATCTGCTTGCCGACGCCGCGAGACCGCCATTGCCGCGCGACGCGAACGCCTTCGATCTGGCCGCGCCAGGCGCCTTTCCTCGAAATGCCCGGGATGAAGCTGAGCTGCAGGGTTCCGATCACTTGCCTGGCTTCGACAGCCACGGCCAGCAGCTGGTTGGGATCGGCATCGATTGCCTGAAAGGCATCGAGATAGGACGGCGCGAGCGGCGTCGACGGGTCTTCCCGGCCGGCGCCAAGCGCATCGTCGGCGAGCAGTGCGACAATCGCCGGCAGATCGGGCGCTTGTGCGCGACGGAACTCGAGCTCGCTCATCGAGGGGAGACATACGGTGCGGTGTCGGCGACGGCAAGTGCGGTCCGGCCATTCACGATATGTGCGTCGCGGTGCGGGCGACCGGCGCCAGGCATTCGCGGCTGATGGCGTCGGCGACCTCCAGCTTACGCCGCCTGCCGTGCCCAGATGCGGTGGCCGTAGCGGCGAAAGAAGCGCGCCAGGAGCCGCTGCTGCCTGGCGCGGGCGAGATCGGCGCCGCGCCTTTCCTGGCGCCAGCGTGGCATGTTGCGAAACAGCGCAATGAAGCGGGCGGCGTCCTCGATCGCCTCCCCGGCCGACTGCGCCGGGCGGATCGCCGCCAGGAACAGCGCCTCGCCATGCTTCAGCCGGTCGACAATCGCTTTGCGCTGGTCATGGCCCAGACGGCCCTTGCCTATGCCGTCGTGGCGGATGGCGGCGAAGGACGCCAGCATGGCCGGGCTGTCGCCAGTATAGCCGCAATCGCGGGCGAACTGGGCGGAGAGAGCGTCCATCTTCGTCTCCTTGTTGGCGGCCGCGACGGATGCCCGGTCCTGCCGCCTATCCGATCGTCCGCGGCGGCGTTATCCGTCGATACGATATATAAGCATAACTCAAAAATTGACACAAGTTAAACTTTTGCATGGTGTGAGCGGAACTGACTCGACTCTTCGGGAAAAACCCCTAATGATGTGAACAAAACAGGAACTGAGGCGCTAGGGACGATGGCATTGCCGGGCAAGGAAGCGACGATCGCCGAGGTCGTCTCGATCGCGGTCGAGTGTATCGATTGCGGCCGCAACAGATGGTGGAAGCCGGCGGAGCTCAAGCGCTTCGGGGTGACCGCGCAGACGCCGCTGGCGGCGCTTTCGGGGCGCCTTCGCTGCTCGGCCTGCCGCGCCGACGGGCTGCCGGGCGCGGCGATCTCGATCCAGGCGGCGTTCATCGACGAGCAGCAGCAGCGCCGCGCCGAAGCGCGAATGCTTGGCGAGCGCGAGATTCCGCTGGAGAGATCCAGGCGGGCTTGATGGCGGAGACGCCCTCTCCCCGCAGGGCAGGGCTATCGCAGGTGGAAAGCCGAGGCATTCGCTCTACGATGTACCCCACCCCTAACCCCTCCCCACAAGGGGGAGGGAGACTTCCGTTGGCGCTGACCTCGGCAAATTGCCTGCCTTTCGGCGCCAAGGGGAAAGTAAAGGCGCGCGGCAGCGTTCCCTCCCCCTTGTGGGGAGGGTTAGGGTGGGGGTCCATCTTCGCAAGAATCCAAATGCGATTGCCCTGCCCCACAGGGGGAGAAGGGAGCGCGCTCCGCCGCCGCCCTAGTACCCCAGCAGTTCCTTGAGCGGGATGACGCGCCAGACGTGTTGGATTGCGTAGCGGTTGAAGGTCAGCGTCTTCGGCGGATTGTACTGCTCGACGACCAGCTCGGCGGCGGTGCGCTTGACCAGTTTTTTGATGAAAGCCTTGCCGTTGCGCTCGTGTTCCTCGGGGAACATCTCGATCACCACGTGGTCGCCGGGCACGGCGTCGCGGCCGCCGCAATAGAGCATCTCGCCGGGCTCGTAGCGCGGCACCATCGAGTCGGAGAGCACATGCAGCGCGAACACCTTGCGCAAATGGGCGATGCCGGGCGGACGCTGGACATAGCCGGCGACCTCGCCGTTGAAGGTGAAGTCGCCGTCGTCGCCGCCGACCGCTGCACCCAGAAGCTCGATGTCCATCGGGCCGGCGGGCAGGGCGGCGTCGGTGACGATCTCGGCGTCGGCGACATTGTCGGCGTCGTCGAGGAAGACGACTTCGCCCTTGCCGAGCGCCACCGGGTCGACGCGCAGGAAGGCGGCGGTCTTCAAAAGGTTCTCGGTTTTTGGCAGGTTGCGGCCGGTTTCCCAATTGCCGACGGCGGCGACGTCGGTGTCGTTGTGCTCGGCAATGTGGCGCATCACCAGGCCGCGCTGCTTGCGCGCCTTGCGGATCGCCGCCCCGACCTTGATCGACAATGAGGTTTTCGCCATGGCGGCCATCTGAAACATAAGAATCGGTTTCGTCCATGAAAGAATGGCTTGCATAAATTTTTGAGTTATGCTTATATGCAGCCATGCACAAGCCACGTCGCCCCATCCCGTTTTCCCATCCGTCCCGGCTGCCCTCCTCCCCGGCCGGGACGAAGCCCGAGGCTAGCGCCTCGGCTCCGGTCACCCTGCCGTCATCGCAGGCTACCGGAACGGCCGGAGCCGTTCCCCGTACGGCTCCGGCCACGAATTTCCGCAAGTGCAATGCCGGCCTTTCGTGCATCCGCACCGAGGACGGCACGGTCATCGTCTTCGACCGGTGCACGGGCAGGGCGGTTTCCGGCGCCACAAGCGAGGCGGCCGAGGCGAAGCTCGGCCGCCGGAGTTGCGTCCCTCTCCCTGTGCCGGCAGGCGGGGCGGCACCATCGCTGGGCTGCTCGGGCAGTGCCGGCAATGACTTGGGGAGAGGCAATCGGCGACGTCGCGCTGCCCCTCACCTGCCTGCCGGCATCCTCTCCCCGTGAACGGGGAGAGGGACGCAGCTTCGGCATCTACTCAACCTTTCAATGGATCAACATCATGCCCGTCTATACCGACACGGAATTGCAAAGCATCGCCCGCACCCCGGCCAGGCTGGCGCCGCCGGTCTGGCTGCCGCAGCGCCAGTTCGTGCGCGAGATCCACGGGCCCGAGACCCTCAAGGTGCCGGCACCGCGCGCCGTTGCAGCCGTCGGGCGCCCGCCGCATGTCGCGGCCATGCGCTTCATCGACTGCCTGTTCAACCGCTGCCGCGCGCCGCTCGATCTGACGCTGGAGGAAGATCCCGAAAACGACGCGCCGGGCAGCCGGCCGGCACTGGACATGCTGTGCTGCGGCCTGCGCACGCGGCCGCTGAAAAGCTACTGCGCCTATCACGCGGCACGCTTCTGCGACCATCGCCGTACGGCTCTCGCGGATGCAGCGTGAGCGGCATCGGTCGAGATTCTTCTCGCCAAGCACGGCGGCCTGGTTCCTCTCCCCCACTGCGTGGGGGCGAGGAACCCAGGTTCTGCAAAGGCAGAAAATCAAACGAGG
The DNA here is from genome assembly GCF_055811385.1 of Mesorhizobium sp. WSM4849. Taxonomy (NCBI): domain Bacteria; kingdom Pseudomonadati; phylum Pseudomonadota; class Alphaproteobacteria; order Hyphomicrobiales; family Phyllobacteriaceae; genus Mesorhizobium; species Mesorhizobium sp. WSM4849. Next base: position 27,457 of record NZ_JBVVPW010000028.1, read on the forward strand.
AGACTGTCCATGAGCAAGAAGACCGCCAAGGTCAAGGCGCCGAAGGCACCCAAACTGGCAAAAGGCGAGGCCGTGCAGGTGCGCATCCGCAAGGAGGTCGGCCATGATTTCGCGCTGAAGGACGACGCCTTCGGCCGCAAGCGGCTGGCGACCGGCACGCTGGAGGCGAAGCGCATCTATGAGGTTTCCAATGACAGCTCGACCGGCGGCATTGTGCGGGTGCGCAATGTCGACCCGCTCACCGGCATCACCTCGCTGTCGTGCCAGCAGCGCGAGGCGGGTATGCGCTACCGCGAGGATTTTCGCGTCTCGGCGCAGGACGGCGTCAGGCCGATGGCGCTGACCGAGCGCGTCGACGGTGGCCGCATCGGCGGCGGCGTTGCCGACCGCATCCTGTCCGCCGGCCGCTCTTATGCCGACGCCACCAGGGCGCTTGCGCATTGGGAGGTGTCGGGCGTGGTGCAAAAAGTCTGCTGCGCCGGCGAAACGGTAAAAAGCCTGGCCGAACAGACCGGCGAGCCGCGGGATGTGGTCTCTAAACTGCTCAAGATCGGGCTGGATTTGTTGGCGGTGCATTACGGGATGATGCTGATGCGGCGGCCGCGGGGGTAGAGGGCAAACGGGGCGGGCGCTATGAAATTGTCATGCCATCAGAGGCTGCCTACCTGACCAAGAGATGTGAGGGTTGGCAATGCGTTTCATGGGCGTTGTTTTGGGGGCAATCTTAGCGATCGTCGGCATTGTTGCGGCAGCGGCGGCTGTGTCCAGCACCCATCCGATTTTTAATGTCTCGCTTGTTTTTGCGCTCTTGTTTGCCGCCGCAGTGCTATGGGCTCATCTAAAGCCCCAGAAGCGAATGTAGCTAAGCCGCATCCTGATTTTCGGGGCGCGCAGCGGGCCTCGATCGGCCAGCGTCCTCCAATTGAAGGGCGCGGGCTTCTCGACGGCCTGTTACGGTGCGCCATTGCTGGTAGATCGCCATGCCAAAGCCACCGCTAGACCCTCATTTCGCAGACGTGGCGCCGACGTCTTCGGTGCTGACCGCGTATGACGAGCACTGCATGCTGACTTACATGCGGCTGCTCGATGCTTCGGCGGACGGCGCCGATTGGCGTGAGGTCGCCCGCAGCGTTCTGCATATTGATCCGAACCAGGAGCCGGAACGGGCATTCCGGGCCTGGGCGACGCATCTGGCGCGTGCCCGCTGGATGACCGGGAATAAGGGTTGGCGCCAATCAGCACGATGAACTGGCGTGGATGACGCCGGGCATTTCCGTGGAACTGCCGTCCCGGTTTGCCCGTTTAGATAGGAAACCAACTGGGAAGCGCTCGATGAACCGTTGGCAAATCAACAGGTTAGAGGCGTGCTGCCTTCTTGCCGTTCCGCTGTCGATGATCCTTACGGTTCTGATAGCGGGTTTCATCCTTGGCTGAATTCCCCGCTGCACTGTCCAGTAAACCCGCTGCACAGTCCAGTGAAGCAGACTCTTCCCGGCGCGTCATGGCATGGGGCAAACGCGGGTTGGGCCTCTACCTTGGCATTCTGCGACGATCAGGCGCCGTGGCGGGCCTCGCTCACCGATACTTAACTTATAGGGGACTGTTAAGAGACAGGATTAACGCGTATGTGCGAGCTAGGGTTAACAAAGGGTTTTCCGGTGACGCTGCTTCAAATCACCTCCATCGTGGCCGAACTCGCGGTCTCCTACGTCACGATTGCATTCACATACCTGGCAGCTGTGTACGCGATTTGCTCCCGCTACTAGCCGCCGCGCGCCCAGCCTGCTTCCAGCACGCGAGGCCTGTCGCCCGCAAGCGATCCACCAGCCTCAATCCTTGGCGCGCTCCACATACGCGCCATCGGCCGTCATCACCACCACGCGGGTGCCGGCGGTGATGTGCGGCGGCACCAGCGTGCGCACGCCGTTGGACAGTGTTGCCGGCTTGTAGGACGAGGACGCCGTCTGGCCCTTGGTCACCGGCTCGGTCTCGACCACCTCGAAGGTGGCGCGCTGCGGCAGCACCAGCGAGATGGCGATGCCATTGTACTGGGAAACCTGCACCGCCATGCCTTCCTTGAGATAGGGCGCCATCTCGCCGACCACGCTTTCCGGCACCGCGACCTGGTCGTAGCTTTCCGGGTTCATGAAATGGAAGCCTTCTGCGTCGCGGTAGAGGAAGGTGTGCTCGCGCTCCTCGACATAGGCGCGCTCGACCTGCTCTGTGGTGCGGTAGCGCTCCGAAACCTTCACCCCGTCGGAGATACGGCGCATGTCGAGCTGGGTCACCGGCGTGCCCTTGCCCGGATGGATGTTTTCGGCAAAGAGGATCACATAGAGCTTGCCGTCCTTTTCGACGACATTGCCTTTGCGTAGGGAACTGGCGATGACCTTCACGGGCTTTATTCCTAAGAGCGTTGACTGGCCTGGGAGCGCCGACCGGCGCAAATCGGCTGCGGGAGCCGTTCGGTGCGGCCTAGCGCATCTTGGCGGCAATCGCCAGTCCTCCATGCAAATCCTGTCGTCATGACCGCCGCCTCGCCCTGGTGGACGCCTGATGTTCACGCCGACAGGCGGCCGCGGCTGATCCTGCGCAATGCCATCACTGCGGCCCTGCGCGACTGGTTTGCCAGCCGCGATTTCATCGAGGTCGAGACGGCGGCGCTGCAGGTCTCGCCCGGCAACGAGGCGCATCTGTCGGCCTTCGCCACCGAGGCGATCGGGCCGGACGGACAGCGTCTGCCGCTCTATTTGCACACCTCGCCGGAATTCGCCTGCAAGAAGCTGCTCACCGCCGGCGAGACGCGCATCTTCAGCCTGAGCGCCGTCTATCGCAACCGCGAGCGCGGCCCGTTGCATCATCCGTCCTTCACCATGCTCGAATGGTACCGGGCTAACGAGACCTATGAGAGCCTGATGAAGGACTGCACCGGGCTTATCGCGCTGGCCGCCGAGCGCGCGGGTGCAAAACGTTTCGCCTTTCGCGGCCGCGCGGCCGATCCGTTCGCCGAGCCCGAACGGTTGAGCGTCGCCGATGCTTTCATGCGCCATGCCGGCATCGACCTGCTGGCCACGGTGGCCGCCGACGGCAGTACCGATCGGGAGGCGCTGCATGCGGCTCTGGTCAAGGCGGGCTTACGCACCGCGCCCGACGACAATTGGGCAGATCTGTTCAGCCGGGTGATGGTGGAAAAGATCGAGCCGGCGCTGGGGCAGGGGCGCGCCACCATCCTTTACGGCTATCCGATTTCGGAGGCCGCCCTTGCCCGGCCGAGCGCAGATGATCCGCGGGTCGCCGAGCGCTTCGAGCTCTATTGCTGCGGCGTCGAACTGGCCAACGCGTTCGGCGAGCTGACCGACGCCGCCGAGCAGCGCCGGCGCTTCATCCTCGAGATGGACGAGAAGGAGCGTATCTATGGCGAGCGCTATCCGATCGACGAGGATTTCCTCGCCGCACTGGCCATGATGCCGCAGGCGAGCGGCGCCGCACTCGGCTTCGACCGGCTGGTGATGCTGGCGACGGGGGCAATGCGGGTCGAGGATGTGATGTGGACGCCGGTGGCGGGGTGAGGCGAGGCCTGTGCTCTACGGCGCCCCCTCTGTCCTGCCGGACATCTCCCCCACAAGTGGGGAGATTGGCAGTTCCGCCGACAGCGCCTCTTTTTCGAGGTTGGCGATTGGCGAAATCAAAGATGACGGCCGATCTCCCCCCAAGTGGGGGAGATGTCCGGCAGGACAGAGGGGGGCGCTGTCCCGCCAGCTTTGCGATGATTCCCCTACCGCCCCATCAGCAAATTAACGATGAGCTGCTGCAGATTGCCGCGCGGGGCGAATTCTACCCGGTCGAAATCGCGGCTCGCCTGCCGCTGCGCCTGGGAGAGTTCGGCGAGCCGCCTGGTCATTTCGGGCCTGATCTTGCTGCAGCCGGGATCGTCGGGGACGGACAGGCCGATGGTCGCCGTCTCGATCTTGCGGACCATGTCGATGATTAGGTCGCCATGCACCTTTTCATGGGCCGCGAGGCCAGCGGCGAAAACGTCCCAACTCTTCTGCACGGCGGCCGGCACCGGCCCGGACGTTTTGGGCAAGGTGTAGGTTATGATGAGCTTCGGCCGCGCCGACACCAGCACGCAGGCGTTGCCTTGTCGCTGATAGTCCCTGACCCAGGTCAGCTTGAAATTGGTGTAGGCCATGGCGCGGACCTTGCCCTTGCCGATCATCGGCCCGCGCTCGCCCATCGAGGCATGGAGCTGGGGACCGGTCTGCCCTGAAACGGCGTAGGTCTCGACCTTCTCGACTGGCTTCCATCCCGCCCGCGCCGGCGAAGCCAGCAAACAGGCCAGCAGCAGATACGTCAGAACGGCTGTTTTCATGCGAATCCCCCGGGCCGATGGCCCCCCGGGCCGATGGCTTTGGTGCGCTTGAGATAATCAACGCGTGGCCGGAATGCGGTCAAGGCGCCCTTGCCAAACTCGGCGTTCGCATTTTCGCGTCGAAAGAACCAATCGACGACGATGTGCCGCAAACTCAATCCGCTTGGCGGGTTCGTTTTGAAATCTTCTTTCTGATCTAATTCTATAAACTCAGTAGAGTTAATGCACAGAAGCCGTTTTGCGAGGAGCCCAAAATGTCGAAAAAGCTGGTGGTGGGGCTGTCGGGCAACCTGACCCGTCCGTCGAAGACCAAGGCGTTCATCAGCCACATCGTCGCTGAGGTGGCGAGCAGCACCGGTGCAGCCTCGACCGTTTTCGACATCGAGGATCTCGGTCAGTCCTTCCCGCAGGCAAGGCGTATTGGCGAACTGGATCCGTTGGCCAGAAATATCGTCGAGCAATTGCTGGACGCCGATGTCCTGGTGATTGGCTCGCCGACTTTCAAAGGCAGCTACACCGGGCTTTTCAAGCATTTCTTCGACCTGCTCGATCCGTCATCCCTGAGGGGAAAGCCGGTCATCCTTGCTGCAACCGGCGGCGGCGACCGTCATTCGCTGGTTGTCGAACATCAGCTGCGGCCGCTGTTCGGCTTTTTCGAGGCGCTGACCCTGCCGACCGCGATCTACGCCTCCGACAAGGACTTCGCCAACGGCGTGCTGGTGTCCGAAGCCATCCATGCTCGCGCCAGGCAAGCGGTCGCCGAAGCATGCCGGGTGGTGCCACGCAGCGTCGGTCTTGCCGCCTGAACACCGGCCCGTGACCCTCGATTCCCTTTCCGCACAGCTCAGAAGGAACCCGCAATGACCAGACCCAGCAAGTCCAGGCAGATCAAGCTTGGTGCTTTCCTGCCCGGTGGCGGACAGCACATCGCAGCCTGGCGCCATCCTAACGCTCCGGCCGACGGCGCGACGAATTTCGAGTTCCACAGGCAGCTCGCGCTGACCGCCGAGCGCGGCCTGTTCGACGCCTATTTCCTCGCCGACAACCTGACCGTCGGCCTTGGCGCCCGCGAAGGCGGCAATGCCAAGATCGCCGGGTTCGAGCCGGTGACGCTGTTCGCCGCATTGGCGCCGCTCACCACGCATCTGGGCTTCATCGCCACCGCCTCCACCACCTATGAGGAGCCCTATACGCTCGCCCGCAAGTTCGCCTCGCTCGACCTGCTGTCGAATGGCCGGGCCGGCTGGAATGTCGTGACCTCAGCGGGCGACGATACCGCGCGCAATTTCAATCGCGAGACGCAGCCTGCCCACGCCGAGCGCTATGCCCGGGCGCATGAGCATGTCGAGACGGTCAAGGCGCTGTGGGACAGCTGGGAAGACGATGCCTTCATCCGCGACAAGAAGTCGGGGCGCTTCTACGACAAGGACAAGCTTCACGACATCGACCACAAGGGCCGGCATTTCAGCGTCAAAGGTCCGCTCAATGTGCCGCGCCCGGTGCAGGGTCACCCGGTGGTGGTGCAGGCCGGGCAGTCGGAGGACGGCCGCAGGCTCGCCGCCCATTCGGCTGAGGTCATCTTCACCGCCCATCAGAATCTCGCCTCGGCGCAAGAGTTCTACCGCGACATCAAGGCGCGCGTGACGGCGGTCGGCCGCGATCCCGGACAGGTACTAATCATGCCGGGCGTAGCTCCCTTCGTCGGCCGCACCGAAGAGGAAGCCCGCGCCAAGTACCAGCAGCTGAACGACCTGATCCTGCCCGAGGACGGCGTGGCCCTGCTCAACGGGCTGGCGGGCCAGACGCTCGACATCAGCGGGTATCCGCTCGACGGACCGCTGCCGCCGAGCAAGGAAACCGAAGGCATGAAGAGCCGCCAGGCACTGATCCGCCAGATTGCCGACGAGCACGACTTCACCATCCGCCAGCTCTACCAGTGGGTGGCGACGGCCCGCGCCCACTACACCGTCATCGGCAGCGCGGTGCAGGTCGCCGATCAGCTGGAGGAATGGTTCGGCAACGACGCCGCCGACGGATTCAACATCCTGCCGCCCTGGCTGCCTGGCGCGCTCGACGACTTCGTCGACCTGGTGATCCCCGAGCTGCAGCGCCGGGGCCTGTTCCGCACCGCCTACGAAGGCAGGACGCTGCGCGAGAATCTCGGCCTCAGGCGGCCGGAAAACCCCTGGACCGCCGGCCGCTCCAAGGTGCTGGCCGCCGAATAGATTCTCTTAAAGCAAAGGGCAGGACGATGAGTTTGCAACACATCGAGCAGCGGGTCACGATCGGTACACATGACGGCAGAACCAGCCTTGGCGCCGTTTTCCCGCGCCTGGCCAACCGGACTGTCGTCCGCTTCCTGTCCCGCTACGGCATCCTGATCGGCTTCCTCGCGATCTGGCAGGTATCGAGCCGCGCGGGATGGGTGAACGCTGCGGTATTGCCGCCGATCGACACGATCGTCACCGCATTGTGGAACGGTCTGGCCGGTGGCACCTTGCTCGGCGACATCGCCATCAGCCTGCAGCGCGCCGGCCTCGCCTTCGCGGCGGCAGTGGCGGTTGCCATCCCGCTCGGCCTGTTCATGGGCCAGGTGCGCGCCGTCGAAACCGCGCTTGATCCGATCCTGCAGGTCTTCCGGCAGACCTCGGCGCTGGCGCTCTATCCGGTGTTCATCCTGCTGCTCGGGCTGGGGGAGGCATCAAAGGTCTTCGTCATCTTCTGGGCGACGCTGTTTCCGCTGCTGCTCAACACCATCAGCGGCGTCAAGCAAGTCGATCCGAAACTGCTTGAGATGGCCCGGGTCTATGGCGCCGCGCGGCTCACCGTGTTTCGCCGTGTCGTGCTTCCAGGGGCCGTCCCGTCGATCTTCGTGGGCTTAAGGCTGAGTGCGACCACGGCGCTCTTGCTGCTGATCGCCTCCGAAATGATCGGCGCCAACAAGGGCATCGGCTTCCAGGTGATGAACGCGCAGTACAACTTCCAGATCCCGCTGATGTTTGCGGCGATCGTCATCCTCGCCGGCCTCGGCCTGATCGCCAACCAGGCGCTGGTCAGCCTGCAGCGGCGGCTCTGCCGCTGGAGCAATCCCATCGACTGACCAGCCTTCACCATCCTCTCCAACAGGCCATCCTCTCCAACAGGAAAGACCGGACTATGCCAATCACTCGCCGTTCCCTGCTTGCGGGCGCTCCCTTTGCCGCCGGCATCATCGCCACCGGCCTGCCTCGCTTCGCCGTTGCGCAAGCCGCGCCGGTCACGTTGCGCTACCTCGCCAGCCGCGGCAGCATCTCGCCGCATGAGCTGGCGGACGCGCTCGGCTATTTCAAGGACCTCGGCGTCAAGCTGGAGAATGTCGGCTACTCCGGCGGCGGCCCGGAATCGCTGTTCGCGCTCGCCTCCGGCAGCGTCGATCTCGGCTCGGCCGCGACCGCTGCGGTGATCAACTCGATCTCCGGCCGCAACGACTTCGTCGCCGCTTATCCAAGCAACGGCATCAACGGCCAAGTGCGCAGCGTCTTCTACGTGCTGGAAGACAGTCCGATCAAATCGATTGCCGACATCGCCGGCAAGACCATTGCGGTCAACACGCTCGGCGCCCATCTCGACTACACCGTGCGCGAGGCGCTGCACGGCGTCGGCCTGCCGCCGGATGCCGTCAACCTCGTCGTGGTGCCCGGGCCGCAGCTTGAACAGACCTTGCGGTCACGCCAGGTCGATATCGCGGCACTGGGCTACTGGCAGGCGACGTTTGCCGGCGCCCTGGTCGACAATGGCGGCGTGCGCGGCGTGTTCAACGACACCGACGTGCTGGGCGAACTGGCCGGCGGCTTCATCGTCCTGCTGCGCGACTTCATCACGGCGCATCCGGATGGCGCCCGCAATTTCGTCGACCAGTCGGCGCGGGCCGCCGACTGGTCGCGCCAGAACCCGGACGAGGCGCGCAAGGTGCTCGCGGACATCCTCGACAAGCGCGGCGAAAATGGCGAGCTGGCGCGCTACTGGACCGGCTTCGGACTGCGTGAAGGTGCGAAGGCTGACGACCGCGACATCGACTTCTGGGTCAGCGTGCTCGAGCGCGACGGCCGCCTGCCCAAGGGCAAGCTGAAAGCCGCTGACATCCTTTACCGGCGCGGCGAATCGAAAACCAACTGACCGGGAGACGGGCCATGGCCACCACAAGCGGCGGCGAGGTCACGATACGTGACCTCTCCAAATCCTTCACCCTTGGCGGGCGCCCGCTTGCCGTGCTGAGGGCGCTCAACCTCGACATCCGCTCCGGCGAATGCCTCGTAATTGTCGGCGCCAGCGGATCGGGCAAGACCACGCTGCTGCGCATTCTTGCCGGGCTGGAGGCTGCCGACAGTGGCGGTGTCGCGATCGACGGCAAGCCGGTCCATGGCGTCGGCTCCGAGCGCGCGGTGATCTTCCAGGAACCGCGCCTGCTGCCGTGGCTGACGGTACTCGGCAACGTCGCCTTTGGCCTCGAAGTGCGGGGCGTGCCCAAGGCGGAGGCGGAGGACAAGGCCCGCATCTATACCGCGCTCGTCGGTCTGGCCGAATTCAGCGATGCCTATCCCAGGCAGCTTTCGGGCGGCATGGCGCAGCGCGTCGGCATCGCCCGGGCGTTGACCGTGCGGCCTGAAATCCTGCTGCTCGACGAGCCGCTAGGCGCGCTCGACGCGATGACCAAAATCGGCATGCAAGAGGAACTGGTGCGCATCTGGAGCGAAGAGAACGTCACCATGATCATGGTCACCCATGATCTGGAAGAAGCGATCTATCTTGCGGACAGGGTGCTGATCCTGCCCAGGGAGAAAGGCGGCACAGCACGGCTGGTCGACGTTGAACTGCCACGCCCCCGCGATCGCAGCGAAAGCCGCTTCGTGCGCTATCGCGAAGAACTGCTGCGCGAGTTTGGCTTGCACTGAGACAGCGGGTGAAAGGCGCGTCTTTGCGCCGCCCTTATTACTCCGCCGCCCCGGTCGAGAACAGCGCGCGCTCGACCGGCGGCTCCAGCGTTTGCGCAAAGGGCGTCGCCATGTGGTGGCGATCGCGGTAGGCCAGCTTGCCGTCGATGAAGACATGGCAGGTCTTGGCGTCGCAGAACCGGTCGGTCATGTCGATATAGGTCGCGTTGGGGACGGCGCGCACGATGTCGCGCTCCACCGCGGCCATGGCGTCGTTGGCGGCGTCGGTTCGCGGCGCGTCACATACCGATGGCGTCTGTCCACGCCACAACGCGCGGGCCACGCAGGTGTCGACAAACATGCTGTTGAACGGCACATCGCGGATGAAGGCGACTTTCAGCCCGGCTTGGCTGAACGCCTCCAGCGTTGCGCGAAGGCCGGCCTGCCAGTCCTGATTCAGGCTGTCGGATTGCTGCGCGTCGGGCGACAGTTTGCGCGAACTGGTCAGCGAGATCTCCGAGATCACCACCAGGCTCGGGCGCAGGGCGATGATCTCCTTGATCGATTGCTCGCGCCATTGATCGCACTCGGTGTAGTCGCGCTTCAGCTTCGAGCTCCAGACCGTCAGCCGCGAGGCCCGGCAGGCGGCTTTGAGCCAGGTGACGACCTTGTAGTCGTTCTTCTTCGCTGCCTCGATCAGCGGCGTCGACCAGTGGTCGGCATGCGAATCGCCGAACAGCGCGATCGAGCGCTCGGCATTCTTGGGGCCGAACTCGCAGGGCTTCGGCGTCACGGTCTCGTAGTCGAGAACGCAACCCACCTTGGCGCGCGCGGTGGAGGGCTGCGCGGCAGTTTCGGCAATGATGCGTTGTGAGGGGTCGAGGTCGTCCACGGCAAGGCGCGCATTGGCGTAGGTCGCCATGACGCCGGCGCCGGTCAGCATTGCGGCGGGGATAAGCGCGCGCGCCGCGCTCGCCATCAGCCAGCCGTTGCGACGGATCGGGTTTTCGATGAAATGATAGGTGAAGATCGACAGCGCCAGCGTCAATGCCGCGCAGGCAAGCCGCCCGGGCCAGGAGAGGTCGGGCACCATCATCGTTGCATAGACGATGACCGGCCAGTGCCAGAGATAGAGCGAATAGGAAAGTTTCCCCACCCATTGCAAAGGCGGCAGCGCCAGCATGGCGCTCGGCCCTCTTTGGACATTGCCGGAGCCGCTGAGCAAAAGGAGCACGGTGCCGGCCACCGGCATCACCGCCGCGACGCCGGGGAAGGGGGTGTCCCGCTCGCTGAAGGTCAGATAGGCGCCGGCGATCAGCGCCAGGCCAAGCCATGCCAGTGCTGCGCCCAGTTGCGGGCGCTCTCGCCAGAATTTTGCCGGCGCCATCGTCGCCAGCCCGCCGGCGGCGAATTCCCAGGCCCTGAGCGGCGAGAAATAGAAGGCCCAGGGCTGCGACACGGTGGTGAGCCAGGCGCAGACGGCGAACGACACCACGCCGGTGAGGCCGATCACCAGGATCGCAGTGCGCTTGCCCGGGCGCAGCCATGCCGCCAGCAGAAGCAGTCCCGGCCATACGAGATAGAACTGCTCCTCGACCGAGAGCGACCAGAAGTGGATGAAGGGGTTGTTCGCCGCATCGGGGGCGAAATAGTCGAACGACCAGCGGATCAGCCAGAAATTGATCGCATAGGCCGAGGCGTACATGGCGCCTTTCGAATAGAGCGACTGTTCGTCCGGCGACAGGATGAAGTAGCCCGCGACCAGCGTGGCGAAGATGACGAACAGCGAGGCCGGCAGCAGGCGCCGGGCGCGCCTTGCATAGAACCGCCACAGGTCCAGCCTGCCGTCCTCGGCGATTTCCCGCAGCAGCTGGCCGGTGATCAGATAGCCGGAGATGACGAAGAAGATGTCGACGCCGGTGAACCCGCCCGGCAGGTCCGACAGACCAAAATGAAACGCGACGACGCCCGACACCGCCAGCGCACGCAGCCCTTCGATATCAGGCCGAAACGATGCTGACACGGCGAAAACCTCACATAGGTCGTTGAAAAAGCCCCGTTGCGAAGACTCGACGCAATGCATTGATATTGCAATGCAACAAATCTAACGCAATGCAACATAAGCGGAAGTTCGCTGAGTGTAGCGGGGTGCTCGTCGGCGTCTATACCAGGAAGCGCGGCGGCGGCGCTGCCATCTGCACCCGCCGGGCGGTTGGTTTTTGAGCACAAGGATGTAACTGGCCCGGCTAGCGGGCCTGCGTACCGATCTCAGGCTTAGGAAGAGCCCGCCGCTCGCGCGCCGGGCTCCTCCTCTTGGTCGTCACCGATCACGCATGCGCTGGCGGATGATGACGGGAGTCCCAGACCGCCCAGGCCGATGCCGCAACCACCAGCACGCCGAGGACCACATGGGTTCCCATCGCGTTGACGTTTGCCGCGAAGCCAAGCAGCCAGGGCGAGACGACCAGCCAGAGCCCGACGACAAGGTTCACCCACTCTTCCCATTCGGCGAATACCGAAAGCGCCGCGAGAGCCAGGGCGCCGAGCACGACTGCGGCAATCCAGGCGTTCCACGCAGGAGCGGTTTCAGCAACGAAGCCGATGACCCAGGGTGAGATGAACAGACATGCCGCAAGGATCAGGTTGATCCAGTCCTGGGCTTTCTTTCCTTCCATCAGACCGTTTGCCATGACAACCTCCACAGGTGAAGTTTGACCAAAGCACTACGTCGCGTGCAACGCACGCTTAGTCATTGATATATCGCACTTTCGACGGCTTTCAAGGAGTGGCTCCGCCGGCCGGTTAGCCAGGCTCCGTCAGTGCCGTCATCCGTCTGCTCAACTTAGAGGCGCTGCGCCGGTTCCGGAGGCCGCAAGGCCAGGGATCACGGGTCAAGACTCCACGCGATCACGCCTTTTTCAGGAACTGGGTCTTCAGCACCAGGCCCTTCACCTGCTTGGTGTTGCACTCGATCTCGCCGGGATGGCCGGTGAGGCGAATATTCTTCACCAGCGTGCCGCGCTTGATCGTCTCCGAGGTGCCCTTGACCTTCAAATCCTTGATCAGGGTCACGGAATCGCCCTCGTTCAGCTGGGTGCCGTTGCTGTCTCTTATGATCGCGTCTGCCATATCGGGGTCTTTCATCGGAGCCGGACAACCGACTATCCGGCGGATGGCGGCAAGGTCAAGCGATGGCACGCGGCAAACCGTGCCATCGCTTGCTCGTGAACCGGACAGGGCACCCGCGTTGCTCATCTCAGGTGCTTCGGCTATTGACCGGCAGCCAATGCCGGCACAGTTCCAAACGGAGCCCGACCATGACAGAGAAGACCATCCTCAAATTCGGCGCGGTCGAAAACGCCGAGGCGGGCGATCTCGCAGGCTGGGTCGTGGTCGACGGCAACCCGACCATGAAGACCGCCGTCCAGCACACCACAGCGGACGGCAAGGTTATGTCGGGAACCTGGCAGGCCACCCCCGGTACCTACCACGCAACCTACAGCGACTATGAATTCGTGCACATGATCGCTGGGCGCATCGTCATCACGCCCGATGGCGGCGCGCCCGTCGAAGTCGGCCCCGGCGACGCCTTCGTGGTTGAAGCCGATTTCAAGGGAACGTGGAAAATCATCGAGCCGGTGACGAAGCATTTCGTCGTCAGGGTCGGCTGAGGCCGGAGGCGAACGGAACAATCCTATCACCGCCTGGCGCGCCGCCAAGTCTGTTGATCCCGAGGCCTGTCGATCGGGCTTGTCGATCCCCCGGGCCCGCCGATCCCGGGTACCGCAAGCGCGGTGCGGTCGAAATAAAAAGATGGAGCCCCGCCACTAGGGATGGATAGACTCTAGAAATCGAAATAGATCGCCGGCGGATACGGACTGGACACATTCTTGTCGGCCGGCGCTGCCATCGCACCGGGCGACGCGGTGATCCCGCCGGTGGACTTGTTGTCGAGCTGCGGCCGGCTTTTCTCGGCTGTGGCCGCTTTCGCATCGGTGGCAACGACTTTCGTTTTAGCCTCCACGGTTTGCGAAAGGGCGAGCACGGCGAGAAGTGCAGACAGAGCAAGTTTCATGACGGCGTCCCTCAATGGTTAACGTAAGGTTAGCCCTAGCCGCCGGCCTGAACACGGCCGCTGCGCGGAAAGGCGTGGAATTCTGCGGAATTCCTGGAATATGGCTTGTGGAAAAGCGCGGCTGCAACGAACCGGCGCGAGTCAGGCTTACAGTCGCATCAAGGCAGCAGGGTGCGCCATGTCGCGCAGCGTTTGACGGTCACTCCGTGGTGACCGTCGTCCGCGCATGAAGGCAGCAGCTATTCGCCCGCTTCGTAGCGGCCAGCGCTGGTGTGAAGATCAATCCCTGAAGCCGGTCGAGTCGAGCAGGGCGACCTGCTTGCCGTCGATGTAAAAGCGTATCACGTGCGCGCTGCCGTCGACTTCGATGCGCGTCGGCTCGATGGCCGGCGACGCAGGAGCCGCCTTGCCATATGTCGCTGCCGCGCGCGAGCCGGCAGCGGCACGCGATGGTCCATCCGGCCCGAAGGTCAGCAGCAGCAGTGCAGCGGATCCAGCCGCAACCGCGGTGAAAGGGATTTTGGGGGAGGCAATCCAGGACATCGAATTATTCCTTCCTTGTTGAGGCGGCATCTACGCTGGTTTGTGCCGGTGCCGAGAGCTCGGCTTCGCCGTCGTTCAAATGACTGAGGAAGGGTGTTTGGTATTCAACCCTAGATAGCGTGAGTTTCATAACTTGCCCTTGCCCTGCGCGACCTTAGCGCCGCCCGGCGGGGCGAAAAGGGCAGCCGCGTGGAGCGGCGTGGAATTCTGCGGATTTCCTGGAATATAGACTTTAGGAGAGGTCCAGCCCGCAATGAATGCGGTGGGAGCAATTGCTGGCACATGCTATGCCTTGCGGTGGCATAAAGGGGCAGGTGGGGGATGGCACAGCATATCGCGCAGAAGTTACGGTTGACTGCAGCCTTGCTGGGAACCGTCGCCCGCAAGGATTTGGCGGCGGCGTTCCGGGGCGTCAACCCGAAGACGGCGTTCGATCTCGGCCGTGCCGACAAATGGCTGCAGGGTCGCGCCCAGCCACGCGAACTCAGCGTCTACGACGACTGGTCGAAGCTTCTCAAGCTGGAGCAGCCCGGCGCCTGGATCGCCGAGAGCGACCTGTCAGGCTTTACGGCGGCGATCTGCGCCCGCCACGGCATCGAGAGGGCCGAACTGGAACGCCGCGCCGGTGCGCATTTCGAGACGGCGTCCGGACATGAGGAGCGAAGCCTTGGATTGGCCGTTGCCGGAACCTACGCATGTTATTCGCGCGCCTTGTCGCCCTACTATCGCGGCCAGTTGATCAGGGGCAGCCTGTCGATAGAGGCCGGGCCGGGGGCGCACGGCCTGACTGCCGCCTATCGCGAGGCATTGCCGACCGGGCAGCTGCTGCTCGGCGGGCTGATGACGCCGGCAAAACGCGGCCTTTATGCGCATCTGAAAGAAACCAACGGCGAAGCCCACTTCTTCCTATGCCTGTTTCCGCACTCGCGGCCGGGAAGCGTGCTTGGCGGCTATCTGTGCGGCACCACCATCATCGGCCCGGAGCCGCAGCCGTCCCTGACCAGGATCCTGATGATCCGCTTGCGCAATCCGGCGCCCGAGACATGGGGCGGATATCTGCCGTCCGACGGGTCGATCGCTAGGGATTTGCATCGCTTGGCCTGTCAGTCGAGCACACGGAGGCGGTTGACCGGCAGCTGGCGCAATTCCTCGCCGGAGACAGCGACGGCGGCGCCAACCAGATCCCGCCGGCCGAATTCCGGTCCATTCTCGACGTGTTCGACCGTCATTGGCTGCGTCATTCCGGCTAAGTCTGACCACAGCAACAGTGAGCCGCCGTTCCGATCTTGCGGCGCGCGGGCCGGACAAGGAGGGAATACCTCCCTGCGGTCGGGCTCCGGCACAAAGGTGCGGACGTTGCGCGCCGGCTCAATATGCCTGATCATGGTGATTGGCAGGGTGGAGGCACCAAGTGGCGGCCAATCGTCGAAACGGCATGCACCCGTCGGAGTCCGGGCTGGTGGGCATTGTTTCCGGTGCCAGGGTCCTCCCGCGCATGTCATTGCCGACCGTCGCGACCGTCGTGGCTACGGTTGCCGCCCTGTATTTCGGGCGCGAGGTTTTCCTGCCGATCGCAATCGCTCTGCTGCTTACCTTTGCGCTTGCACCCATGGTTTCCGTACTCAAGCGAGTCGGCATTCCCCGTCTTCCGGCCGTCATCGCCACTGTGCTGGGCGCATTCACGGTCCTTGCACTGTTCTCCTTCATTGTCGCAACGCAGGTCAGCGAACTGGCGCAGAACATCCCGCTTTACCAGTCGAATATCCTGACCAAGGTCCGATCCCTGAAGGAAACCGGCATCGGCGGAGGCATCATCGCCAGGCTGAGCGGGGTGATCGAAAGCGTTGGCCAGGAACTCGACAGGCAGGAAACCTCACCGCCCGCCGCAGATGAGCCAGAGCGCGAGCCGGTGCCTGTCGAGATCATCGCGCGCGAAAGGCCGCTCCAGGTTCTCCAGAACCTGATCCGGCCGCTGATCAGCCCGCTGGCATCGGCCGGCCTGATCATCATCGTCGTCATATTCATGCTGCTCGAGCGCGAGGACCTGCGCGATCGTTTCATACGCCTCGTCGGCTACGGCGATCTTCATCGGACCACCGAGGCGCTCCAGGAAGCGGGCAAGCGGGTCGGCCGATATCTGCTCATGCAATTGGTGGTGAACATCGTCTACGCCGTGCCGATTGCATTCGGGCTTTGGGTTCTCGGCATACCCAATGCACTGCTGTGGGGATTGCTGGCGTTGGCGCTGCGCTTTGTTCCCTATATAGGCCCGATCATTGGTGCGCTGCTGCCTCTGTTCCTGGCGCTTGCCGTGGCTCCCGGCTGGTCGCTCGTGCTGTGGACCGCCGGGCTGTTCGTGGTCATGGAAATGATCACCGGCAACGTCGTCGAACCTTGGCTCTACGGCTCGCGCACCGGGCTCTCACCATTGGCCATCATTGTCGCGGCGATCTTCTGGACCTGGCTCTGGGGCCCGCTGGGCCTGGTTCTGTCGACGCCGCTCACGGTCTGTCTCGTCGTGCTCGGCAGGCACGTGCCGCAGTTCGAATTCCTCGACGTCCTATTCGGCAACGAACCCGTGCTCGAGCTACATGCTCGGCTTTACCAGCGGCTGTTGGCCGGCGATCCGGAAGAAGCCACTGATCACGCCGAGGAGATCCTGGAGGAAAAATATCTGTTCGAATTCTATGACAAGGTCGCCATTCCCGCACTTCTGCTCGGCGAACAGGATCGCGTGCGGGGTGTCATGGGCGATGAGCAAAGACGGCAGGTGGCGGCCAGTGCGCAGACGCTGGTGGCGAACCTCGACGACAGCGCACGGGAGGAAGCGGAGGAGGACGATGACCCGGCTGCGGCCGAGCCTGCCACAGCGGATGAGGAAAAGCAGGCTCAAGCGGAGAGCGAGGACGACACCGAACTGCCTGATGGCACGGACATGTCGGTGCTTTGTGCCGGCGGCCGCGGCGAACTTGATGATGCCGCCGCCGCCATGCTGGCGCAGGTGCTCGAAGTCCAGGGAGCGACCGTCTCGAAGGCGAGCTTTGCCGACATGGAACCGGCGAGCATTCGCCGGCTCAAGTTCGATGCTGTCAACACCGTCGTGGTCGGATTCCTTAACCGCGACTCCGTCAAGCACGCCCGTTTCCTGGTTCGTCGGCTGAAACGTGCCAAATCGGCGCTGCGGGTAGGCATCGTGTTTTGGTCGGAGGACGGCGACGCCAGCGAGACAGCCGTCAAACTGGCCAATGACATCAATGCCGATTTTGTGGCGTATGGCATGGTCGAAGCCGTTCTGGGGGCGTTGTCGAGCGATCCGCCGGTTGCGCTGAAGGTTGCTGCCAAGCGCCGCATGCGCCGTCGGCCGCGCCCTGCCGAGAAGGCGCCGCTTGCAGCTGCAAAATGAGACCGTAGCTCGTTCTCAGGTCCAGAAGTAACGCACCGTGTGAAAGAACACCGGAGCGGCGAAGACCAGGCTGTCGGCGCGGTCCATCATGCCGCCATGGCCCTCGATCAGATGGCCCCAGTCCTTCACCCCCTGGTCGCGCTTGATGGCGGAGGCGACCAGCCCGCCGAGGAATCCCATCAGGCAGGCGATAAAGGCGACGCCCGCCGCCTGGAGCGGCGAAAACGGCGTCAGGAACGACAGCAGCGCGCCAAGCAGGCTCGACGTCGCCAGCCCGCCGACCAGCCCTTCCCAGGTCTTCGACGGCGAAACCTTCGGCGAGATCAGGTACCTGCCGAACAGCTTGCCGAAGATGTATTGCAGCACGTCGCTGCCTTGCACGGTGATGATCAGGAAAGCGATCAGCAACAAATTGCGGCCTTCAAAGCCGGGAACGTCGAGCGTCAGCAGCGCCGGCACGTGACTGACACAGTAGACCGAGATCATGACGGCCCATTGCTGCGCCGAGATGCGCTCGAGAAAGCGCTCGGTGTCGCCGTGAAGCGCGGTGATCGCCGGCATCAGCAGGAAGCAGTAGACCGGGATGAAGATGGTGAAGAGGCCGTACCAGGCGGTCCACACCAGCCAGTACTGGAACGGGATGATGATGCCGAACATGCCGAGCAGCACCCAATGGTCGCTGCGGCGGCTGTGCGTCAGCGTCACGAATTCGCGCAAGGCGGCAAACGAGATCAGCGCGAACAGGATGGTCATGCCGGAGCGGCCGAAGAAGAAGGCGACGGTGATCGCCAGCACCATCACCCACCAGGCGTTGATGCGCTGGTTGAGGTTGACCAGCGTCGAAGACAGCGGCTTCGGCGCGCGCCACGACAGGATGCCGGCAACCAGGCTTGCCGTGGTCAGCACCGCAGCGAGGCCGATAACCAGAATGAGGGTTTCGTGCATTGGCATGTTGAACTAGTCGTCCTTCAGAGCATCGTGCCGGATATCGGATCCGGCACGATGCTCTAAGCTCTTTTGGTCGCATGATGTTTTCCGGAAAACCGGATTCCACTTTTCCGCATCATGCGTTGGCGGGCGGGGGTTCAGCGCAAGCAGCGTTTGGCGGGCGCGGTCGAGAAAGGCGCGGCGTTCCTCATCCGGCGCAATGGCGATCGGCGCGCCGAAGACCACGCGGCAAAGCAGCGGCACCGGCACGAACTGGCCCTTGGGCAGCACCCGCGACATGTTCTCGATCCAGCACGGGATGAGTTCGACATCGGGCCGCGCCATCGACAGATTGTAGAGGCCGGAGCGGAACGGCAGCAGCGGCTCGTCGGTCATATTGCGGGTGCCTTCGGGAAAGATGATCAGCGAATGGCCCTCATCGAGCACCGACAGCATGATCGAGATCGGATTCTGCGCCTCTTCCGTCCACTGCCGCTGGATCAGCACGGAGGACAGCATGTCCTGCGCGATGAACCGGCGCAGCCGCGATTTTCCCCAATAGTCGGCGGCAGCGACGGCATGGGTGCGGGCGCGCTGCTTCTCGCTGAGGCAGGCCGACAGCAGGATGAAGTCGCCGTGGCTGGCATGATTGGCGAAGTAGATGCGCTGCCGGTCCGACGGCTGGCTGCCGTTCCAGATCGGTCGCACGCCGGTCACCGCCCAGGCCAGCGCCGACAGGCCGACCGAGGTCACGGTCTGCAGCAGGGTGAAGGTCCTTGTGCCTAGCTTGCTCATCGTCCGGCTCAGAAGGACAAGGCGACAGCGGATGCCGTCATAAACAGGCCGAGCGCGATGCGCTGCTTCATCAGCAGGCGCTGCGTGCCCGCGATGCGCCGGTCGAGCGAGCGGATGCCGGCAGCGGCCGGTTTGACGCGCATGCGCGCCAGCACGTCGTCGACCGAGGCTCCGCCGGCGGCCTCGCTGATGTGGCTCGCCATCAGCCAGAACAGCAGTGCGTCGAAGGTAAGCAGGGCCGAGAGGGCGAGGGTGACCACGCCGCTCGCTGCCGCGACCAGCCAGGCCGCCGCCGCCAGCATCGTCGCCTGCGGCGCCGCTGCCACGGCAATGACCGGCGCGGCCGTCAATGCGGCCAGCACCAAAAGCAGCGGCCACACCGCCTGCGTCATCAGCCCGGCGGCGAAAGCTTCGGCCTTGTCTCGATGGGCACTCATGCCGGCTCATCCACCGCGATCCGAAGATGCACCGGCCGGCCCGATGCCGCGAGCCGCTTGTGCGCCTGCGCCGGCGTTGGCGAGCGGCCGGTGGCAACCAGCCATTCGGCGACGACGCCGGCGCTGCGCTGGAAGCCGAGCGCGCAGCAGACCAGCACCGTGCCGTGGCCGCGGGCCGCCTCGATCGCCGCCACCGCTTGCGCTTGCGCCTCTGGCGGTGGCGGCAAAAGGTCGACCATGGCGATAGCAGTCCAGCGGCTGGTGACGCCGCGCGGCCGTTCCAGCTCGCCGGCAAGGTCGATCACCGTGCCGAAGGCGTCGGCCTCGGCGGCGGTGGGAAAGCGGCCGAGGAAGACGCCGTCGGCAATGGCGACATGCGGCGGCAGCTTGCGCGTCCATGCCCATCTATTGATCCTGGCGCCAAGCCGGTAGGGCAGCAGCAAGACACGGCTGGCCAGCGAGACGCTGCCGTCGGCCGTCTTCTGGAACACTCTGGCGCCGGCCCCGGCATAGGCGAAGGCGACGATGGCCAGCGCCAGCGCCGGCCACAGCAGGATCAGCCACAGCGCCGAGACGAAGGCGCCGGCAACGGCGCCGGCCAGCACAAGGGCTGTGCCAAGCGCGTAGGACCGAGCCAGCCGCCTGGCCCTGGCGTCGGCGGTTAGCTGAAAGCCGGCGAACGGCAATTCGCCATCGCGCGGAAACAGCCACAGGGCGAAGAAGCCGAGCAAAGCGCCGGTCGGGATGTCGATGACATGGTGCTGCCACGTCGTCAGCACCGAGGCGCCGATCAGCAAACACCAGGCATGCCAGACGGTGGCCATGCCTTTGAGCCGACCGCGCCAATGATCCCAGATGATGATCAGCAGCGCGATGTGCAGCGATGGCGCCTGGTTGAACGGCTTGTCGAAGCCGCCGAGCACCGCAAACATGAAGCCTGGCAGGCCTGATGTCTGCGGCCGCACGAAGGTCGCCGTCAGCGGGAACAGGATGAAGCAGGCGACGGCGACGATTTGCGCCGTGAGATAGCAGCCGGCAAGACGGTCGACGCCGCGCTTGGTATCGTTGAGCAGCAGCGACAGGCCGTAGAACAGGTTGATCGACCAATAGGGCACGATCGTCCAGGCGATGAACGGGATGCCGCGCTCCCAGGCAAAGACGATGCTGCCGACATCGTCGCGCTGCGACGCCAGCCAGTTGGCGAAGCCGTAGGTCGCGTAGAAGAACGGTGCCAAAAACCCCAGCCACAGCGCCGCCCGCAGCACGATGCCGGCGTACGGCTCGCGCGCGGAGCCAGAAGGGGCAGGGGCATCGGCAGGGCCAAGGGCAGGCAAGACCATGCTCAGGCGCGCCGCGCGACCGAGACGGTGAAGATGCCCCACTGGTCGATGCGCTGGTCGAGCTTCTCGAAGCCGGCCGCCGCCACCAGCTGGTCCATCTCGCCTTGGGTGCGCCGGCGCATCACCCAGGCCTGGCCGCCGCGATGCGAGGTCAGGCTGCGCGCGATCATTTCGAGCTGCGGATGCCAGGGCTGGTTGGTGTAGAGAAGCAGCCCGCCCGGCTGCATCGCCTTGGCCAGCCCGCCGAGCGAGCGGGCGATCATGGCGTTGTCGGCAAACAATTCGTAAAGCCCGGAGACGATGGCGAGGTCCGGCGCCGGCTCCAGCCCGGCAAGCATTTGGGCGTCGAAGGCGTCGGCCTGATGGAACGAGATGCTGGTCGGCAGGTGCCGCTCGGCGATCAGCTTGCAGCCGAGTGAAACGTTGAGCTCGGAGAAATCCTGCAGCCGCACGCTGGCCGGCGGCTCAGTGCATTTGGCGACGGCGTCGAGCACGTAGCGGCCGTGGCCGGCGGCGATATCGACGATATGGACCGGTCGGCCGGCGGTCTTCAGCGTCTCAGCGGCGCCGCCGATCAGCTCTTCCAGGTGCAGCTTGCGCTGGCGGATGCCGCGCCAGCCAATGGCGTCGAGAAAGGTGCGGTCGATCATGCGGCCGAGCGGACCGGTGCCCCGCGCCTGGTTCTCGTAGACATAGTCGAGCGTCGAGCCGGAATCGAAGCCGGTGGCAATCCCCGTCTTCATGCCTGACGACAGCCACGCGCCCATGCGGATCGAGGCGCGGCTCATTGCCCAGTACAGGCCTTTCGGTGACAGCGGGGCGAGCGGCGAGGCCAGCCGGTCGGCCTCGTCGCGTGTGTAGCCGGCGCGGTCGGCCGTGGTCAGGTCGAGCGGCTTCTCCGGCGTCGCGAACTGTCTTTCGAGGAACGGCTTGATCAGGTCGAGTGCCTTGCGGCGGTCGCGTTCGCCGAGCGTGTCGTGGAAGAAGCCGGGCAGCACATGCCGCTCCTTGGCCGGGCTGGCGAGATTGACGAAGAACTCGTGCTGCGGTCCATGCCGCACCACCCAGTCGCTGCCGGAGATCAGCAATTGCGTCGGCACGGTGATGGCGCGGGCGTCGGCGACGATACGCGCGGCGTGGTCGTAGAGCTCGACGAGGATGTTGGAGGCGATCGGCCGCGTGATCAGCGGATCGGCCTCGAAGGAGGCGATGCGCTCGGGGTCATGCGTCAGGAACTTGGCCTTGACGTAGGAATTGACGAAGAAGCGGCCCTTGATCTTCTGCCACAGCGCAATGCCTTGCTTGGCGAAGGGCACGTAGAGCTTGACCGAGAAGGCCGGCGAGGCCAGCACCAGTGCGCGGATGTCGGGCGCATAATCATGCACCCAGGCGGCGGCGAGCACGGCGCCGAAGGATTGTGCGATCAATGCGATGTCGCGTTGGCCGAACCCGTCTCTGCCGATCTCGCGCACGAAACAATCGATGTCGCGCACAAGTGCTGCAAAGGACGGCGCATAGCCGCGCTCGCCGGCCGAGCGGCCATTGCCGCGCGCGTCCCAGGCGTAGAAGGCATGGCCGGGCATGTCGAGTTCATCGACCAGATGCGCCATGCGGCCGCCATGCTCGTGGCCACGGTGGAACAGCAGGACCGCGCTTTTGCCGTGTTCGGTTAGTGCCGGCCAATAGCGATAGAAGATCTCGGTGCCGTCATGCGTGCGGAAGGTGCGCTCCTGCGCCACCCGCTGCTCACTTGCGGAAGCGGCAATCGTTGGTTCATGAAGCATGTTGTTCCCCTGGCGACCGGAATTTCAGTCACCGCTCCCGTTAAGCCCGCTGCGTATCCGGTTGATGGCGGTCACCAGCGAGAGTGTAGCCAAGGCCGGAAACACAAACGGCGTGATCGCGTCCACCCACAGGCCGCAGGCGATGAGAAAGGCGATGATACCGAGCGCCAGCGCCCGGTCGCTCTTGCCGAACGGCCCGGCATAATTGCGCCCCGTGCCCGCCGCGATGCCGAGCACGCCGGCGAATTCCACAAGCACTGCTGTGACGGCAAAGGCGACGACGCCCCAGGCAGGGAAGAGAGCGGCAAAGGCCAGGATCAGCGCCAGGTCGGAAACGACGTCGCAGAGTTCGTTAAGATACATGCCGAGCTTGGAGGCCTGGCCATGTTCTCGCGCAAGCATCCCGTCGATGGCGTTCAGCGCCATGCGCGCAAACAGCACCACCGGCATCAGCAGGAAGACCGCGCGATGGCCGGCAAGGGCCGCGACCACAACGCCGGTGGCAACCGACAGGGCGGCAGCCAGCAGCGTGATCTGGTTGGCGGTGACGCCGGCCCCGGCCAGCCGGTCGGCGAGCGGCCGCAGCTTCGCCTGAAAGGCCGGTTTGAGCGCATAGAGCGTCGGCATGTGCGAACCCCCCGGCCGCGGTGCAACTAACGTCGGCGAGCATGGTCAATTGGCGGGCAAGACGCAAGGGCGGCGAGCATGACCAAGCTGTTGACGGCGGGCTCGATATTCTAGTGGGAGTGAAGGGAGTACCGTGGAGTAGTATCGGATAGCAGAGGACACTCGAGCGAATCCTAGGCCATCGATAGCAGTCGATAGATTCTAGGCGACCTGCAGATCTGCCGCTCTGTCGGGCGTCTCCCCGCTTTTCGAACGGCGCCCATACGTCGTCAGGCCCACCCCAACCTTCGCGACTTTGTGGCCTTCAAATATTCGGTCGCGCGCTGCTCGAAGAAGTTAGCGCGCGCGACCAGTTCTCGGCGTCGATCACACGGTCATAGATCGATTACTGCTCCTTCTTGAACAAATCCTGGAAGATCAGCTGGCCCCAAGTGCGGCCGCGTGCGTGCACCAGCGCGCCACCCTCGTTGAGCTTTCCCAGCTTGACGGGTGCGAACCCGAGTTGTTTGGCCAAAGCCGCCACGGGAGCGGTCGCGCCCTCGTCGTCGCTCGACAGAAAGACGACCCGGTGGCCGCCCTCGACGATCGGATCGGCAGCCAGGGTGGCCGCAATCAGGTGATTGAACCCTTTGACGAGCTTGGCGCCGGTGAACGCCTTCGCGATGAAGGCGGAGGACGGGAGACCGTCCAGCTCTTCAGGGACTGGAAACACGTTCGTCGCGTCGATGACTGTCTTGCCTTCCCAGCTCGGCAGAGCCTTCGCAACCTCGCGGTGTTCCCAGAACGGGATTGCCAAGATGATCGTGTCGGCCTCGACTGCATTCTGCAGAGACTTGGCGACGACCGTGGGTCCGATCGCCCGAGCCTGTGGCGCCAACGCCTCGGGCGGACGGCGGCTCGCGACGGTCACGTCGATGTTTTTACGGGCGAAGGCGTGGGCGAGGGCCTGGCCTATCTTACCGAATCCTACAATTGCGTAGCTCATAATGCTTCTCCGATCCGTGTTGATATTCATTCCCCGCCTTCAACGGCGCTGGGTTATCCGTTCTGCTGTGTGGCGACCTTTGCGTAGACATCCCGTTGTGAACGACTTCCGCGCGGCCGGGCCGACCGTTCAGCGCGGAAGTCGTTCCACCATGGACATGCTAGTTCCCGCCGATAAGCCACTTGCCGCGATCCGGCGCGATTTCAGATGGCCGAGAAGCCTCCGTCGACGGACAACTCCAGCCCATTCACGAAGCTCGAATCGTCTGAAGCAAGAAACAGCGCGGCCGTCGCAATTTCCTCAGGACGCCCCATCTTTCCCCGCGGGATCAGGGCTTCGAACATCCGCTTCCCCTCCTCGTCGAGAACTTGGTCCTGCATCGGTGTGGCGATCGGCCCCGGGTGCAGCACGTTCACCCGGATATTCCTGCCCTTCAGCTCGTTGAGCCACCCGCGTGCGAATGCGTGCAACGCCGCCTTGCTCGCCGCATACACGCTGTAACCAGGAAAACCTTTCACCGAAGCAACTGATCCGGTCATGAAGATCGATCCGCCATCGTTGAACAGCGGCAACGCCTTTTGCACCGTGAACAGCGTGCCGCGCGTATTCAGGCCGAAGGTCGCATCGAAATGCTGCTCGGTAATCTCGCCCAGTGGGACGGCTTCGCCCGTGCCAGCGCTCGCATACAGGACGTCGATCTTGCCCTTTTCCCGCTTGACTGAATCGAACAGGCGGTCGAGGTCGTCGAGATTGGCCGCGTCGCCGCGCACGCCGGTCACGTCCCGGCCAATCAGCTTGACGGCCTCGTCGAGCGCCTCCTGCCTCCGGCCCGTGATGAAAACGTAGGCGCCTTCTTCAACGAACCGCTTGGCGCTCGCCAGCGCCATGCCGCTCGATCCACCCGTGATGACTGCAACCTTGCCCTCAAGCTTTCCCATGACTTCTCCTTTCGTGGTGTCGGGACAGCATCTGCCTCCGAGAACCTCGAAATGGGTCCGCCGGCGTCAGTTGTTGAGTGCGGAAGCGCGCACATCGGTGGTGCGAAATCGATCCGGCTGGACGACTGACGCCAGCCGCGACGATCGGTGTCCGCCGTTCGGAATGGGGCCTCGTTCGTCGACATAGGCTAGGATAACCGCCCGTACTGCTGTTCGATGTGCTAGATGCGGGCTTTGGAAGGCGCGCACCGCGCGGTGCCGGATTGCACCATGATCGACTGGGATGACGTTCGCTACTTTCTTGCCGTCGCGCGCGGAGGCTCAGTGCGGGCCGCCGCCGAGGGCCTCGGGGTGAATCACTCGACCGTGCTGCGACGCATCGCTCAGCTCGAGGAACGCCTGGGGGCGCAGATGTTCGAAAAGCTTCCTTCGGGCTACCGCCTGACGGCTGCGGGCGAGGAGGTCCTCGAGTTCGCGGAGCAGATGGAGGCGTCGTCGAACCGGCTGGAGACGCGAATCTTCGGGCGCGATCAGAGCGTACGGGGACTCTTGCGGGTGACACTGGCGCCGACCCTCGCGACGCACCTGCTCATGCCCGACTTCGCTGAGTTTGCGCTTCTGCATCCGGACATCGAGATGGAAATCTTGTCGTCCGGCGAGTTGGCAAATCTGACCAACCGAGAGGCCGATGTCGCGATCCGCGTCGTTTACGACCGCAAAACCCTGCCGCTCAATCTTCACGGCCTGAAGGGACCGGAGCTGTTCAGCGGCGTCTACATGTCTCGCGATCGACTAGCCGCGTGGCGTGCGGGTGCGCCTGATCCCATCCGGTGGATCGTCATAAGCTTTCATGGCATCCCGGACTGGGCCCGCGAGGGTGAGGTTCGTACCACGGGGGCTCCGTTCAGGACCACGGACGGCGAGGCGCAGATCGTTGCAGTACGGCAAGGGCTCGGGATGACGACACTGCCGTGCTTCGTCGGAGATGCCGACCCCCTACTGGTAAGGGTGCCGGGCACCGACCTGCACATGCATGGAACGCTCTGGCTTCTCACGCAGGGGGAGACACGCAAGACGAAGCGCGTGCGGCTCTTCACTGAGTTCGTATCCCGCAGGCTCGCCGCGTACGCTCCGCTTCTCGCGGGGCTGTCTGTATCGCGCGACTGATGCGCAGCAGGTCGCCGGCGACGCTTGCCGTAATCCGGTCGGAAGCCGAGCTGCGATCGCTTGAAGCGGCGTCGTTCAATCCGCGAATGTTGCGCCGTATCGCAACCGGCGGGAGGGCCACACTACTGACGGCGACGGACTTCACCATCGCTGACGGTCTTTTTGGCAGGCTGGAGACGCCGCTTTTGCGGAGAACTCCGAGGAAAATAGACCAACCGATATCGATAGTCTTTGAAACCGAGCAAATCGCGGATCGCCGAAATTCTCCTTTGAATTCAAGAGCGAGAATTTCTGACGGATCCGGGATACGGTTCTTCGTCGTCAGCGGAAAAATTTTCCTCGATGGATCAATGCGTTATGATGCTTCAGAACAATCGAGTGGGAGGCGTGGTGCTGATACGCAGGCCGCGTTCAAAACCCGGACGGAAATTCGCCGCGTCGAGCCTTACGTCCGCAATGCGCCGCCAATAGCAGACACGACGGCCTGGTCCGATTGAGAAGCCTTGGCGCGAAATGTCCGCTATCGTCAGCTATGATGTCGTCGCTCTGCGCACGAGTCGGGCGAGTTCGCGGTTGAAACGAGAGGAGTCCTCGATGAAGGGTGCGTGTCCGGTCTCGGGGTACCAGGAAGCGGTGCTCGTCGGACATGTCTTGAGGATGTGATCGCCCATTGCCGGGAGCCGAAGCCTCGAGGGATCTTATCTCCAATGAAACCTGCTTGTTGGCCGGGTCCAGAGACTGCAGCATTTCGGCGTAGGAAAGGGCCCGTTCAGGATCGCTGCGCAGCCGCTCGACAAGCGCCTGCAGGATCATCGATCTGGTGCGATCCAGTGCGTCGCTGTGGAATGTGCGCCAAGCCTCGAACACCGGGCAGCGCGGTAGTTCCAGATCTTCAAGGAACTGCCCCCGGAACATGGCGGCCAGGGTTACCAGGCGTGAGGTGTCGAGAAAGCGTACCTCGTCCGCCGTCATGTGGGCGACTTGCGGCAAATCGACATCAAGCTTGGCGGTGTCGAAAAGCACGCTCTCTCGATCGGCCTTCAGGCAGCCCTCGTCACCGTTTTGGTTGATGATGTGCCTTAGCTTCGAGAGACTCCATCTCAGCGAAGCTCTTGGATCGTCAGGCACCTCCCAGAACATTCGGCACAAATGATCGCGCCGCTGACGCCGGTTCGCCACCACTAGGTAGGCGAGCAGGGCGCGCGTTTTCTTCGACGGTGGCAGCGCGATCTCCCGGGCGCCCCGCAGGACCACCAATTCGCCGAGCACCTTGATCTTCAGTGGGCCCTTCATTTGGGACGCCGATCGCTTGCAAGCAATTTTACCCGCGATACTGCTCTGTGTAAATTTACTTGATGGTCGGCGCCTACTGCCCGGAACCTTACTATTCGCGAGGCGCTATCGTTTCGGCGCGGTCGCCACGTCTTCAAGGTCGAATTCCGAAGGGTCTCTTTCCAGTTTTCGAATAGCGCGGGCCAGCGCCGGCAGGACGGTTTCGCGCGCGCCCTTGTCAACCTGGGATAGACTCCTGCGTATGGCATCCTTCCAGGCCGGGCCGCGGTCGTAAGCCTCCATGAAAGCATCGGCCAGGTCTTCCGACTGCCGTTGTTCGATCATGGCTTCCATGATGGTTGCAGCCTGCATCTTGTCCTTGCGGCTCTTGGCGGTGCCGTCGCTGTCCGTCCGACGGCGGCTGGCGACGATGAGTTTGTGGATGGCGTACCGTTCGGGCGACGGCACGTTCACCGGCACGCCGGCACCGTGAAGGAGAACGGCCCGGATCGGCTCGTATATCAGGAAATCGAGAAACCGCAGGGGCTGCGCCGACGCGCCACCAAGCGCGGGCATGGATGTTGGACGACCCTCGTAGTCGGCCGAACCGGTGTTCGGAGTCAGGAATTCGACCTTGTATCCGGAGCGGGAAGAATATTGCGTGGTGAAGCGGCCGTCAGCCTGGTGCGGAATCTCCCGGAAAGTCGGGTCGACTTTCCTCAACGTATCGAGCACGGGTGGCATCTTGTCATCGACGGCCGTCGAGATCGAATGAAACTGCGCAAAATCGGCATCTCCCGTGACCATCGACGTACTGGGCAGGCGAACGCCAAGGACGGCTGGATAGCATTGATAGGCGACGGTACCGACCAGGACGCCACGAAGCCTGAAGAAACCGGCTTCGGCGAGCGCCTGGACAATGTCGCCGGTCTTCCTTTCCGGCCGTGGCAGGTAGGCCTCGCGAATGAGTGTCGAAACCAGTTTTCGCCGCTCTTTGATGTCGGCTTTCAGGTCCTTGAAGTTTTCGACCCTCCTGGTGATTTCGGGATCGTCGACGGGGCCGACATATGTGCGTGTTTTGCCGCCGTCAGGGTTCGGCAGGTCGAGATACCAGTAACGGCGGCCTTTCACCTCGGCTGTGACAAAGCGGCCGCCGACGTTGAATTCCGTCGAGAACGAGGCATCCAACGACCGCTGCGCCAGCTCGGAATAGAGCGTCTGGTATGTATGGGGAATCTGCTGCATATGAGTTGTTACCGTTTTCGCGAAAAGGGTAATAACACAATTTCGTCGCCACCGTCATCATAAATTGTTACCGCTTTCGCGAAAGCGGTAACAACTGCGCTCAAGGCATCCGTGGATGCGGGTCAAATCGCGCGCCAGCAGTTCGTCTCTTCCCAGGCCCCCGTCTCCCACGATTGAATTAAACAGTGCTCTATACTTTACAAGTAAATTAAAACATGTGAAGTTATGTCCACCAAAAGGGTCATCCATGACAACCAGTCGTTTCGCCACACGCCTGAATTCCTTTGCCTCGCGACCACAGGCCGAATGGCCTGATCTTGTCGACAAGCCGTCCATGCTGCAGATGGCGGCGCGTGCGGCGAAGGTTGCGGGGCTGACCGACCTTGACCTCAACTTTCCCGACCATGTCGATGAAAAACCTGCGGAAATGGCGCGAAAACTCGGCGATGCCGGGCTTTCGATCAATGGCTTCGCCATGCGCTACTACTCCAACCCGGCTTTCAAGCTCGGCGCCTTCACCAATCCAGATCCCGCAGTTCGCCGCGAAGCCATCGACCTAACCAAGGCCGGCATTGACGCCGTGCGTGAGGCCGGCGCCAATCTGATGACGCTGTGGCTCGGCCAGGATGGCTTTGACTATGCCTTCCAGGCCGACTACGCGACGCTGTGGCAACACGAGATAGACGGTATTCGTGAAGTGGCGGCGCATGATCCCGACTGCCAGATCAGCCTGGAATACAAGCCCAACGAGCCGCGCTCCTACAGCCTGATGCCCGACGCGGCGACGACATTGCTGGCGATCCGCGAGATCGGACTGCCCAATCTCGGCGTGACGCTTGATTTCGCCCATGTGCTCTACGCCGACGAGCAGCCGGCCTTTGCCGCAGCACTGGTCGCGCGCCACAGCAAGCTCTTGGGCGTCCATCTCAACGACGGCTACGGCAAGCGCGACGACGGCCTGATGGTCGGCGCGGTGCACACGCTGCAGACGATCGAGCTGCTCAGGCAGATCCTCCGCGACGGCTACGCCGGCGCCATCTACTTCGACACGTTTCCCGACATGACCGGGCTCGATCCGGTCCACGAATGCGAAGTCAACATCGCCACAGTCAAACGCATGCTGCGCGTTGTCGATCGGCTGGAAAAGGACAACCGCCTGTCCACCGCCGTCGATCGTCAGGACGCGGTCGCATCGCAAGCCATCATTCAGGAAGCCATGCTCGGGCCGGACAGCTGACGCCGGCGCCGTCGCCGTTTTTCAACAAGGGAGGAAAGACCATGAAATTTCTGCTTGCCACCGCTGCCGCTGGCCTGATGGCGCTGTCCATCGGTTCGGCATTTTCCGCGGACCTCGCGCCGCTCAACTCCGACACCGAGCAGGATCGCATCGACTGGTCGCAGCTCGAGGCCAAGTTCGGTGCTTTCCCCAAGCTGCCCGAGGGCACCAAGGCGGGCGCCGTCTCCAAGACGCTGACCAACGAATACTGGCGCTCGCTGGGTGAGGGCTACAAGTCGTTCGGCGACCGCGTCGCCGTTCCGGTCGTCTACCAGGCGGCGCAGAGCGAGGGCGACCAGCTCGGCCAGCTCACCATCGCCGAAGGCCTGGTCACACAAGGCTACAACGTGCTTCTCGTCTCGCCGCAGACCGACTCCAACCTGCAGCCGATCATGGAACAGGCCAAGTCCGCCAACGTGCCGGTGGTCAACGTCAATGACGCGGTCATCCCGCAGGCTGAGCACTATGTCGGCAATGTCCAGCGCGACAATGGCGTGCGCGTCGCCAAATGGTTCATCAAGAACCGGCCGGATGGCGGCAAGGTCGCCATCGTCGAAGGCCAGGCCGGCGTCTATGCCGCCGTCCAGCGCACGGATGGCTTCAAAACCACGATCACCGAGGCCGGGAAGTTCGAGGTCGTCGCCAGCGTGCCCGGCAACTGGGATCGCCAGACATCCTACGACGCGGCCACCAACATCCTGCAGCAGCACCCCGACCTGATCGGCTTCTATGCCAACAATGACGGTATGGCGCTGGGCATCGTCGAGGCGGTCAAGGCCGCCGGCTTGCAGGACAAGGTCGCCGTCTTCGGCACCGACGGCATCTCCGACGCGTATACCTCGATCCGCGCCGGCGAGCTGACCGGCACCGTCGATAGTTTCCCGGTGCTGACCGGCGAGGTGGCGCTGGAATCGGCGCTGCGACTGGTGGCCGGGCAGAAGCTGCCGCGCGTCGTCGCCACGCCGCAGGCGCTGATCACCAAGGACAATGCCGACCGCTATTCCGGCGCCGGCGACGCCGTGCGCAAGGCGCTGCTCGAGGACGCGGCGGCGGGCAACTAAGACGGGGCAACAACCGGGGCTGTTGCACCCCCCTCATCCGGCCGCTTCGCGGCCACCTTCTCCCCGCTGGGGAGAAGAGCAGGGCGCCGACGCTGGCGATCTCCTCTCCCCTCGGGGAGAGGTCAGCCGAGCGAAGCGGAGGCTGGGTGAGGGGTCTTTGAGAGATCGCTTGGAGAACGAACCAATGTCACCTCGGCTGCAATTCGAGGGCATTTCCAAGGTGTTTCCGGCCGTGCGGGCGCTGAGCGATGTGTCCTTTTCGGTCGGCGTCGGCGAAATCCATGGCCTGCTCGGTGAGAACGGCGCCGGCAAATCGACGCTGCTGCGCATCCTGTCTGGTGTCTACCGGCCGACAGCCGGAAGCGTGCTGATCGACGGCAGGCCGCTGATGCTGAACAATCCGGTCGCCGCGCGCGCCGCGGGCGTTGCCATGATCCATCAGGAATTGCAGCAGGTGCCGCACCTCAGCGTCGCCCAGAACATGTTCCTTGGTCATCCGCTGACGCGCGGCGGCATCTTCGTCGCACGGCGCGAGCAGGAACGCCGCGCTGCGGAAGCCCTTGCCG
The DNA here is from genome assembly GCF_055811385.1 of Mesorhizobium sp. WSM4849. Lineage (NCBI taxonomy): Bacteria > Pseudomonadati > Pseudomonadota > Alphaproteobacteria > Hyphomicrobiales > Phyllobacteriaceae > Mesorhizobium > Mesorhizobium sp. WSM4849. The sequence continues at coordinate 59,180 of NZ_JBVVPW010000028.1, forward strand.
CCCTCGATCCGACCATCGATCCGGGTGGACCGCTCGGCAGCCTGAAGGTCGCGCAGCGGCAGATCGTCGAGATCGCCCGGGCGCTGCTCGATCGGGCGCGCATCGTGGCGATGGACGAGCCGACATCGAGCCTGACGCCGAGCGAGTTCGAGCGCCTGGCCGAAGTCATTGCCGGACTGGCGCGCGACGGTGTCGCGGTTGTCTATGTCTCGCACAAGCTGGACGAGGTGTTCGGCATCTGCCAACGCGCCACAATCATGCGCGACGGTGTCGTGGTCGGATCCGTCGATCTCGCGCAGATGTCGGAAAAAGCCGTCGTTTCGATGATGGTCGGCCGCGAGCTTGCCCAGGAACAGCACCGCTCGCACGCTTCCAGCGAAGTAAGGCTGAGCGTGCGTGGCCTCGCCTCGGCATCCAAGGTCCATGACGTCTCGTTCGACCTGCATCGCGGCGAGGTGCTGGGCATTGCCGGCCTGGTCGGCTCGGGCCGCACCGAACTGCTGCGGCTGCTGGCCGGCGCCGACCGCGCCTCATCAGGCACGGTCGACATCGACGGCAAGGCGATCAAACTTTCCAATCCGCGCGACGCTATCGCCGCCGGCATCGGCCTGGTGCCGGAGGAGCGCAAGCGCGAAGGCATCGTGCCGTTACGGTCGATCTCCAGCAATATGGCGCTGGCGTCGATGGGCGTGTTCGCACCGCGCGGCGTCATCGATCACACCAGGCTGAAGCGGGTCGCGGCCGAGAAGATGAAGCGGGTCAATCTCAGGCCATTCCTGCTCGACCGGCCGATCCGGCTGTTCAGCGGCGGCAACCAGCAGAAGGCGATCATCGGCCGCTGGCTGGCGGCGGGAACGCGCATCCTTTTGTTCGACGAGCCGACGCGCGGCATCGATGTCGGCGCCAAGGCGGAGATCTATCATTTGATCGAGGAGCTCGCCGCCGAAGGCCATTCGGTCGTCGTCGTGTCGTCCGAGCTTCCCGAGGTGATCCGGCTCGCCGACCGCGTGCTGGTCATGCGCGACGGCACGGTCGCCGCCGCAATCGACCGGTCCGATCTCAACGAACAGGCGATCGCGGCGCACGCCATACCCCAATCGGAGACTCAAGGCCGGCAAGGCGCAGGGGCCGGCAAGGCGCAAGGCCATCGGGCCGGTGCATAACGGACAGGACCAGCGGATGACTGATATAACCGAACACACAGCAGCGCGCCCAAGGGCTGAATTCCTGCACCGGTTTTCCGTGCGCGACGCCGGGACGCTGATCGGCCTGGTCGTGATCCTCGCCGTCTTCGGTGCGCTGGTCCCGGGCTTCTTTGCCGAGCGCAACCTGATCAACATCCTGCAGCAGTCGAGCATCAATGCCTGCCTGGCCTTGGGCATGACGCTGGTGATCATCTCGGGCGGCATCGATCTGTCGGTCGGGCCGACGGCGGCCCTTTCGGCCGTCATCTCGGCCTCGATGCTGGTTGCCGGCGTGCCGTTTCCGCTGGCCATCGCCGCCGGCTTCGCCATCGGCCTCGTCTGCGGGCTGCTCAACGGCGTGCTGGTCGCCTATGTCGGACTGCAGCCTTTCATCGTCACGCTGGGAACGCTCAGCACCTACCGGGCGCTGGCGCTGATCTATACCGGCGGCAATCCGGTGCTCGGCCTGCCTGCCGGCTTCCGCACCATCTTCAACGGCTCGCTGTTCGGATTGCCGTTGGCGGTCATCATCGTGGCCGTGGTCGCGCTGATCGCATGGATCATCCTCAAGAAGACGCCGTTCGGCGAATATCTGCTCGCCGTCGGCGGCAATGAGGAGGCCGCCTACATAGCAGGCGTGCCGATCGCCCGCACCAAGATAGCCGCCTACATGATTTCGGGTCTGCTGGCGGCCCTTGCCGCGCAGATCCTGATCGGCCGGCTGGGTGCCGCCGAGCCCATTCTCGGCAATCTCTGGGAGCTCGATGCGATTGCCGCGGCGGCCATCGGCGGCGCCTCGCTTATGGGCGGCAAGGGCAGCGTGGTCGGCACCATCCTGGGCGCCGTCATTCTCGGCACCATGCGCAACGGCCTGACGCTGATGAATGTCCAGTCCTTCTATCAGCTCCTGGCAACTGGTCTTATAATCCTTGCCGCGATGCTTATCGATCGCGTGACGAGGGGACGTGGATGACCTTGACCAGCCTGGATCTGAAAGCAGTAGGACCGCGGATCCGCATGATGATGCCGCATTTGACGCCGCTCGAGGCGAAGGTGGTGGAAACCGTCTTCGGACGGCGCGGCTTCGACGAGACCATTCCGCTCAAGCAGATCGCCGAAGAGGCCGGCGTGTCGGAGGCGATGGTGGTCAAGATCGCCAAGAAGCTGGGTTTTTCCGGCTACCGCGACTTCCGCACCGCGGTCTATGAGTATAGCCGCCTGCCGACCGCAGAAATGCACCAGGAGCTGTCGGCCGACGACAGTTCGGCCGAGATCGTCCAAAAAGTGTTCCGCACCTCCATCCAGGCGTTGGAGGAAACGCTGGCGATCCTCGACATGGACGATTTCGACCGCGCCGCCGATCTTCTCTACCGCGCCAAGAACCGGGATTTCTATGGCGTCGGCGGTTCGGCGCAGATCGCGCGCGACGTGTCGCACAAATTCCTGCGCATCGGCATCCGCGCATCGGTCTACGACGATTCGCACATGATGCTGATGTCGGCCTCGCTGCTCGGCGCCGACGACATCGCCGTCGGCTTCTCGCATTCGGGCAATACCAGCGCCGTCATCGATGCCATCCATCTCGCCCGCAAGAGCGGGGCGCGGACGCTGGCGATCACCAACTACGACAACTCGCCGCTGGCCGCCGTTGCAGACATCGTGCTGTGCTCGACAGCGCAGGGCTCGCCGCTGATGGGCGAGAACGCTGCGGCGCGCATCGCCCAGCTCAACATTCTCGATGCGCTGTTCGTCGCGGTGGCGCAGCGCGACTATCAGGCGGCGGAGCGCAATCTCGGCCGCACCATGTCGGCGGTGACGTCGAAACGTCGGGACAAGGGCTCATGAAAGATTGGGGTACATGACGGCTCCGCTGGTCACCGTGTTCGGCAGCCTGCATTACGACATCATGGTCGAAGCGCCTGACCGCCCGCGCAAGGGCGAAACGGTGACCGGCCATGCCTGGCAGCCGAAATGCGGCGGCAAGGGCGGCAACCAGGCAGTGTCGGTGGCGCGAGCCGGCGTGGGCTCGGCGATGATCGGCGCCGTCGGCGATGACGATTTCGGCCGCGTGCTTCTCGACAATCTCTACCGCTGCGGCGTCGACAGCCGCTTCGTGCGGGTCGCGGCTGGCGCCGGCTCCGGCATGAGCGTGGCGATTTTCGACGACGGCGGCGATTATGGCGCGGTGATCGTGTCAGGCAGCAATCTCACCTTGGGCAAGAAAGACGTCGCGGAAGCTACTGATGTGATTGCGCAAACGTCGGTTCTGCTGCTGCAGAACGAGGTGCCGGAAGCCGCCAACATTGCCGCGGCGCGGGCGGTGAAGGCGCATGGCGGGCGCGTCGTGCTCAACGCCGCACCCGCCCGAAAACTGTCCGGCGAACTGATCGCACTTACCGATATCGTCATCGTCAACGCCATCGAGGCGGAATTCCTGGCCGGCATTCCGGTCGTCGACACGCTCGAGGGGGCTGCCGAGGCGGCACGCATGCTGGCCGATTTCTATCCGGCCGCGATCGTCACGGCCGGCGGGGAGGGCGTTGCCTATTGCGACCGCGACGGCCAGGCGTTCGTGCTGGCGGCCATCCCGGTGAAGGTCGTCAGCACCCATGGCGCCGGCGACGAGTTCGTCGGCGCGTTCGCGGCAGGCCTTGCCCGTGGGCATCAGGTCGAGGCTGCCCTCGCCGCCGCCAACACCGCCGCGGCCGTGCTGGTCGCCACGCCGGAACGCGAGCGCGAGGAGATCTGAGACGGATGGCCGCCTCCGCCCGTGACAGGCGACAAGAAGCGGATGGCGAGGACTTTTCGCTCGGCTCCGACAGGCCGATAAAGTTCGACAATTGATACGAAAGCCCGCCACCCCAAGGGATGACGGGCTTCCGTAGCCTGGGCGCCAGGAACGCCACGGTAGCGACGCTGCTACTAAATGCTCCGTAGATACTCAATATGCGGCCTTCGCGCCGTCAGGCGCATCGGCCAAACAAATGAAGCCCACGCCTTTGGCGGAGAGCGCGGGCCTGCGCAGCCGGGCGCTTGCGCGTCCGGCTGCCGATGTCGTCAGTGCTTGCTCTTGCCGGGGCTGGCGGCACCGCCACTGATGGCGATGCGCTTGGCTTTCGACTGTGCGCGCTCCGTCTTGGGCAGCGTCACGGTGAGCACGCCGTTATGGAAGGCGGCGTTCACCTTGTCCTCCTCGACCTCGTAGCCGAGCGGGATGCGGCGCTCGAAGCGGCCGTAGAACCGCTCGGAGAACTGCCTGTCCTTGTCCTCGGTCTCGGAGCGCTTCTCGCCGCGCAGCGTCAGCACACCGTCATCGAGCATCACCTCGACGTCCTTTTCGTCCATGCCAGGAATTTCCGCGGTCACGCGGATCTCCTTCTCGCCGTCGGCGATTTCGACGCTCGGCCAGCTGCCGCGCGCCGACGAAAATCCGCTGAGCGAAGGCATGCGCGTTTCGAAGCCGCGGAACGCGTCGTCGATCAGGCGGTTCATCTCGCGATGCAACGCCATGAACGGGTCGCGCTCCTCGTCACGATAGAAGCTGGGAACCGGACTGTTCTCCCGGCCCCAGGGTATGAGATCACGAATAGCCATTGCTGTTCTCCTTTCTCGACTGGTTGCGCCAAAGGCGAACGCCAGAGATCGCCTTCGCTCAGGCGGCCTGCTTCGGCTTCTCGACCTGCCCGGCCTTCCGCGCGTCGTCGTCCTTGGCGATCGCGATGCGACGCGGCTTCATCTCCTCGGGCACTTCGCGCACGAGGTCGATCGTCAGCAGGCCGTTGTTGAGCGAGGCGCCGGTGACCGTCATGTGATCGGCAAGCTCGAAGCGCCGTGTGAACGGTCGCACCGGAAGGCCGCGATGGAGATATTCCACCTCGTCCTGTTCCTTGCGCTCGCCCGAGACGATTAGAAGGTTCGGCTCGTGGCTAATGTCGAGATCGTTCTCGGAAAAGCCGGCGACGGCGATCCTCACACGATAGGTGTTCTCGTCGCTTCGCTCGATGTCATAAGGCGGCCAGGTTTCGACTGCCTGAGGCGCGTTTTCCAGCAGGGTGAAGATACGGTCGAAACCGATGCTCGACCGATAGAGCGGGGAAAAGTCGAATGCGGTTCTCATAGCTACATCCTCCATGGAGCAACATAGTACGAGGGACGCCAAAGAGCTTGGCGCTCCCTGGGTTCTGCCGGTCCCGTTCGGCAACCGGCAATTTGGATTTGGTTATTGTCAGGCCGAAATCAAGACCCAGATTCTGTCCCGCAGCCAGATTTTTTTGTTGCCAGATTGTACTGGCAATGCCGGTTTCAACCGTCATTTGAGGGTCGCGCCGGCACGCCGCATGGAGGATATCATGACCATGACACGCGACGATATCATTTCGGTGCTGGGCCCGGTGGACGACGCCATCATCGCCGACATCGCCTCGACCGGCGCGACGATCGAAGAGTTGCGCGAGGCCTTTGCCTGGGTCGGTGCCGATGAGGCGCTGGTGAATGAGGGCCGCCCTCTGCCGTCGGCAAGGGTGGCGACGCTGATCGGGCTTCTCGAACCGCCGGACGACGACATATAGCCGGCCGTTACGTCGGCAGGGGCAGGGGTCTGGGGCAAGCAGGGCTGGAGACGGGGAGGGTCTTGAAGCGCGCAGGCAGACGAACCATCTCGTCCATCGGCGCCGATCGGGCTGCCTCCTGCTTAATCGAGGATGTTACTTGCTCTAAAAAACAGAAAGAAGGAGGAAGTGATGAACGACGTCCCATTTTCCGAGCCGATCACGCTCAAGCTCCAATCCGTCGGAGAGCGCAAGGTCGCCAGCAGCTGGGAAGCCATCGAATGCATGCAGCAATGGCCGGACCGGGCGCGCGGCCGGAACTGGCGCGCAGCCTATCGCGCCTGCCGCGACGCGCTCGACGGCTGGCGCACCGCCCGCGAGGCTCGCACTGCCTTCGTCAAGGCGGCTCGCACGGCCGGACTGCTTGTCACGGGGCGTAAATCCACCTGAATATCAATCCACCTGAACGCCAATGAACCTGAAGCAGGGGCGGACGCGCTATGCTGCAGAGGCGGCGCCTTTCATGAAAAGCGCCGCCCCTCCCTGTCTCACTGCAGCGTAATAACACCGTCCACCGCCCGCCATTCGGAGGGCTGGATCAGACGGTGATGGGCGACGCGCACGGAATGCAGCGGGCCTTCGATCTCACGTTCCCAAAATTCGAGGAAATGCTTCAGAGTCGGGAAATCCGGGGCGATGTCGTATTCCTGCCAGATGAAGAGCTGCAGCAGGTCCCGGTAGTCGGGAAGACGATAATGAATCTCCGCCGTCGTCAGGCCAAAACCCTGCATCTGGAGCTGGAACTCGTTGCTGACCATGCACGTCTCCTTTCTGTCGTAAATCAGGCGCCGACGCGGTGGGGCCCGCCGTGGCGGCTTCGGCCGGCGCCGGCGCCTTGAGATGGACCTGCGCCATCGAGTGCCTGCAGCGCGTCCATGATCTCTTCAAAGGCGATTGGAGCTTTGGCGCCGGGCGGCTTGCGCAGCGCCGGCATGGATTCGACCGCGCAGGCATCGGAGGCCCATGACGACAGGATCGCGCGCTTTTCACCGACGTCCAGCGTCGCGTCGGCCAGCACGTCCTGTGGACGATCGAAATGCCGCTCCGGATCGAGCAGCCGGCCGAGAGCGGGATCTTCCGGTGCAATCGAAATCGTTGGGGCATCGCGTTCCATCGCCATCCTCCGCATGCAAAAACGCGTCCGCTTCCTCATCGGTTCCGGCCGGCCGGCAGGCGGTGCCGCGGTCGACGACGACGTTGGAGGGTTGCGGCGCGGTTTCAAGCCACATCCGTCGTTTCAATCCTGGAATAGCGCCATAATTACAGTGCGCTATTACGGTGCGTTGGCACTCGACCACGGCGAGTGCTAAAATTTTTTCGACGTCCTCTTGAAAGCCTGAATCGGCAGACTAATTCGATATGCGCGTGATGCCTGAGCAGGGGTCGCGCACCGTCGCATCGGCCATTGTACCGGTCGGCTGCGAAGGGAGGTCCAAGAAAATCTGTTTGTCCTGTGAGGAGAACGACATGGCGTTCCGCCCATTGCATGACCGTATCCTGGTCCGCCGCATCGAGGTCGATGAGAAGACCGCCGGCGGCATCATCATTCCCGACACTGCCAAGGAAAAGCCGCAGGAAGGCGAGGTGATCGCCGCCGGGCCCGGGGCGCGTGACGATAGCGGCCAGCTGCAGCCGCTCGACGTCAAGGTCGGCGACCGCATCCTGTTCGGCAAATGGTCGGGCACCGAGATCAAGCTCAACGGCGAGGACCTGCTCATCATGAAGGAAAGCGACGTGCTGGGCGTGATCGAATCGACCGACAAGATGCAGAAGGCCGCCTGAGCGGGGCCTGGACAAGCAATCAGTCAACGAAAAGCTGCCTATTTGAAGGAGTTATCCAATGGCTGCCAAGGATGTGAAATTCCATACCGAAGCCCGCGAGAAGATGTTGCGCGGCGTCGATATCCTTGCCAATGCGGTGAAGGTGACGCTCGGTCCCAAGGGCCGCAACGTCATCCTCGACAAGTCGTTCGGCGCCCCGCGCATTACCAAGGACGGCGTTACCGTCGCCAAGGAAATCGAGCTTGAGGACAAGTTCGAGAACATGGGCGCGCAGATGGTGCGCGAGGTGGCGTCGAAGACAAGCGACGTCGCCGGCGACGGCACAACGACCGCGACCGTTCTGGCTCAGTCGATCGTCCAGGAAGGCGCCAAGGCGGTTGCCGCCGGCATGAATCCGATGGACCTGAAGCGCGGCATCGACAAGGCGGTCGACGCCATCGTCGCTGAACTCAAGGCCAATGCCCGCAAGGTGACCCGGAACGACGAGATCGCCCAGGTCGGCGCCATCTCGGCCAATGGGGATGCCGAGATCGGCCGATTCCTCGCCGAAGCGATGGAAAAGGTCGGCAATGAGGGCGTCATCACGGTCGAGGAGGCCAAGACCGCCGAGACCGAGCTCGAAGTGGTCGAGGGCATGCAATTCGATCGCGGCTATCTCAGCCCCTATTTCATCACCAACCAGGACAAGATGCGCGTCGAGCTCGAAGAGCCCTATGTGCTGATCCACGAGAAGAAGCTGTCCAACCTGCAGGCCATGCTTCCCGTGCTCGAAGCCGCAATGCAATCGAGCAAGCCGCTGCTGATCATCGCCGAGGATGTCGAAGGCGAGGCGCTGGCGACGCTGGTCGTCAACAAGCTGCGCGGTGGCCTGAAGGTTGCCGCCGTCAAGGCGCCGGGTTTTGGTGACCGCCGCAAGGCCATGCTGGAAGACATTGCCATCCTGACCGGCGGCACGGCAATCAGCGAGGATCTCGGCATCAAGCTCGAAAACGTCACATTGGAGATGCTCGGCCGCGCCAAGAAGGTGCTGATCGAGAAGGAGAACACCACCATCGTCGACGGTGCCGGCCGCAAGGATGAAATCCAGGCGCGCATCGGCCAGATCAAGGCGCAGATCGAGGAGACCACCTCCGATTACGACCGTGAGAAGCTGCAGGAGCGGCTGGCCAAGCTCGCCGGCGGCGTCGCCGTCATCCGCGTCGGTGGCTCGACCGAGATCGAGGTCAGGGAGCGCAAGGACCGCGTCGACGACGCCATGCACGCCACCCGCGCCGCGGTCGAGGAGGGCATACTGCCCGGCGGCGGCGTGGCGCTGCTCAGGGCGGCGAAGGCGCTCGACAATGTCGCCGTCGACAATCCCGACCAGAAGACCGGCGTCGAGATCGTGCGTCGGGCCATCGAACAGCCGGTGCGCCAGATCGCCGAGAATGCCGGCGCCGAGGGTTCGATCATCGTCGGCAAGCTGCGAGAGAAGACCGAATTCGGCTATGGCTGGAACGCCCAGACCAACGAGTTCGGCGACCTCTACGCGCAGGGCGTGATCGACCCGGCCAAGGTGGTGCGCGCCGCTCTCCAGGACGCGGCGTCGGTGGCCGGCCTGCTGGTGACCACCGAGGCGATGGTGGCCGAGAAGCCGAAGAAAGAAGGTGCCACGCCGGCGATGCCTGCCGGTGCCGGCATGGACTACTGACGCCAGGCTTCTGAGGACAAACGGCCGTGCCCGCCTTCTCTCGGCGGGCACGGCCTTGGCGGATCATATACAGGTGTTGCCATGGACATGATGAACAGTTTTGAAAAGATCACGGCGCCGACCCTTTCCAAGACCGATTTCAACTATGAAACGGAATGCAAGACGGCGCTGGCGCCGCTTGTCGACGGATTGCTGGACGCGGTCGAGTCGGCCGGCTGGGACCGTCGCAAGGCGGCCTATACGTTGATGTTCCTGTCGGCTCAGCGATTGGGAGCCGGCAAGGAGTAGACGGCGCGCGACCTTCATGGCGTTCGCCCGCCGCAACGATCTTCTTGCACCGCAGACGAATGGGACGGTCGCGAGCGGTGCGTTCGCAGCCGACTAATGCTCCGGCCTGAGTGGAAGACGAAGCGCGCCGAGCGCAGGAACACGCGCGCCTAAGCTCGTGGCAAGGGCCTGCGCATGATAAACGACGCATGGCCTTCCGCGCCGTGGGACGAAGGCCTGCGCTCGACCACTTCGAACCCGTGCTTGCGATAAAAGGCCAGCGCCCGGTCGTTCCCCTCGATCACTTCAAGCGCGATGCTGGGAATTCCCGAATGAGCGGCAAGGACGGCGTGCAGCATATCGGCGGCCAGCCCTGTGCCGAACTCGCTGTTGTCGATGTGGAGCCGGTCGAGCATGACGTTGCCGGTTTCATCCATCTCGGCCATCGCGTAGCCGGCGATAGAGCCGTCCGGCCGTTCCGCAACGAAAGACATCTTGTTGTCGTCTGCCAGTTCCGCCGCGATCTTCTGCGGCGCGTGGTAGTCGTCCGAGATGCGTGCCGTGGTCTCGGCACCGATGATTGGCGAGTAGGTCCGGCGCCAGGACTCTCCAAGGAGCCGCGACACCGACGGCACGTCCCGTTCGGTCATGGCCCTGATTTGAGTCATCGCTACTACCTCCCCGGCAGTTTATTGCATCGCATCCTTCGCGCCTCGGATCATCGTCTCACCCGCGATTTCAGCCAGCGGTCGAAGGCCACGGCGAGGATGAGGATCAGGCCGATGACGATGCTCTGGGTGTAGGACGAGACGTTGTTGAACTGCAGCCCATTCTGCAGCACGCCGATCAGTGCCGCACCCACCACCGTGCCGCCGACCGAGCCAATGCCGCCGAACAGCGAGGTGCCACCGATGACGACCGCCGAGATCACCGTCAGTTCGTAGCCGATGCCGGCGACGGCTTCCGAGGAATTGAGCCTGGCCGACAATACGAAGGCGGCGAGGCCGGCGAAGAAGCCGACGATGACATAGACCGAGATCAGGATACGGTCGACGCGCAGGCCCGACAGCCGCGCCGCCTCGGCATTGCCGCCGACGGCGTAGACGGCGCGGCCGTAGCGCGTGTAGCGCAGCACGATGTGGCAGAGGATTGCCGCCGCCGCGAAAATGATCGCCGGCACCGGGACCGGGCCGATCAGCCCGGTGCCGAACCAGCGCATCGAGGCGTCGAAGCCGGAGATCGGGCCGCCGTTGGAGATCGTCAGCGTCAGGCCGCGAAAGACGGTGAGGCCGCCAAGCGTGACGACGAAGGGCGGCACCTTCAGCCTGGTGATGGCAAAGCCCTGGACGCCGCCGGCCAGGGCGCCGATGACGATGGCAGCCAATAGGGCTGCGAACCAGCCAAAGCCTTGCGTGCCGGACGTCGACAGCGACAGCGTGTTGGCGGTGCCGCCCTTGGCCACCACCGCCGCGACCATGCCGCAGAAAGCCAGCAGCGAACCGACCGACAGGTCGATGCCGGCAGTGAGGATGACGAAGGTCATGCCGAGCGCGATCAGCCCGGTGATCGAGATCTGCCGCATGATGTTGAAGATGTTGATGGGGTCGATGAAGCTCGGCTTCAGGACGGTGAAAACAACGATCAGCAGCGCCAGGAACATCAGCGGGCCGAAGCTCATCAGCAGGCGCGCGACATTGATGCCGCCGCGCTGAGTCTGTTCGGTCGTGCTGGTCATTGCGTCGCTTCCTGCGTTTGATCGAGCGCCATCAGTTCCATCAGTTTTTCCTCGGTCGCCTCGATGCCGGGCATCTCGCCGGTGATGCGTCCGCGCCGCATGGTGACGATCCTGTCCGACACCGCAAGCACCTCCGGCAGTTCGGACGAGATCATCATGATGGCGATGCCGCGCGCTGCGAGCTGCACCAGGATCTGGTGCACCTCGGCCTTGGCGCCGACATCGACGCCGCGTGTCGGTTCATCGACAATCAGCACCTTGGGGTCGCGCGCCAGCCAGCGGGCAAGGATGACCTTCTGCTGGTTGCCGCCGGACAGCCCCTCTATGGGCTGCTCGGGCGAGGCCATGCGGATAGACAGCGTCTTCCTGTAGCTTGCCAGCGCTTCGCGCTCGCGGCGCTCGGCCATGAAGCCGGCGGCGTTGGAGTAGCGGCCGAGGGCGGCGATGGAAAAATTGGTGAGGATGCCGAGCGCGGCGAAGATCGCCTGGTGCTTGCGGTCTTCCGGCACCAGGCCGATGCCGAGCGCGATGGCGTCGGCGGGTGTTTCAGGCGCGATCGGCTTGCCGTCGAGCGCGATGGTGCCGGCGGCAATGCGGTCGGCGCCGAAGATGGCGCGGGCCAACTCGGTGCGGCCGGAGCCGACGAGGCCGGCGACGCCGAGGATCTCGCCCGCCTTGAGGTCGAGATCGACGCCTTCGAGCACGATGGCGTGCGGCGCTTGCGGATCGCGCACCGTGCGCAGGCCGCGCACGGAGAGCCTGACGTCGCCGGCGACGTCGCGCAGCGTCGGCCTGGCATAAAGCTCGGACGCGGCGCGGCCGACCATCTTCTCGATGATTTTCGGCAGCTTGATCGGCCCGCCGTCGCGGTCGAGATGGCCGGCCAGCCTGCCGTCGCGCAGCACCGTCATGCGGTCACAGATGGCAGAGGCCTCTTCCAGCCTGTGGGTGACGAACATGATGGCGACGCCATCCTTGCGCAGCCGGCCCATAATCGACATCAGCTTCTGCACTTCGGTTTCGGTCAGCGCCGAGGTCGGCTCGTCCATGATGATGAGGCGGCTCTTCAGCGACAGCGCGCGGGCGATCTCGACCAGCTGCTGTTCGGCGACAGACAGTGCCGACACCGGCGTAGCCGGGTCGAGGTCCAGACCAACGCGGGCGATGATCGCGCGCGAGTCTTCCTCCATCTTCCGCCAGCTGACCAGGCCGAGCGGCCCGAGCGGCGCGCGGCCGATAAAAATATTCTCCGCCACGGTGAGCGTCGGGATCAGGCTCAGTTCCTGGTAGATGGTGACGATGCCGAGGCGCTTGGCGTCCTGCGGGTTGTGGGGATTGAATTCGACGCCGTCGAAGACGATGCGGCCGCTGGAGGGCGGCATCACGCCGGAAAGGATCTTGAGCAGAGTCGACTTGCCGGCGCCGTTCTCGCCGAGCAGGCCGAGGATTTCGCCGGGCCGAACCTCGAGCGAGACATCGCTGAGCGCGGTCACGCCGGCAAAGCGCTTGGTCACGCCCTCGACGGCGAGGAAGGCGGGACTCTGTGACGATGCTACGTTTTCAGCCACGAACAAAGGTTTCTCCCACGGTGCAGTTCATGACGCCTCGAACGCCGAGCTTGAACACCCCCCTCTGTCCTGCCGGACAGAGGGGGGTGCTGTCCCGCCAGCCTTGCCAATTGGCGGTCTGTCGTCTCCTACTTCGTCTCGCCCAGCCTTTCCGCCTTGTCGAGATTGTCCTTGCCGATGACGATCGGCGTCAGCAGCACGAGCTTTTCCTTGGGCTCGGTCTTGTCCTTGGCATAGGCGACGGCGATCTGCACCGCGGTGCGCGACTGCTCGCCGGGGAACTGTTCGACCGTGCCGGCCAGTTTGCCGTCGCGCACGGCGACCAGCGCTTCGGGAAGCGCATCGAAGCCGTAGATCTTGACGTCGGTGAAGTTGCGCGCCGCGCACGCTTCAACCGCGCCAAGCGCCATGTCGTCGTTGGCGCAGATGATCGCGTCGGGCTTGCCGTTGGCGGCAAGGCCGGCCTCGGTGACGGAGAGCGCCTCGGCGCGGGCGAAGTTGGCGGTCTGCTCGAAGACGATCTGGTATTTGTCCTTCAGCGGATCGAGCACGTTGTGCACGCCCTTGTTGCGGTCGATCGCCGGGCCGGCGCCGGGCTGGCCCTGCAAATGGAAGATCTTGGCACCGTTCGGGAACGCCGCCACCATGGCCTGCGCCTCGGCCTCGCCGCCTTTGACATTGTCGGCGCCGACATGGGCGAGAATGCCTTCGACGCCGTCGACGCGGCGGTCGATGGTGACTACGGGGATGCCAGCCTGGACCGCCTGCTCGATGGCCGGCGCCAGCGCGTTGACGTCGAGCGGCGAGATGACGATGGCGTCGACCTTCTGCACAAGCGCCGCCTCGATATCGGCGGTCTGCTTTGGCGCCGAATTCTGGCCGTCGCTCTCGGTCAGGTTGACGCCTTGCGCCTGCGCCTCCGCCTTGATCTGGTTCAGCATGTGAACGAAGAACGGAAAGCCGAGGCTCGGCACCGAACCCAGGATGGTCAGTTTGTCCTGGGCGAATGCCGGTTGCGGAGCGGCCAGCGCCAATGTGCTCATCGCAACGGACGACAGCAGGAATTCACGTCTGTTCATCAATTTAGTCTCCTCCACCATGAGCGCACGACCCCGAAAACCGGAATGGGTCTCCGGCAGGTTCATGCGTCGATCTAGAAATGGAGTGTCTTTGAGCGCCCGAGGGGACGCAACGGCGCTCCAGCCGGTCCACCGCGACGTTCTCCTCCGCTCGGCGCCGGCGCGCGGATGCTAGCCAAGGCCGGAGGTTTGCGCAAGAACGGCAGGATTCGGTCCGGTCGGGTCCCTGGCTTATCCTTCGGCGCTTCGCAGGAGGTTCGCCGGACCGTCTTGAGGATAATCTCTCAGTCCACCACCGCCGGCTTGCTGATTTCGGATTTGTCGGTTGTCAGCGACAGCAAGGTGATTGATCCAAATACGACCGCAGCACCGACTGCTCCGGTCGGCGACAGCCGCTCGCCTAGAAATATGGCAGCACCAATCGCTCCGAACACACTCTCTGCGCTGACGATCACGGCGGCATGGCTGGCGGACGTGAAGCGTTGAGCGATCGTCTGGATGCCGAAGGCGGCCCCGGTCGAGAAGATGCCGAGTACGGCGAGTTCCGGCCCCGCATCGCTGATGGCGGCCAGCGACAAATTGCCCTGAAGAGCGCCGAGCGGCAGAGTGAGCACGGCGGCGCCGAGAAATTGCGCGGCAGCCGCCGCAACCGGCGCGCCGTGGGTCTGCATGTGGCGGCCAAGCTCCACCATCCAAAGCGCGTAGCACGCGGCCGAAAGTATCGCAGCGAGATCGCCCTGGCTGAAGCTGGTGGTCAAGCCTCCGGACAGCAGCAGGACACCGACCACTGTCATGGCAGCCGCAAGACCGCCAACGGCAGTCGGGCGCTCGCCAATCAGCAACCAGGCGGCGAGTGGCGTCATCACCGTTGCTGTGCTCACAAGAAAGCTGGCATTGGTAACCGAAGCGTCGAGATACGAGACCTGCTGGATGATGATGGATATCGAGAACAGAACGCTGACTTTGGCGAGGCTCATCCAGTAGCCGGGCCCGGATTTCCTTCCCCATTCGAGCATCGTCAGCGGCGCGACCATGAGCCCCGCGATCAGGCAGCGCATGCCCACGGCGCTGAGCGGATCGAGATGAACCAGCACAGTCTTCTGCGCAACATTGCCGAAGCCCCAAAAGGCAGCAGCAAGCAGAAGCAGACAGTTGGCCTGCACCCTCGACATATCGATGTCTCGACAAAGCTTGCGCCGCAAAGGGCGGATCGCTGGTTGCTAGCGGGCGGCGAGCTTGTCCCACCGTTTGCAATACAGGCGGACGCCGACGGGCACGATCTCATAGCCGGCGTCGTTCAACTGGAGCTTCATCTCCTCGAAATGCCGCTTTGAGCCGCTGACGATCGATTCAGGCGTGTAGTCCCAGCCGTTGCGGGCGGCGTTGGCCAGAACGTCGGCATAGACGCGCATGCTCGTGATTTTCACATCCGATTCCAGCACCTGCCTGCATGCTCTTGCGAACAACGGCGAGTGGACGGCGGAAAGACTCAAGATCGTGCATGCCAGCATTATCGAAACAGGACGCATGGAAACCTCCCCTGATAGCAGCTTGTTGCCGCAAGCGAGCTTGCAATTTGTGCGCCTGCGGCGGGATCGGGCAGATGCAGTATTCGGCCTCCTGCATTTGTGGTATTCTTCCGCTGGGGACGGGTCCCACCATGACGTTCAACGACGCTTCGAAAGCGCAGGCGCTCGATGCCTTGTCGGGTCGCGAGCGCGCGGTCGCGGAAAAATTCGCAACCGGCATGACCTATCGCGAAATCGGCAATGCACTTTTCATTGCCCCGACCACTGTTCGCACCCACCTTGCGGCCATCTACGAAAAACTTGGCGTGCGCACCAAGATCGGGCTCGCGGCGTATTTTGCCGGCGCTTCCGGCGCTCGGCCGGACGGGCTGTCACCCCCGTCGGACGCTCCGCCGGTGCTCGCCATATTTCCTATCGAATGCCTGAATTCGGAAGAGCGTTGGCGCCGCTTTGCCGACGGTCTGTCGTCGGACATCACCATCGACCTGGCACGATACGCGGGCTTGCCTGTCATCGCCTTCCACACGATGAAATCGCTGGGCAGCAAGCCGGCCGACTTCGAGGCGGACGGCAAGGCGCTTGGCGCTACCTATATTGTGTCGGGCCAGTTGCGCGCGGACGACCAGAGGATTCGCTTGACGATAGAGCTTGCCGATGCCCGTAGCGGCGTCAGCCTGTGGAGGGAGCGCTACGACCGCCCGGTCGAGGACATTTTCGCGCTGCAGGACAGCCTGACCGAAAGCATCATCAATGTGTTCGCCGGCAGTTATGGAACGCTGGCCACGGTCGGCCGCAATGCGGTTCGCCGCAAGCCGCCGGCCAGCTTGCGGGCCTATGATTTTTATCTACTTGCCCTCGAACAGCACACTACGTTCAGCCGCGCCGGCAATGTCGAGGCGATCCGCTTGTTTTCACGCGCGCTGGAGCTTGACCCTGCTTTCGCCAACTGCTGGGCCGAGCTCGCCTATGCCTATTCGGTCGAGGCCTGCAACGGCTTTGGTGACGACCTGCTGGCGTCGATCGAGAACTGGCGGATCACGGCCGAAAACGCCCTGCGCCTCGACCCGACGGACAGCTGCGCCCACGCATGCCTTGGCAATCTCAGGGCATGTCTTGGTGATCTCGAAGGAGCGGAGCGCGCGCACCGGCGCGCTCTCGAATACGGCTGCAACCACGCCGGCATACTGGCGCTGCTGGCCGGCAGCAAGGCGCTTGTCGCCGGCGATCCGGCCGAGGCGATCCCGCTCATCGAGCGTGCCATGCGCCTCAATCCATTGGCCCCGCCCTGGTATTTCGGCATGCAAGGCCGCATCCTGTTTTCCGCCGGCAGGCATCGGGAAGCTGTCGCGGCGCTCCGCAGGAGTTCGCCGGAATCGCCGGACGTGCTGATGTTCCTGGCGCTTTCGCATGCGGCCATGGGCGAGACCGGCGAGGCGGCGCGCGCCGCGGCCCGCTTGAGAGCCGAATTTCCAGGCTTTTCGGTCGAACGCTTCATCGCAGGCTATCCGGTGACCAACCGGCACGCGTTGCTTGCCATCCGCAACGCCGCCGAACTGGCGAAGCTGCCGTAGATGCCACCTACCGGTCGATCGTCACCATGACGCGTTCGTTGTAGCGCTCACCCGCGACCTTGCCCGGTGCCAGCGCGTCGTCGAGCGCCTGCATTGCGGCGGCGTCGAGCTCGATCGCCGCGGCAGCGACATTCTCCTCGAGGTATTTTCTGCGCTTGGTGCCGGGGATCGGCACGATGTCGAGCCCGAAATCGCTGCCCTTGTGCAGCAGCCAGGCCAGCGCGATCTGGCCGGGCTTGACGCCCTTGGCCGTGGCGATGTCGCGGACAATCCCGGCCGCCTGCACATTGGCGTCGTAGTTTGCGCCCTGGTAGCGCGGGTCGCCGCGCCGGAAGTCGCCTTCCGGATAGTCCTCGGCGCGCTTGACGTCGCCAGTGAGAAAGCCGCGGCCAAGCGGCGCGAACGGCACCAGGCCAATGCCGAGCTCGCTGAGCAACGGGATGATTTCCGGTTCCAGATTGCGTTCCCACAGCGAATATTCGCTCTGCACCGCCGACACCGGATGCACGGCATGCGCGCGGCGGATGTTGGCCGCACCCGCCTCCGACAGGCCGAAGAAACGCACCTTGCCATCAGTGATTAGTTTGCCAACAGCACCCGCCACATCCTCGATCGGCACCGCCGGGTCGACGCGGTGCTGGTAGAGCAGGTCGATATGGTCGGTGGCGAGCCGGCTGAGCGAGCCGTCCACCGCCTCACGGATATGCTCGGGCCGGCTGTTGCGGTCAGTGCCGATCTGCTTGCCGTTTTCAATGCGGAAGCCGAATTTGGTGGCGATCGTCACCTCGTGGCGCCGGCCCTTCAGCGCGCGGCCGAGCAATGCCTCATTGGTGTGCGGGCCATAGACTTCCGCCGTATCGAAGAAGGTGCAGCCGAGCTCGATGGCGCGGTGCAGTGTGGCGATCGATTCCGCCTCGTCGGCCGGGCCGTAGGACTGGCTCATGCCCATGCAGCCGAGGCCGATCACCGATACCTGCAGCCCTTGGCTGCCCAGCTTGCGTGTGCTCAAGGTCATGGATGAGATCTCCGGACAATGTCAGGGTTCGTGTGCGTCAGGACTATTGCGTCAGGACCATATAGAGCACTCGCTCGGTTTCCACAGTCGCTCGGTCGAGGCTGATCGCACGATCATGTGAGCTTTCCGCTAAGCGCCTTGCCCGGTGTTGCCCAGTGCCCGGAAATTGACAGAACACCCGGTCTCGGCCATCCTTATGCCAGCCGCCTTTTCCTGCGGCGGCGTGTGTATGAGCGAGTCCATGGCCAGTTCCGTCACCAGCCAGAATTCCAAGCGTGCCGCGGTGCGCAAGGCGCTCGACCGCCACAAGGTCTATATCACCGCACAGAGCTTTTCCGCCGGCGCCTACAAGGCGCGTGTCCTCGTCGACGGCGAGGCCTACTGGGTCGACGAATTCCGGCTGAGCCAACTCCAGCAGGGTCTGTCGCCGGCCGAGCTCGAATTGACGCCGGCCACCGACGATTGAGCTGTGTGAGGCATACCCTTCGTCATCCCAGGGCGGAGCAGGAGCGAAGCGACGTCGCGGAGACCATGCCGCGACCTGTGAGCGCCGCTGCGATGGAATTTTGATGCTGGCGGGACAGCGCCCCCCTCTGTCCTGCCGGACATCTCCCCCACATGGGGGGAGATCGGATGTCGCGACGCTTTCGCCAATCTCCGACGTTGCAAAGAGGGTGCCCACAGTGACACTGCCAATCTCCCCCCTCGTGGGGGAGATGTCCGGCAGGACAGAGGGGGGGCGCGAAGGAATGAGACGTTGGTTCCTGACTGCCGCGCGCTTCGGTCTTTGACATGCCAG
>NZ_JBVVPW010000028.1:78105-95776 GCF_055811385.1 Mesorhizobium sp. WSM4849
GGCAGGACAGAGGGGGGGCGCGAAGGAATGAGACGTTGGTTCCTGACTGCCGCGCGCTTCGGTCTTTGACATGCCAGCTCCCGCCAAACTCAGGGCCTATCGCGCCAAGCGCGAATTCAGCAAGACGCCGGAACCCGTCGGCGATCTGGTTGCCGGAGAAGGCAACCGCTTCGTCGTGCACAAGCATCACGCCACCGCCGACCACTACGACCTTCGCCTGCAAGTCGGCGACGTGCTGAAGAGCTGGGCGGTGCCTCGCGGCCCGTCGCTCAATCCCGCCGACAAGCGGCTGGCGGTCGAGACTGAGGACCACCCGCTCGAATATATCGACTTCGAAGGCGTCATTCCCGAGGGCGAATATGGCGGCGGGCCGATGATCGTCTGGGACACCGGCGTCTGGGCACCGATGGACGATGTCGAAAAGAGCCTGCGCACCGGTTCCTTCAAGTTCCGTCTCGCCGGCGAGAAGCTGAATGGCGGCTGGATGCTGACCAGGCTGAAACCGAAGCCCGGCGAGGATGAGGGCAAAAAGAACTGGCTGCTGTTCAAGGAGCGCGACCTCGCCGCCGACGCCAGGCTCGACATACTGGAAGCCCGGCCGGAAAGCGTCAAATCCGGCCGCCGCATCGAGGAACTGGTGGCAACCCCGAAGCCAGCCCCCAAACCTGCCAAGCCGGTGGTGCTGAAACCCGGTGCGCTGCCGGGTGCGATCAAGGTGCCGCCGCCCACCCGCATCGAGCCGCAACTGGCGACGACCGTGGCGAAGCCGCCGGGCGGCGATGCCCCCGCGAGCCGCACGGGCGAAGTCTGGCTGCACGAAATCAAGTTCGACGGCTATCGCACCATGGCGCATCTGGCTGAGGGCGAGGTGCGGCTGATCACACGCGCCGGCCTCGACTGGACCAGGCGCTATGGCGACCTGCCGCATGCCTTCGCCAGGCTGCCATGCCGTGAGGCTGTCATCGACGGCGAGATCGTCGTGCTCGACGCCAAGGGCATCAGCCGCTTCGCTCTTTTGCAGGACGCGCTGGCCGAAGGCGGCGGCAACAAGCTCCACTTCTACGCCTTCGATCTCTTGCATCTCGACGGCTGGGACCTGAGAAAAGCGCCGCTCGGCCGGCGCAAGGCGCTGCTGTCGCAATTGCTGTCCGGTTTGGCCGCCAACTCCGCCATTCAGTTCTCAGACCACGTCGAAGGCGATGGCCAGGCGCTCTACGACCAGGCTTCCGAGATGGGACTGGAAGGCGTCGTCTCCAAGCGCGCCACGGCAATCTACCAGAGCGGCCGCACCAAGACCTGGACCAAGATCAAGGCGCTGAAGACCGGCGACTTCGTCATCGCCGGCTACACCACCTCCGATGCAGCCGAGGGACTGGCCGCACTCGGGCTCGGCGAATTCGAGGATGGCGAACTGCACTATCGCGGCAAGGTCGGCACCGGCTTCGATGCCGCTACCGCCACCGACTTGCTGGCCCGGCTGGAGCCCTTGCGCGCCGGCGCGTCTGCACCCGAAGGGGTTCCGCGCGAGATCTTGCGCGAGATGAACTGGGTGCGGCCGCTGCTTTCGGCCCATATCCACTATGCCAACCGGACTGCCGATAATGCGCTGCGCCATGCGGTGTTCCGCGGACTGCGCGACGTCGGCCTGTCGACGCCGGTGTCGGCCAAGCGCAAGCGGCTGATCGCCGAAGCCGACCTCGCAACGATCTGGGTGACCAACCCGACGCGGCGGCTGTTCGGCAAGACCGGACCGACCAAGCTCGACATCGCCGTCTACTACGCGCTGGTCGGCGATTTCATGCTGCCGCACATCCTCGGCCGCCCGGTGTCGCTGGTGCGCTGCCCGACAGGCAGGCCGCAGGACTGCTTCTTCCAGCGCCATGCCTTCACCGGCATGCCTTCATCGGTGGCGACCTTCGAGGCGACCAATTCCGAGGGCGAGACCAAATCCTATCTGTCGGTCGAGGACGCCAAGGGCTATCTGGCGCTGGCGCAGTTCGGCGTCGTCGAGTTCCACACCTGGGGCACCCACCGCACGCGGCTCGACAGACCGGACCTGATCGTCTTCGACCTCGACCCGGGCGAGGGGATTAGCTGGCGTGAGGTGGTCGAGGCGGCGGTGCATATCCGCGCCGGGCTCGAGGCTTTGGGGCTGGTGCCGTTCGCGAAAACCTCGGGCGGCAAGGGCATCCACATATCAGTGCCGGTGACGCAAAAACAGAACTGGAAGAAACTGCACCAGGCGACCAGCGCCATCTCCTCGGCGTTGGCCGCCACGGCGCCCGACACCTTCACCACCACCATGGGCAAGGACAACCGCAAGCGGCGCATCTTCATCGATTATCACCGCAATGCGCGCGGCCACACCTCGGCGGCACCTTACTCGCTGCGCGCCCGCACCAACCTGCCGGCCTCGACGCCGGTGAGCTGGTCCGATCTGGAATCCATCGACGCTCCGGAAGATTTGAATTATTCTTCGCTGCCGGGCCTTCTGGCCACCTCCGGCGATCCCTGGGCCGACATGGAAGATTTCGCTAGGGATTTGCCGGTATTGTGAGGGCGATGTAGGTTTTGCGCAGCGCCGTTCGTCCTTTGGACGAAGCGCTGCGAAAAGTTCGACAGTGCACGGCCGCGTAGGAGAGTTTCATGGCGCCCAGGGCAAGTTGGAAAGGTTACCTCAAGCTCAGCCTCGTCAGCTGCCCGGTCCGGCTGTATCCGGCGACGAGTGCCAGCGAGCGGATCAGCTTCAATCAGCTGCACAAGGACACCCACAACCGCATCAACATGAAGCCGGTCGACCCCGAACTCGGGCTGGTCGAGCGCTCGGATCTGGTCAAGGGCTACGAATACGAGGACAAGCAGTACATCATCATCGACGATGCCGACCTCGAGGCGGTGCGCATCGAATCCAACCACACGATGAACATCGAGGCCTTCGTCGACGAGCGTTCGGTCGACGTCATCTACCAGGACGCGCCCTATTACCTGGCGCCCGATGGCGCCATGGCCGAGGAAACCTTCGCGGTGCTGCGCGAAGCCATGCGCAAGTCCGGCAAGCTGGCGATAGCGCGGCTGGTGCTGTCCAGCCGCGAGCGCGTGGTGACGATCGGCGCGCGCAAGAACGGCATGTTCGTCTGCACCTTGAGGAACCCGAACGAAGTGCGCGGCACGGCTGAATATTTCGGCAACATCCCGGCCGGCAAGCCCGACCCCGAAATGCTGCAGCTCGCCGAAGCGCTGATCAAGCAGAAGGAAACCACCTTCGATCCGAAGAACTACGAGGACCGCTACGAGATCGCGCTGATGGCGATGATCCGCGAGAAGCTCAAGGGTCACAAGCCGATCATCGCCGCCGCCCCCGAGCGCGGCAATGTGATCAATCTGATGGATGCGCTGAAGGCCAGCCTGTCGCAGTCGGCCAAGCCGCCGGCCAAGAGCAAGAGCAAGGCCGATGAGGCAGCCAAGCCTGCAGCGAAATCCGCCAAGGCTGCCGCCGGCGCGGCCAAGGAAAATCCGCTTAAGGCCAACCTCCTCAAGGCCGTCGGCAAGAGCAAGGCGTGACGGCTCTCGCCGGCAACGTCTTCGGCACCATCGGCGCGCTGGCGGCGTTCCCGCTCAGGCTGGCCGCGCGTGAAGTCGAGCGCCGGCAGGGCCAATTGTGGCGCGGCGTTAACAGGCGCACCAGCCATGTCGTGTTCGGCCGCTTGTATCTCACCAAAGGGGAGGCCGAGATCGAGCGCCGCGTCGCGGCCGAGCGAACGGCCGGCCGCAAGCTCATCAGCGAAAACGGTTTTTTGCGCCTGCTCGGGCTGATGAAGGCGCCGGAGGCTTCGGCCCTGTCGCGGCAATCGCTTCTCGACCAGTCGCGGCTGGCTGCGCCCGCCCTCGACCTGTTGTCGCTGTTCGATGCTTTCGAGCATGATTGCGAACCCTATTCGTTTCGCGACCTGATCCTGGCCCGCAAATATGCCGGGCTTGTTGCCGGCGGCGCCTCGTGGGGGGCGATTGCGCGTTCGGTGCACCGCTCCGGTCCGGTCGGCTCGCTCACCGCCAAGTCGCTCAATGTCGGCTCGCAGCACGGGCGCGCGAATGCGATCTACCTCGAGGGCGGGCAGAGCGAACTCGACGGCCAGCTGCTGTTCGACTTGGGGTCGCCCGATGACGACACGCTGGAAGACCTGTTCGCCGACGCCGAAGCGGCGGAAGAGGCTGAAGACCACGAACATGCGGCGGCGCTCTATCAGCGCTGCCTCGCCATCGACCCGACCGACGCCATCGCCGCCTTCAACCGCGCCAACTGCCTGCGCGCCTCAGGCCATGCGGTCGAGGCGGCGCACGACTATGCCCGCGCCATCAAGTGTGACCCCGGCTTTGTCGAGGCCTGGTTCAATCTGGCCGGGCTGATGAGCGATGAGGGCCGCGACGCTTCGGCGCGCCGGCATCTGCAGAAGGCGATCGCGCTCGATGCCAATTATGCCGATGCGCTGTTCAACCTGGCACGGCTGGAGTTCGACGCCGGCAACCTTGCCGAGGCGCGCCGCCACTGGTCGCGCTATCTCGAGCTCGACGCCGGCTCCGAATGGGCGCGCATGGCGGCCAGGGGCATTCAGTTCGTCGATTTGCAACTGGCGCGGATGTCGGCAGGGTGAGGGCTCGTTTGGTCGCGCTTGAACACCCCCCTCTGTCCTGCCCTCTTTGCCACCACTTGGCATCTCCCCCTCAAGGGGGGAGATTGGCTGTCACCGACGGTTTCGCCAACTACCACCGTTGGGGAGTGGGCGGGGAGACGAAGCTGCTAATCTCCCCCCTTGAGGGGGAGATGGCCGGCAGGCCAGAGGGGGGCGCGAAGGAACTCGACCTTCATCTGCGAGGCACCCTGTGATGACCACATTCCTCTTCGACGGCCCCGAAACCGCCGCCATCACCGTCCTGCTCGCGCATGGCGCCGGGGCGCCGATGGACTCGGCCTCGATGAATGCCACGGCAAAAGCGCTGGCCGAAGCCGGCTTCCGCGTTGCGCGCTTTGAATTCCACTACATGGCGGCCCGCCGCTACGGTCATCGCAAGCCGCCGCCGCGCGCCGAGACGGTGAATCCCGAATACATCAAGGCGATCGCCGACCTCAGGGCGAAGGGCGTGAAGGGAACGCTCATCATCGGCGGCAAGTCGATGGGCGGCCGCGTTGCCTCGATGATCGCCGACGAGATGTTTTCGAAGGGTGAGATTTCAGGGCTGCTTTGTCTGGGCTATCCCTTCCATCCGCCGGCGAAACCGACGCAGCTTCGGACAAAACACCTCGCCGATCTCAGGACGCCGACATTGATCTTCCAGGGCACGCGCGATGAGTTCGGGACCAGGGACGAGGTAGCGACCTACGACCTTTCCGACCGCATCGAAATCCTTTGGCTGGAGGATGGCGACCACGATTTGAAGCCGCGCAGGAGCATCTCCGGCTTCTCCACTGCCGATCATCTGAAGACACTCGCTGATGCGGTGAAGGCGTGGGCGGGCCGGCTCTGATTTCTGCCCGATGAAGATCGCCACCTTCAACATCAACAACATCAACGGCCGGCTGCAAAACCTGCTCACCTGGCTGACTGTCGCCAAGCCCGACATCGTCTGCCTGCAGGAGCTGAAGGCGAGGCAGACGCAGTTTCCGCGCACGGCACTCGCGGCGGCCGGCTATGGCGCGGTTTGGGTGGGGCAGCCGACCTGGAACGGCGTCGCCGTACTGGCGCGGGGTTCAGAACCCGTTCTGACCCGCGAGGCGCTGCCCGGCGACGACAGCGATAACCAGGCCCGCTATATCGAGGCGGCGGTCAACGGCATCGTCGTCGCCTGCCTCTATGCGCCGAACGGCAACCCGCAGCCCGGTCCGAAATTCCAGTACAAGCTGGCGTGGCATGAGCGCCTGAACGCGCATGCGGCGGAACTTTTCGACACCGGCCTGCCGGTGGTGCTGGCCGGCGACTACAACATCGTGCCCGAGCCGCGCGACATCTACCCGACCCGCTCCTATGACGACAATGCGCTGGTGCAGCCGGAAAGCCGCGCCGCTTTCGCAGCACTGCTCGACCAGGGCTGGACCGACGCGCTGCGCAAGAAACACCCGAAGGAAACGCTCTATACATTCTGGGATTATCGCCGCAACCGCTGGCCGCGCGACGCCGGCCTGCGGCTCGATCATCTATTGATCAGCAAGAAACTGGCGCGCCGGCTGACCGCGGCCGGCATCGACCGCAACGTGCGCGGCGAGACCGGCGCCAGCGACCATGCCCCTGTGTGGGTGGAATTGCGGTGAGGGTGGAGAGCCAATCTCCCCCCTTGTGGGGCAGGGCAACCGCATTTGGATTCTTGCGAAGATGGACCCCCCACCCTAACCCTCCCCACAAGGGGGAGGGAACGCTGCCGCGCGCTTTCACATTCCCTTTGGCGCTGAAAGGCAGGCGATTTGCCGAGGTCAGTGCCAACGGAAGTCTCCCTCCCCCTTGTGGGGAGGGGTAGGGGTGGGGGGTCCATCGTAGAGCGAAAGCCTCGGCTTTCCACCTGCGATAAGCCCCTGCCACGAGGGCGGAGACGCCCGGCAGGGCAAAGGGGGCGCGTAGGATCGCCAGCCGGTTCATCGGGTGACATAGGGGCGCAGTCGCGTTGGTTGAAAGCCGGCGGGACAGCGCCCCCCTCTGTCCTGCCGGACATCTCCCCCACGAGGGGGGAGATTGCAGGTCGCCATCGCTTTCGCCAGCCATACTCGCAACCAGTCACATTGGTCGCGCTCCTTCGCGTGCGAAGGCCTCGATCAAAGGCGCATACCCCTCAAGGTTGGGTTGGGCGGCGAAGCTGTGGCTGGCGGCGGTCGTTGCCCAGGGCAGCCTTTCCGACGTGAAAACCTCGACGAAGGGCACGTACCAATGGTGCTCGTCGAGCATTGTTGCGCGAACATTGACGAAGAAGTCCAGGCCGTGCGGCTGCGTGATCATCCAGTTCTTGCAATGCGGGCAGTAGAGTTGCCGGTGCGGCCCATGCATGCCACCGACCACCGGCTCGCCCTGCGTAACGGTCAAGCCTTCGCTTGGCACGGCCATGGTCAGGGAATAAGCGCTCGCGCTCAGCTTCTGGCAGCCGGTGCAATGACAGGCCATTGTCAGCAAGGGCGGTGCGCTTATCCGGAAGCGTATCCCGCCGCACAGGCAGCCGCCTTCCCAAGGCAATTTCCACTCATCCATCACTTGGCCTCGATCGGTCTTGAGCCCCTGCCGAGCGATTCTAGCGCACGAGCGGGCAACATTGCGGCGACCGAGAGTGTCCCAGGCACATCCAGCGCTTTGGCGCAGGCGAGCGTTTTTGCGCTGCTGTTCGCTGGCAATCTGCGGAATTGAACCGGGGCATCGACAAGCCCGACGCCGACCGGCATCATTGCGGGCAAAGCGAACAGCGGCCCGAGGGGGAGCCCGATGAACAGGTTTGTCGACAGGCTGCTCGCAATGCTGCTGCTGGCGATCGGCATGCTCTGCTTCACACGTGTGTATTTCGCGCTGGGCGGCGGGGGCGCCGGCGAAGGCTTCGCGTCGGTGCGCCTGGCTTTTTTCGGGACAGCGGGCGTTGTCTCAGCCCTTGCAGCCCTGCTGTTCTGGGCCGGCCTGTTGCCGGGCCGATCGACGCACGATCCGAAGGTGCCGCTGTTCGGCAGGGGCGCCGAAACGCAACCCGGCGGACGACCACGCCTGCGGCGGCTCTTCGCCGTCGTCCCGTTCCTCGCCGTGCTCGCTCTGGTGGCCGACCAGCTCGGCCCCTGGTCGCGGCAGCCACAGGACGCCGGCAAAAGCATGACCGCCGAGCAAGTCGTGCCGAGCGCGCCGCAAGGCCAAGACGTCACCAGCGCACCGGCCCCGGAGCCGGAAGCGATACAGCCGCCAGCGCCTGCCTCGCCATCCGAGGTCGCGCTGGCCCCACCTGTCTCACCGCCGGAGCCTGCTCCAGCCCCGGCCGCGCCACCGCAGACCGTCGCGCCGTTGCCCCAGGCTCCGCCGCCGCAGCCGACGCAACCGGATGGCCACCGTGATGCAGTGGTCTGGCTGGCGGCAGCGCCCGACGGTCACTCGATCCTAAGCGCCAGTACCGACCGCACGGTCAAGCTCTGGGATATCGACGGCAAGCGCCTGATCCGCACCCTTGGCGTCCACAAGGACATGGCGCGTACCGCGCTTTTCCTGCCCGATGGGGCGCGGGCGCTGACGGCGGGCGACGATGGCGAGATCGTGCTGCGCCAGCTCGTCGATGGCGCGGTGCTGCACGTCTTCTCGTCAGGGCAGAACGGCGGCGTCAACAAGCTGGCGATCAGCCCGGACGCCAGACGTGCCGTCAGCGGGCACGACACCG
The DNA here is from genome assembly GCF_055811385.1 of Mesorhizobium sp. WSM4849. NCBI lineage: Bacteria > Pseudomonadati > Pseudomonadota > Alphaproteobacteria > Hyphomicrobiales > Phyllobacteriaceae > Mesorhizobium > Mesorhizobium sp. WSM4849. The sequence continues at coordinate 86,482 of NZ_JBVVPW010000028.1, forward strand.
GCAGGGTCATCGTCTGGGATATCGAGAAAGGCTCGGTGCTGCATGTTATGCCGGGGCACGACTGGTCGATCAGCGGGGTCGCCGTCTCGCCCGACGGCACACGCGCGATCAGCGGCAGTATCGAAGGCACGCTAAAACTATGGGACATCGGCACCGGCAAGCAGCTGCGCAGCTGGCACGGGCATGAGCGCGGCCCCTACGGGATCGTGTTCATGGCTGACGGGCGCCATCTGATCACCGGCAGCGGCGATTATACGATCAAGCTCTGGGATCTCGACAGCGGCCGTGAAGTCCGCCGCCTCGATGGCCATTTGGGCACGGTCTATGCGCTGGCGCTGTCGGCCGACGACAAGCGGCTGCTGTCGGGCTCGCTCGACGGTACGGCACGGCTGTGGGACATGGAAACCGGCGGCGAGACCGCGCTGTTCGACAGCCGGTCCGGACCGGTCTACGCCGTGGCGTTCGCCGCCGACGGCACAGTGCTGACCGGCGGCTACGACCGCACCATCCGGGACTGGCCGGCGGGCGGCGGAGACGGCATGGTTCTTTTCGCCGGAGCGCCAGATTGAACAGATTTTCAAGCTAGGGATATTTCGCAAGGAAAAGCTCCGCGCTAATGATTGCTGATGGCGATGGACGGATCAGCTCACGTGGACAATGAAAACGGACTGGTTGTAGCGACAGCATCCTTTGCCAGTTCCCCCGGGCCCTATCGTCGGAAGGTTATCGCGGCGGTTTTTCTTGCGCTGGCCGCCACGGTGCTGTTTTTCCCGACACGCCACTTCTATGTCCTCTGGTCGGCTGCGCATAAGGCGAAAACCGCGCTGCTGGCCGAGAACTATGTCCAGGCCTTTGGTCCGTTGACGGTTTTGGCCGAGGCAGGCGATCCCGTCGCCCAGTTCGATCTTGGTCTGATGTATGGGCAGGGCCACGGCGTTGCCCAGAATGACGGGCTGGCAGTGTACTGGTTCGGCAAGGCTGCCGAGGCAGGAAATATGGAAGCCGCCTTCGCTCTCGGCCGGCTATACTATCTCGGCCAAGGCGTCAAAAAGGATGATCAGCTTGCCGTGAAGTGGGCGCGAAAGGCAGCGGACGAGGGGAATGCGGCTGCTCAATCCATGCTTGGTCTTCTGTATTCCAGAGGCGAAGGCGTTGCTCAGGATGACTTCCAAGCGGTTTCCTGGTGGCGCAAGGCTGCAGTGGCAGGAAATATAGAGGCCGCCAGCGGTCTCGGCCAGGCTTTTCACTATGGCAAAGGCGTTGAACAGGACGATCGGCTGGCCGTCATCTGGGCGCGAAAGGCTGCGGAAAACGGGGATGCGCCCGGCCAATATCTGCTTGGCATTCTCTATAATGAAGGTCGAGGGCTGGCGCAGGACGACGATTTGGCATTCGAATGGTGGATGAAGGCCGCAGTCAGCGGTCTTGCGGAAGCGCAATACAATATTGGTGTACTTTACGGCACAGGAAGAGGCGTCGGCGAGGACGACGGCCAAGCATTCACATGGTGGAGCAAAGCCGCAAAGCAGGGAAATGTCGATGCTCAACTCGGTTTGGCGTACGCCTATGCCAACGGTGAAGGCATCGCCAGAGACGACAAGTCCGCCGAGTCCTGGTGGCTGGCCGCCGCGAAAACGGGAAATGTCGATGCCGAAGCCAGTCTTGGGATGCTGTATTATCGCGGTATCGATGGACAACCGGACTACAAGGAAGCCGCCAAATGGCTGCTCAAGGCTTCGTCCCATGGCCATCCCGCAGTCCAGATCTATCTGGATATGATGAAGGAAGACGGTCTGTTGGACACCAAGACATTGTAGGCGAAGATCACGTTTGGCTTCCTAAAGTGACCAATCTCCACATCGTCGAGGCGTCGATTGAACAGCTGCGGCAAGCGCTCGATGACGGCACCGTCACCAGCGTCGAGCTGGTCGGCGCCTGCCTGCGCAGGATCGCCAGGTATGACCGGCATGGCATCGCTCTCAACGCCGTTCCGGTGCTCAATCCGAAAATGTTCGAGGAGGCCGCCGCGTCCGACCGGCGCCGCAGGAATGGTGCGACCCTCGGGCCGCTGGACGGCATCCCCTATACCGCCAAGGACAGCTACAAGGTAGCAGGCCTGACGGTGGCCGCCGGCTCGCCCGCCTTCGAGCATCTCACCGCCAACGAGGACGCCTTCACCATCGGGCGGCTGCGGGCCGGCGGCGCAGTGCTGATCGGGCTGACCAACATGCCGCCGATGGCCAATGGCGGCATGCAGCGCGGCGTCTACGGAAGGGCGGAAAGCCCCTACAATGCCGAATACCTGACCGCGGCCTTCGCGTCGGGGTCATCGAATGGTTCCGGGACCGCGACCGCGGCCAGCTTCGCCGCCTTCGGGCTCGGCGAGGAGACATGGTCGTCCGGCCGGGCGCCGGCGTCGAACAATGCGCTGGTCGCCTACACGCCGTCGCGCGGTGTCATTTCGGTGCGCGGCAACTGGCCGCTGGTGCCGACCATGGACGTGGTGGTGCCGCATACGCGCAGTGTGCGAGATATGCTCGAACTGCTCGACGTGATCGTCGCCGACGACCCGGACACCTCCGGCGATTTCTGGTGCGCGCAGCCCTGGGTGGCGTTGCCGAAGAGCTCGGCCGTGCGGCCGCCGCGCTTCACCGGGCTCGAGCTGGAGGGGGCGCTGCAAGGCGTGCGGCTCGGCGTGCCCCGCATGTATATCGGCCGCGATATGGAGGCTGATGTGCCGATCCAGACCCGCGCCTCGGTGCTGGAGCTGTGGGAGCAGGCGGCAGCGGATCTGCGGCGGCTCGGCGCTGATGTGGTCGAGGTCGATTTCCCTGTCGTCTCCAACTACGAGCGCGACCGGCCGGGCACAAAAAACATGGTCGATCGCCGGCTGGTGCCGGAAGAATTCGCTGAGCGCGAGATATGGGATCTGAGCATTTTCGCATGGGACGATTTTCTGCGCGGCAATGCCGACCCCGCGATCCCCGATCTGTCCTCGGTCGACGGCCCAAGAATCTTTCCGCAGCCGCCGGGCACGTTGCCGGACCGTTATGAGGACAGTTTCGATCTGGCGGAATATGTCGAGCGGGCCAAGCGCGGCGTGACACCCTTCACTGATATCCCCGGGCTGGAGGCCGGCCTGAAAGGCCTGGAGGCGACCCGGCGCGTCGATTTCGAGGATTGGCTGGACGCGCAAGGGCTCGACGCGGTGGTGTTCCCGGCGGTCGCCGATGTCGGACCGGCCGACGCGGATGTCAACGAGGGGTCCGCAGCGCTCGCGTGGCGCAAAGGCACCTGGGTCGCCAACGGCAATCTGGTGTGGCGCCATCTCGGTATTCCGACCGTCACCGTGCCGATGAGCACGACGGCCGATATCGGCATGCCGGTCGGCCTCACCTTCGCCGGCAAGGCATATGACGACACCCGGTTGCTGCGGCTGGCCGGCGACTTCGAGCGTTTTGGCCAGCGCCGCACCCGCCCGCCGCGCACGCCGGAACTTCCCGACGATGTTTTTTTCGCCCGGCCTGCCGCCCGCCGGCCCGGCGAGGCGCCGCCGCTCACCGTCGCGCTTGCCGCCGAGACGCGCCATGGGGATGATCAGGACGAGATTACCATCACGCTTGATGTGCATGGCGAGGCCGGAACCGAGATCAGCGTGAGAGTCCATGTCAACGGCGAGCCCATTCGCATGCTGCGGACCGGCGCGCACTTCACCGGGCGTGCAGTCGTACCGGCCAAAGAGCATGAGAGAATCCACAGCGTCTGGCGCGGCTCGTACGGCTCGATCGTCACTGCTGTCGTGCGGCTAGCGGACGGGAGCGCCGCCGGCGCCTACGCGGTGACAGGCGGGATTGGGTGAGGGGCTGCTGCAAGTACAGATGCTGACGGAAGACAGCAGGCGACAGGAATGCTCGGATGAGAAGATCTCTTGTAATTGGCGCGATTATGCTCGCAACCTACGCCAACGCGCACGCTCAGAACTTGGCCGAAGACATTCACCGCGACGGACAAGGGCCGTCAACGATGTGCGGTTTCCACGGTGCTGACGCACTTGATTTGATCAGGCGAGTGAAGGCATCTCCAGCGCTGCGCCGGGTTCCTGCTTCGTCCCGCTTCGAACTGTTCGTTTCTACTGACGAGCTGACGCAGTGGAGTTTCACAAGACCCACCGAACAGGCCTACCCCGCCATAACGTGCAGACGCCTCAGCAGGGATTGGCAAGGCAACTGGCGCCAAAAACGGACTATGCGCTGCGAAGCAGGTCGCCGGGCCTGCGATAGGCTGTTTGCCGAGTTCCAGCGGCTCGACGAGCAATTCCGGCGCTCGCTGCGCAGATAGATCGGCCAGAAACGGCGCCACGCTCGCTGGACAGCAGCCTACATCGCCAAGCACAGCAAAGCGGCGGGCTTGAATAGAGTTATCAGCTCGCCCGCCTTGATCTCGGCGCCATTGGCGGCATTCAGCGCGGCGTTGTGCTGCCGGCTTTTCCGCGTCAATCCGGCTTGCAGGGGTCGGCCTTGGCCGCCGCTGTCTTCTCGCCCTCCTGCTGCGCCTCGACATCCTGCTGCGAAGTGGCAAGGTTTTTATCGCCACCGGCTTCCTGGTTGGCAAGCGGCATGGTGTTGCCGGTCTTGTTGGTCGGGCCGCCCTCTACCCTGTTGCCGGCATTCGCATCGGTTTCGAGGGGCGCACGCGTTGCGTCTTTTGCGACGCCTGATTGAGCTTTTATCGATGCGGTCGTCTCATGGCAGGTGGCGCTTGCCGTGCCGGCGCTCAGGCCGATCATAGAGGTGGCGAGCAAAATAGCGGTAAGCGTCTTCATCTCATCCTCCTTTCGGTGTTTGAGGTCATCTTTCTAAACTGCCGGCACTATCTGAGGTTCCGCTATTCGGTCGAACCTCAAACGGAACGATCAGCGGGTCCTTCCGGACCGGGAGCCAATTGTAAACCAAAAGTTGTACCGGCGCAGCCGTTACTCGACATGGTACTTGCGCCACCCCTAAAATAATGAGATGCTGGTTTCGGGTTATTGGGTAACGAGTGTTGGGGTAGGGAGAAGGCGTCTCGACTGTTGTAAGTTCCGGGACGGCTTTGGGAATTCATGAAACTCCTGCGGTTCCTGGTGGGCATCCTCACCATGTCGTCTGTCGTGGCGATTTCGACTTATTGGGCAACGGGTTCAATCTGGAAGGCGACCGGCGGGATGATCATTGCCTTGATCGTTTTGCAGGTTGGGTATTTTGTCTACCTCCTCTGGGCGGCCTATAGGCCCGGCGCGGAAGCCGCAGGAGCTGACCCCCCTGAGAGTATTGCCTGTGAGAGTATTGCCTGGCTCGACCATGGAGCTGGTGCCCGGCTCTAGCGCGTTTTGCAGCCAAGTGGAATCACTTGGCGCCGTAGAAATGCGGCTAAAACAAATAGATAGAGCGGGATGCCAGTTTTAGTTTGAACGCATCCGCTCTAGCTGTGACCCGAACCGAAGGTCATCAGTTCGAGACCGGACGGTTCCGGAATGTCCATTGGACGTCCCGCAGGGTCAGCCAACCAGCCATATATATCAGCCCGGTTCGGACAATTTGGCACGCAACCTCTTGCTTTGCGGGCTTCCGCAGGCGCGGCCTATCGCGTATTGGCGCGGGGAAAATCCCTTGGGCACGCGTGAAAAGCATGATTCGACTGGAAAGCATCAGCAAGCAGAACGGACGGCAGATCGTCTTCATCGAGGCCTCCGCCTCCTTGCAGAAGGGCGAGAAGGTCGGGCTGGTCGGCCCCAACGGCGCCGGCAAGACGACGCTGTTTCGCATGATCAACGGCGAGGAGCAGCCCGACGAGGGCCAGGTCGCCGTCGATCGCGGCGTCACCATCGGCTATTTCAGCCAGGATGTCGGCGACATGGCGGGCCGCAGCGCGGTAGCCGAAGTGATGGACGGCGCCGGGCCGGTGAGCGAAGTGGCGGCCGAGATGGGCGAACTCGAAGCCGCCATGGGCGATCCCGATCGCGGCGATGAGATGGAGGCGATCATCGCCAGCTACGGCGACCTGCAGGCGCGGTTCGAGGAACTCGACGGCTATGCGCTGGATGGCCGCGCCCGCGAGGTTCTGGACGGCCTCGGCTTCAGCCAGGAGATGATGGACGGCGACGTCGCAAAACTTTCCGGCGGCTGGAAGATGCGCGTGGCGCTGGCCAGGATCCTGCTGATGCGGCCCGACGCCATGCTGCTCGACGAGCCGAGCAACCATCTCGACCTGGAAAGCCTGATCTGGCTGGAGCAGGTCCTGAAAAATTACGACGGCGCGCTGCTGATGACCTCGCACGACCGCGAGTTCATGAACCGCATCGTCAACAAGGTGGTCGAGATCGATGGCGGCTCGCTGACCGCTTACTCCGGCAACTATGAATTCTACCAGCAGCAGCGGGCGATCGCCGACCGGCAGCAGCAGGCGCAGTTCGAGCGCCAGCAGGCGATGCTGGCCAAGGAAATCGCCTTCATCGAGCGCTTCAAGGCGCGCGCCTCGCATGCCGCCCAGGTGCAGAGCCGGGTGAAGAAGCTGGAGAAGATCGACCGCGTCGAGCCGCCCAAGCGCCGCCAGAAAGTGTCGTTCGACTTCCAGCCGGCGCCGCGCTGCGGCGAAGACGTGGTGACGCTGAAGAACGTCCACAAGGGCTATGGCAGCCGCTCGATCTACGAGGGGCTGGACTTCCAGGTGCGCCGCCGCGAGCGGTGGTGCGTGATGGGCATCAACGGCGCCGGCAAGTCGACGCTGTTGAAGCTGGTGGCCGGCGCTTCCGAGCCGGACGATGGCACGGTGGCGCGCGGCCCGAGCGTCAGGATGGGCTATTTCGCCCAGCACGCCATGGAAGTGCTGGAGGGCGAGCGCAGCGTGTTCCAGACGCTGGAGGACGCCTTTCCGCAGGCAGGCCAGGCGCCGCTACGCGCGCTGGCCGGCTGCTTCGGCTTTTCCGGCGACGAGATCGAGAAGAAATGCCGGGTGCTGTCGGGCGGCGAGAAGGCGCGGCTGGTGATGGCGCTGATGCTGTTCGACCCGCCCAACCTGCTGGTGCTGGACGAGCCGACCAACCACCTCGACATCGCCACCAAGGAAATGCTGATCACAGCACTTTCGCAGTATGAGGGCACCATGCTGTTCGTCTCGCACGACCGCCATTTTCTCGCGGCGCTGTCGAACCGCGTGCTGGAACTGACGCCAGAGGGCATCCACACCTATGGCGGCGGCTATACGGAGTATGTCGAGAGGACGGGGCAGGAGGCGCCTGGGTTACGGAGCTAAGCTGCCGCGAGAGCAACAGGGGCCGAGCGGCTCGGCGTCGTTGGCCTGAGGGGGGCGGGACTGGCGCCGAGCCTAACCGGTTGGGGGGTAGATCACCGGCCATTTAGATACATACGCCCAACCTAATATAAGAGCAAGCTAATGTTATGCGTTAGCGGTTTCCAGCGGCTGTTTCCAATCGGTGGAAGTTTCCGGCCGCCGCTTCCCGGCCGCGCGCTTAAACCGGGTGATGGAACTGGCGCCAGAAGGCATCCGTGGCGGCGGCTGACATGTCCAGCGCACCGGCCAGAGGCGACGGGACTGCGAGGCGGAGGTGCAGAGCGGGGGCGCTGAAGGCGATCGCCGGCTTGACCCTTCACGAGGCCGGCGACATTGTGGATGGCTGTTCGCCAGTCCATAACGGTCGTGTGGGAATGGATTTTCGCAACGCCCTCGATGAATCGCTGGCCTGGGCCAGCCGATGGTTCGACTACGCCGTGACGCCGTGGTTTTTCTATCAGGCTGCCATCATCGTCGTGCTCTTCCTGGTCGCGAAGCTCGCGGCGCAGCGCATCGAACCGCTCGTGGAGGACCGGGCACGCCAGATCAAGGGGCATCCCGGACTGTTGAGGGTCGTGGTTGCCCTGTTGCGGCGCACCGACTGGATCCTGTTCACGGTCTTCCTGCTTGCCGCGCTCATTCTCATGCGCGCCATCACCTGGCCAAGCCGGAGCCATTTCATCTATATCGCGCTCTCGTTATCCCTCGCGTGGCTGTTCGCGTCGGTGCTGTCGCGCATCATCCGCAACCGCCTCGTTGCGCGGGCTCTCGCCTGGCTGACCTGGATCTATGCGGCCCTTGTCATCCTGGGCATCGATGACGACGCCGCGGCTTTCCTGGACAGCCTGGCAATACCGTTGGGCGCGGTTCGCCTTTCGGCGCTCATCGTGCTGAAAGCGGCGCTGCTGCTGATCGCCACGGTTTGGCTTGCGGTGGTCGTCGGCAAGTATATCGATGAGCGCGTCCGGATCTCCGAAGAGCTGACACCCTCGATCCGCGTCCTCGTCGGCAAGGTCGCAAAGATCGGCCTTGTGCTGGTGGCGGGTGCCATCGCCCTGTCTTCCGTCGGTCTCGACCTGACGGCTCTGACGATATTCTCCGGCGCCGTCGGCGTCGGCCTGGCTTTCGGACTGCAAAAGGTCGTTTCAAATTTCGTCTCCGGCATGATCATCCTGCTCGACAAGTCGATCAAGCCGGGCGACACCATTTCGCTCGAAGGTACTTTCGGCTGGGTTCGCGAATTGCGGGCGCGGTTCGTCTCGGTGGTGACGCGCGACGGCCGCGAATTCCTGATCCCGAACGAAGACTTCATCACCCAAAGGGTCATCAACTGGTCGTTCAGCGATAACCTTGTGCGGCTCGACGTCAATTTCGGGGTCTCTTACGACGCCGACCCACATAAGGTCAGCGAACTGGCGATAGCGGCCGCCATGAGCGTCGGCCGGGTCGAAGCGGACCGGCGGCCGGTCTGCTGGCTCACCGACTTCGGCGAGTCCTCGCTCAATTTCGTCCTGCGCTTCTGGATCCACGACCCTCAGCAAGGTCTGACCAACGTGCGCGGCAGGGTACTGCTGGCGCTGTGGGACACTTTTAGGGAAAACGGCATAGACATCCCCTATCCGCATCGCGAGATCATCATGAAGCCGGATGGACGCGCTGAGAAATCAGGCGGACGCTGATGCTGCCAATCTCCCCCTTGTGGCCCCTTGTGGGGGTTGAGGAGTGGTCCGCGCAGCGGACGGAAAGCCAATTGCTTGGCTTTCCGAACGACGAACGTCCGGCAGGGCAGAGGGGGGCGCGAAGGATCGCCAACCTTGCTCGTGCGCGGTTAGCCTGGAGTGTGCGTCTTTCTGAACGCGCAAAGGACGTTCTAAGCTGAGAGACGTCGTAGGGACAGCGCCCCATAGGCGCTAACTTAGGGCATGAGCGTTATCCTTGCTGCGGCGGATTGGCTTTTTCGTCGCCT